>JAHFRE010000359.1 GCA_023258955.1 Sterolibacterium sp.
GAGAATCGCCATGCTCGGCCAGATGATGCAAATGCCCTTGATGATTTCCAGCCTGCTCGAGCACGCCGACGTCTGCCACGGCGACGCCGAGATCGTCTCGCGCCTGCCCGAGGGCGGCATCCATCGCTACAGCTACCGCGATGCGCACCGTCGTTCGCGCCAACTGGCCAACGCCTTGCACGCGCTCGAGGTGAAGCCCGGCGAGCGGGTCGGCACCCTGGCCTGGAACACCCACCGCCACTTCGAGATCTACTACGCGGTATCCGGCAGCGGTGCCGTCTGCCACACCATCAATCCGCGCCTGTTTCCCGAGCAGATCGCCTACATCGTGAACCACGCCGAGGATGGCTACATATTCTTCGATATCACCTTCGCGCCCCTGGTCGAGGCGCTGGCGGCGCACTGCCCTCGGGTCAAGGGCTGGGTGGCACTGTGCGGCCACGCGCATCTGCCCAAGGGCGACAAGATCCCCAACCTGCTCGCCTACGAAGATCTGCTCAACTCCCACTCCGACGACTTCAGGTGGCCGCAGTTCGACGAGAACACCGCCTCCTCGCTGTGCTACACGTCGGGCACCACCGGCAATCCCAAGGGGGTGCTGTTTTCGCATCGTTCGACGGTGCTGCACGCCTACGCCTCGGCTCTGCCCGACGGACTCAATCTGTCGGCGCGCGATTCGGTGTGCCCGGTGGTCCCCATGTTCCACGTGAACGCCTGGGGCCTGCCCTACAGCGCCGCCCTCTCCGGTGCCAAGCTGGTCATGCCCGGCGCCCAGCTGGACGGTGCCAGCCTCTATGAGTTGTTCGAGGCCGAGCGGGTGAGCGTCTCCGCCGGCGTGCCGACCATCTGGCTCGGCCTGCTGCAACACCTGCAGAGCAACAAGCTGAGGCTGTCGACGGTGAAATTCCTGGTCATCGGCGGCTCGGCGGCGCCGCCGGCGATGATTCGCGCTTTCGACGAGCAGTTCGCGGTCACCGTGCTGCACGCCTGGGGCATGACCGAGATGAGTCCGCTGGGCTCGGTCAATACCCTGAAGTACAAGCACCTCGGCCTGTCGGCGGAAGAGAAGGACAAGATTCGCGTCAAGCAGGGGCGCCCGCTCTACGGGGTGCAGATGAAGATCGTCGACGGCGAAGGCAAGACCCTGCCCAACGACGGCAAGGCCTTCGGCGACCTGTTGGTGCGCGGTCCCTGGGTGCTCAACACCTACTTCAAGGGCGAAGGCGGCAACCCGCTGCTCGACGGCTGGTTTCCCACCGGTGACGTGGCCACCCTCGACGCCGACGGCTACATGCAGATCACTGATCGGTCCAAGGACGTGATCAAGTCCGGCGGTGAGTGGATCTCCTCGATCGACATCGAGAACCTCGCCGTCGCCCACCCGGCGGTGGCCGAGGCGGCGGTGATCGGCGTCGTCCATCCGAAGTGGGACGAGCGGCCGCTGCTGCTGGTGATCAGGAAGAAAGATATGGCGGTGACGCGCGAGCAGCTGCTCGACTTCATGAAAGACAAGATCGCCAAGTGGTGGATGCCCGACGATGTGGTCTTCGTCGACAGCCTGCCGCATACGGCCACCGGCAAGCTGCTCAAGACCAAGCTGCGCGAAGACTACAAGAACCACAAACTGCCGACGGCGTGACGCTGCGGCAACCCGATAAGGCGAAACAGTGAGCAAACAATACAAGTACTACTGGGAGGATTTTGCCGCCGGCAGCACGCGCGAGTTCGGCGGCGTGCAATTGAGCGAGGCCGACATCGTGCGCTTCGCCAGCGAGTTCGATCCGCAACCTTTCCACGTCGATGCGGAGGCGGCGCGCCGCTCGGTGTTCGGTGGCATCGTCGCCAGCGGCTGGCACACCTGTGCGCTGGCCATGCGCATGATGTGCGACGCCTACCTGCTCGATTCGGCCAGCGCCGGCTCGCCGGGCGTGGAGGAGGTCAAGTGGTTGAAGCCGGTGCGGCCCGGCGACACCCTGCGCGTCAGCTTCACCGTGGTCGAGGCGCGGCCGCTGGAGAGCCGGCCCAACATCGGACTGATCCGCGCCCAGTGGCGCATGTTCAACCAGAACGACGAATGCGTGATGCAGATGCTCGGTGGCGGCATGTTCCAGCGACGTCCGCCGGCCTAATACCCAGAAAGAGAGAGGAAGCCATGCCCATGACCCAGATCGCCAGGCTGCAAGACCTGGCCCAACGCGTCGGCGAACAGATCGCCGTCAGCGATTGGCTCACCATCACCCAGGAGCGCGTCAATCTCTTTGCCGAGGCCACCGGTGATCACCAGTGGATCCACGTGGACCCGGCGCGCGCCGTGCGCGAATCGCCCTTCGGCGGCCCCATCGCCCACGGCTACCTGACGCTTTCGCTGCTCGCCAAGTTTTCCCAGGAAAGCATCAAGGTGGCCGATGCGCGGATGGCGGTAAACTACGGCTCGAACAAGGTCAGATTCACGTCGCCGGTGCCAGTCGGACGGGCGGTGCGGGCCCGCTTTACGCTCGCCGCCTACGACGAAATTGCCGGCGGCGTGCAGCTCACCTGGAATACCGTGATCGACATCGAAGGCAGCGATAAACCGGCTTGCGTGGTCGAGAATCTGTCGCGCCTCTATGTCTAGTGACATAGGGGGCGACGCTGGGCTACACTGCGCCAATCGACAACCGGAGGAGGTCAGATGGACAAGCAAAAATTCAGGCTGGTGACCCGCAGCGACTTCGACGGTCTGGTTTGCGCGGTTCTGCTCAAGCACCTCGAGATGATCGACGAGATCAAGTTCGTCCACCCCAAGGACATGCAAGACGGCAAGATCCAGATCGGCCCCAGGGACATCACCACCAACCTGCCCTTCGTGCAGGGAGCGCACATGATCTTCGACCACCACTCGTCGGAGGCGCTGCGCAATCCGGGCGAGAAGGCGAACTACGTCATTGACCCGCAGGCCCAGTCGGCGGCGCGTGTCGTGTGGAAGCATTTCGGCGGTCACGCCGCCTTCCCAGCGCAGTGGGACGAGATGATGGCGGCGGTGGACAAGGGCGACGCGGCGCAATTCGAACAAGACGACATCCTGGAGCCGAGCGGCTGGGTGCTGCTCAACTTCCTGATGGACTCGCGCACCGGCCTGGGCCGCTTCCGCGGCTTCCGCATCT
>JAHFRE010000149.1 GCA_023258955.1 Sterolibacterium sp.
CGCGCATGGCCTTCACCGTCGAGCTCTCCGGCCTGGCGCAGCTGCAGCGCATCGTCACCCTGGTGCGCCAGGTGCCCGGGGTGGTGACCGTCAGTCGAGCGGGGCCGTAGGCGTCGCCAGTTCGGCGAGCAGCGCTTCCTGCGCGCACAGCCGCGGACGGCCGGCGCCGGGGACGGCGAACTGGCCGTCGGCGTCCATGTCCCAGGCCTGGCAGTTGTCGACGAGGTAGGGCTTCAAGCCCTCCTTGATCACCCGGCGGCTGAGCTTGGGATCGAGCAGGGGAAAGCAGGTCTCGATGCGGCGGAAGAAGTTGCGCTCCATCCAGTCGGCCGAAGACAGATAGACCAGCTCGGCGCCGCCGGCGTGGAAGCAGAAGATGCGGCTGTGCTCGAGGAAACGCCCGACCACCGAGCGCACCCGGATGTTCTCCGACAGGCCCTGCACCCCCGGGCGCAGGGCGCAGACGCCGCGCACGAGCAAGTCCACCCGGACGCCGGCGCTGGAGGCCTCGTAGAGCGCCTCGATGACCTCGGGTTCGAGCAGGGCGTTCATCTTGGCGATGATGCGCGCCTTCTGCCCCTTGGCGGCAGCAGCGGTCTCGGCGCGGATCAGGGCGACGATGGTCGTCTGCAAGGTGAAGGGTGCTTGCAGCACGTGGTTGAGCGGCTGGTGCTTGCCCAGGCCGGTGATCTGCTTGAACACCTCGTTGACGTCGTCGCACAGCGCTTCGTGCGCCGTGAGCAGGCCGAAGTCGGTGTAGAAGCGGGTGGTGCGCGGATGGTAGTTGCCAGTTCCGAGGTGCACGTAGCGGCGCAGGCCGCTGTCTTCCCGGCGCAGCACCATCAGCATCTTGGCGTGGGTCTTGTAGCCGACCACGCCATAGACCACGTGGGCGCCGACCTCCTCGAGACGGGCGGCGATGTTGAGGTTGGCCTCTTCGTCGAAGCGCGCCATCAGCTCGACCACCACCGTCACCTCCTTGCCCTGGCGCGCGGCGCGCAGCAGGTGCTCCATCAGCACCGAGTCGGTGCCGGTGCGGTAGACCGTCATCTTGATCGCCACCACCTGCGGATCGTCGGCGGCCTGCTGCAGGAACAGGATCACCGGGGCGAACGACTGGAACGGATGGTGGAGCAGGATGTCTTGCTTGCGGATCGCGGCGAAGATGTCCTGGCGCTTGCTCACGGCTTTCGGCAGACCGGGCTGGAAGGCCGGATACTTGAGGTCCGGGCGGTCTACCCCGTCGGGCACCGACATCAGCCGCACCAGATTGACGATGCCGGGCATCCGGTACAGGTCGTTGGCGTCGAGGGCGAACTGCTGCAGCAGGAAATCGCTCATCACCTGCGAACAGTTGTCGGCCACCTCGAGGCGCACCGCGTCGCCGAAATGGCGCTGCGGCAATTCGCCCTGCAGCGCCGTGCGCAGGTTCTTCACCTCTTCGTCATCGACGAACAGGTCCGAGTTGCGGGTGACGCGAAACTGGTAGCAACCGAGCACGGTCATGCCCGAAAACAGCTCGCCGACGTTCTGGTGCATGACCGAGGAGAGGAAGACGAAAGCGTCCTTCTGCTTGCACAGCTTCTTCGGCAGGCGGATCACCCGCGGCAGGGCGCGCGGCGCCTGGACGATGGCGGCGCCGGAGTTGCGGCCGAAGGCGTCGATGCCCTCGAGTTCGATGCCGAAGTTCAAGCTCTTGTTGAGCACGCGCGGAAAGGGGTGGGCCGGATCGAGTCCGATCGGGGTGAGCAGCGGCATCACCTCGCGCAGAAAGTAGTCGCGGATCCAGACGGTCTGCGCCTCCGACCAGAGGCTGCGGCGGATGAAGACGATGTCCTCGGCGGCCAGCGCCGGCAGGATGTTGTCGTTCAACAGCGCGTATTGCTCGGCGATCAGGGCGTGCGCCTCGAGGCAGACGCGGCGGTAGGCTTCCTGCGGCGGCAGGCCGTCGGCGCCGGGGCTGTGGCTGCCCAGCTTGATCTGCTCCTTGAGGCCGGCGACGCGGATCTCGAAGAACTCGTCGAGGTTGGAGGATACGATGCAGAGGAAGCGCAACCGCTCCAAGAGCGGCACGCTCGCATCGGCGGCCTGCGCCAGGACCCGGCGGTTGAAGGCGAGCAGCGACAGCTCGCGATTGAGGAAGTGCTCGGGCGGGTAATGCTGGAGGGCGGCCATGCGGCGGATCCGGGAGCGATGTCGGGAAGGTCAGCGGCCAATTCTACGGGCAAACCGCCGCCGTGGCGCGCTGGCGGCCGGAGTACAATGCCGCCGTGTCGAACAAAACCGATCCGGGCTACGAGCTGGTTGCGGCTGTCGATCTGGGATCGAACAGCTTTCGCCTGCAAGTCGGGCGCGTCGTCGGCGACCAGGTCTATCCGCTCGATTCGCTGAAGGAGGTGGTGCGTCTGGCGGCGGGCCTCAAGCCGGACCGGACGCTCGACGCCGCCTCGCAACAGCTGGCGCTCGAGGCCCTGCGGCGTTTCGGCGAACGGCTGCGCGGTTTCGCGCCCAACGCGGTGCGCGCCGTCGCCACCAACACCCTGCGCGTGGCCAAGAACGCGGCGCAGTTTCTGGCCCAGGCAGAGCTCGCCCTCGGTTTTCCGATCGAGGTGATCGCCGGGCGCGAGGAAGCCCGCCTGATCTACCTCGGCGTCGCCCACACCCTGCCCAATCCGCGCACCCAGCATCTGGTGGTGGACATCGGCGGCGGCTCGACCGAATTCATCATCGGCCGCGACTTCCAACCGCTCGAACTGGAATCGCTGTACATGGGCTGCGTCAGCCACAGCCTCAAGTATTTTCCGCGCGGCCGCATCGACAAGGCGGCGCTGCGCGACGCCGAACTGGCGGCGCGCAAGGAGCTGCAGGCGATCGTCGTAGCCTACCGCAACAGAGGTTGGCAGGAGGCGGTCGGATCGAGCGGCACCGCCAAGGCCATCGTCGACCTGCTCGAGGAGAACGGCCTCAACGCCGCCGGCCAGACCGGCATCACGGCGGCGGGACTGGAGCAGCTGCGCGGCCTGATGCTGCGCGCGGGCGATGTCGCGGCGCTGGGACTGGCCGGTCTGCGCGCCGACCGCACCCTGGTGTTGCCTGGCGGTGTGGCGATCATGTCGGCGGTGTTCAAGGAATTCGAGCTCGAACACATGAGCTTCTCCGACGGCGCGCTGCGCCTCGGGGTGATCTACGATCTGCTCGGGCGGCACCACCACCAGGATCAGCGCCAGGCGACGGTCAGCCAGTTCATGGGACGCTACGAGGTGGACCGGCGCCAGGCGGCGCGGGTGGCCAGCCGCGCCCTGGGATTGCTGGCGCAGCTCTGGCCCGGGGTCGAGGACAGCGTCGAAGCGCAGTTCCTGACCTGGGCGGCGCGCTTGCACGAGATCGGCATCTCGGTGGCGCACTCGAGCTACCACAAGCACAGCGCCTACATCCTGGCCAACGCCGACATGCCCGGTTTCTCCAAGATGGACCAGGAGCGTCTGTCGCGCATCGTGCTGGTGCATCGCGGCAAGCTCGAACGGGTGCAGCCGCTGCTGCGCGACGGGCGCGACTGGGTGCTGATCTTCTGCCTGCGCCTGGCGGTGCTGCTGCACCGCGCGCGCGACGACGCGGCGCTGCCGCAATTGCGCGCCAGCGCCGACGCCAAGGGTTTCGAGTTGGTGGCCGATTCGCGCTGGCTGGCGGCTTCGCCGCTGACCGCCGCGGCGCTGGCCGAGGAAGCGCGGCAGTGGGCCAATCTCGGCATGACGTTCGCGCTCAGCACGGCGACGCCGACCGCCACCACTGGACGCTAAGCAGCAAGCGCGGCAGCGAACCAACAATCGGATCTGGAGACGACGATGAACAATCCCTACGCCAGCGGCCTGGAAAAGAATGCGGCGAACTACACGCCGCTGTCTCCCCTGAGTTTCATCGAGCGCGCCGCCTACACCTATCCGCAGCGCTGCGCGGTGATCCACGGCGCGCGGCGCTACAGCTGGAGCCAGACCTACGAGCGCAGCCGGCGCCTCGCCTCGCAGCTGGTGCGCGCCGGGGTCGCCGAGGGCAGCACCGTCGCGGTGATGCTCAACAACACGCCGGAGATGCTCGAATGCCACTTCGCGGTGCCGATGAGCGGCGCCGTGCTCAACACCTTGAACACCCGCCTCGACCCCGAATCGATCGCCTTCATGTTGCGCCACGGCGAAGCCAGCGTGCTGATCGTGGACCGCGAGTATTCGACCATGGTGAAAAAAGCGCTGGCGCTGCTGGCGGTCGACGGCGGCCGCCAGTTGCTGCTGATCGATGTTGACGACAGCGAATACCAGGGACCGGGCGAGCGGCTGGGCAGCGTCGACTACGAGCAGCTGCTCGCCGACGGTGATCCCGCCTTCGCCTGGAAGTATCCGGCCGACGAATGGAGCGCCATTTCGCTCAACTACACTTCGGGCACCACCGGCAATCCCAAGGGGGTGGTCTATCACCACCGCGGCGCCTACCTCAACGCGGTGTCGAACATCGTCTCCTGGGGCATGCCGCCGGCCTCGGTGTACCTGTGGACCCTGCCGATGTTTCATTGCAACGGGTGGTGCTTTCCCTGGACCATGGCCGCCAACGCCGGCACCAACGTCTGCCTGCGCCGGGTCGACGCCAAGCTGATCCTCGATGCCATCCGCACCCACAGGGTCAGCCACTATTGCGGCGCCCCGGTCGTGCATTCGCTGCTGGTCAACGCCCCGGCCCAGTGGCGCGACGGCATCAGCCACAAGGTCTCGGCGCTGGTCGCGGCGGCGCCGCCGCCGGCCGCGGTGATCGAGGGCATGGAACGGATAGGCTTCGACATCACCCACGTCTATGGCCTGACCGAGACCTACGGCCCGGCGGCGGTATGCGCCAAGCAGGACGAATGGGCGGCCTTGCCGATCGATGCACGCACCGAGCGCAATGGCCGCCAGGGCGTGCGCTACCACCTGCAGGAGGCGGTGACGGTGATGGATCCGCAGACCATGGTCGAGGTGCCGCGTGATGGCGAGACCATGGGCGAGATCATGTTCCGCGGCAACATCGTGATGAAGGGCTATCTGAAGAACCCGGCGGCCTCAGCCGAGGCCTTCGCCGGCGGCTGGTACCACACCGGCGACCTCGCCGTGTTGCAGCCGGACGGCTACATCAAGATCAAGGACCGCTCCAAGGACGTGATCATTTCCGGCGGCGAGAACATCTCCTCGGTCGAGGTCGAGGACACCCTCTACGGCCATCCGGCGGTGATGGCGGTGGCGGTGGTGGCCGCACCCGATCCGAAGTGGGGCGAGGTGCCTTGCGCCTTCGTCGAGCTGAAGGAGGGCAGCGTGGCCAGCGCCGAAGAGTTGCTCGAGTTCTGCCGCGCCCGGATGGCCCGCTTCAAGGTACCCAAGCACTTCATTTTCGAGCCGCTGCCGAAGACCTCGACCGGCAAGATCCAGAAGTTCGTGCTGCGTCAGCGCGCCAAGTCCACCGCCGCGTTCGAGTGAGTCGGCGGCGTGCCCGGCCAGCGCCGCGGCGCGCCGCTCAATCCTGAGCGACTACCTGCTTCAAACGCGTCACCACCCCTTTCAGGCCCTGGCTGATATCGCCGCTGTCGCCGACGATGGCACCGATCTTATCGGCCGCGGCGCGGGTGATCTTGCTCAGGGCGTCCTCCTGCTTCTGGTTGAGGTCGAGGTGGATGAAGGAGCGGTCCAACTCCTTGACCAGGTGGTCGATGGTGGCGAGCATGTTCAGTCTGGCCGTGCTCTGCTGTTTTTCGGCGACTTCGAGGATCGCCGACAGATCGGCGAACGCCGCCGCGATCGCTCTGGCCTGGGTTCTGCGCTGCGTTTCGCTGGTCAGGGCGATCAATCTGGCGTTGGCCGCCTCGGCCAGGCTGGCGAGGTGATCGCGCAGCCGTCCCAGATAGTCGGCGTTGCCCACCGGCAATTTCGATGTCACCAGGCTGATGGCCGGATAGTTGATGACCATGCGGTCGCGAAACTGGAAGATGTGCCCCATGTCCTTGGCGTGACCGAGAATCGACAATTCCAGCGGCGTGCAGGCTCCCTGCGAGGATGCCTGGAGGCGCTGGCCGGCGATGGTCAGTTCGACGAAGCCGTCGAGATCGTAGCGCTTGAGCACGCCGAACAACTCGGCCGCCAGTTGTTCGCCGGTTTCGCTGGAAAACGACGCCCGGAAGAATTCCAGCAGGCTGCCCAGTTCGCCCATCGACGACATGGCCGTGAACGCTGTCTGCGTCGCCATCTTGACCTGCTCTTCGAGGCCACGCTGGCGCGCCAACATCTCTTCTGCGACCGCCACCTTCTGCGCCAGTTCCTCGGGATTGAAGGGTTTGACGATGTAGTCCTGGCCACCGGCGTCGTAGGCCTGGAGGCGGGTCGCCAGATCGCTGTGGGCCGAGATGAAGATGACCAGGCCGCTCCAGCCGCAGCCGTCGCGCAGGGTGCGACAGGTCGCGATGCCGTCCATGTCGGGCATGTCGACGTCGAGCAAGATGATGTCCGGCGCCAGGGCGATGTTGTCGATGCAGGCTTTGCCGCTGGCGAACTCCAGCACCTGGTAGCGCGGCTCGTCCAGGGGAAAGGCGGCCACCATCCGCGCCGCAGGTTCATCGTCGACAACAAATATTTTCGTAACCGGGTCGCTCATGATCTTGATGCATCCTGATTGAATGTCTGTCGGCTTGCGCTCCAGGCCGGGATCGGCTCGCTCGCGGCGCTGCTGCCGCCGGCTCGCCGGGCATCGATTTGCTCGAGCAGCCGCGCGACGCGGCTGGCCAGGCGCTCGGTCAGCGGTGCCAGGTCCGGCGCGTCGGCGACTGCACAGCGCTCGGTCTGCGCCGCCAACTCCGCCAGGCCTTCCGCGGCGAGGTTGCCGCCGATGCTTCTGAGCGCGTGGGAGATGGACCTGACGCTGTCGCGCTCACCCGAGCGCAGCGCCTCGCGCAGTCGGCGCGGCGAATCGCCGTGGGTATGGCGCGTGGTGGCGAGCAGGGCATCGATGAACTTCTGCCGATGCTGGTAGCGCAGCGACAGCGCTTGCCAGTCGATCAGTTCGGCATCGCTGTGCGCTGGCGCGACCGCGGCGGCTGGCGCGGCGGTCGCCGCGGGCGGCCGCGGTGCGGCGTGGTTGAGGATGGCCGCGATCAACTCTTCCTTGCGTATCGGTTTGGTGACGTGGGCCACCATGCCGGCGGCGAGGCTGGTGTTGCGTTCCTCGAGCAGACCATAGGCGGTGAGACCGACGACCGGCAGCTGCGGCGCGATGCTGTGGATGCGCCGGGTCGCCTCGTAGCCGTCCATGACGGGCATCTGGATGTCCATCAGGACGACGTCGAAGGCGTCGGCGCCGCGGTTGCGCACGGCATCGACCGCCTGCGCCCCGTCCTCGACGATGAGGACCGTGGCGCCCAGGTTCACCATCAGGTCTTCGAGGATGATGCGGTTGACGTCGATGTCTTCGGCGGCGAGCACGCGCATGCCGGCCAGGTGCGGTCCGGAATCGGGCAGCAGCAGCGTCCGCTCTTCGGCGACCGGCGGTCCCTCGGCCAACGGCAGCGCAAGCCTGAACACGCTGCCCCGGCCGAGCTGGCTTTCGACCGAAATGTCGCCGCCCATCAGCATGGCGAAATTGCGGCTGATCGCCAGGCCCAGGCCGGAGCCCCCGTAGGCGCGCGTGGTCGAGTTGTCGGCCTGTTCGAAGGGCTGGAAGAGCCGCTCGAGTTGGGCTTCGGCGATGCCGACACCGCTGTCGGCCACCTCGAACACGGTGTGCTCGCGCTCGCGGCTGACGGTCAGGCGGACCTCGCCGCGTTCGGTGAATTTGATCGCATTGCCGATCAGGTTCAACAAGATCTGCCGCAGGCGCAATGGATCGCCGAGGACATAGGCCGGCTGCGACGGCTCGGCGCTGAAGCGCACGGCGAGCGCGATGCCCTTGCTCCTGGCCTTCCCGGCGACGATCTCGATCACCGTGTCGACCATCCGCGGCACGGAGAAGGATTGCTGGTCGACACTCATCCTGCCCGCTTCGATCTTGGACAGATCGAGCACGTCGTTGATGATTTCCAGCAGATGGTTGCCGGCGTCGAAGATGTAGCGGCAGGTCACCGCCGTCTTGCGCCCATCGTTTTCGCGCATCCCGATCTGGGCGAAGCCGAGCACGGCGTTGAGTGGCGTGCGTATCTCGTGACTCATGTTGGCGAGGAAGGCGCTCTTGGCGTGGTTGGCCGACTCGGCTTCTTCCTTGGCCTGCGCCAGTTCGCGGGTGCGGGTGTGCACCAGTTCGACCAGGTGGTGACGATGCTGGTCGAGTTCGTCGGCGACGCGTTTGCTCTCGGTCAGATCCCTGCCGATGATCATGAAGCGCCCGTCTTGCATTTGCTTCGAGGTCAGTTCGGCGCAGACGATGCCGCCGTCCTTGCGCTTGAGCAGCGCTTCGCGGCGCACGATCTTCTCGCTGTCCAGGCGCGTCAAGTGCTCCGGCAGTTGGTGCAGGTTCTCCTCCGGCAGCAGATCGGCGAAATTCATCGCCAGCAATTCGTCGAGCGTGTTCGCCGAGAGCATGCAGGCGGCGGGATTGGCGAGGACGAATTGTCCGCGCGCATCGGTGATCCAGATCGCATCGCCGGCGTCTTCGAGAATGCTGCTGATATCGGCTTCGTACTGTTTCCTTTCGCTGATATCCACCATGTGGAAGAGCACGCTGCGTCCCGCGTCGAGTTCGAGGGGCAGGCCATAGATCAGCAGGGTCGACAGCCTTCCCGCCGTGCTCGCCTTGGTGGTCTCGAAGCCGCTCACCTGGCCGTCCCTGGCGATCAGTTCGAAGGTGTGCTGCAGTTCTTCCTCGGTTCTCCAGCAGCCAAAGTCGATGATCGGACGGTGCAGGATCGCGGCGCGGCTCTTGCCGACCAGGGTTTCGAACAGTTGATTGCAGTCGAGCACCTTGCCGTCGCTGTCGGTGATCACCGATGCGCTGGGGCTGGAACGAAACAAAGCCTCGAAGCGGTTCTGCGAGCTGCGCAGGGCGGCGTCGCGATGCTGCAGTTCGGTCAGCTTGGCGCTGAGATCGCGCTGCGATTGCAGCAATTCGCTGAAGCGCTGGCGCAGGCTGGTCGCACCGAAGTAGCCAAGGGCGCCGCTGACCACGGCGGAAAACGACAAGACCAGCGCTCTCTGATAGGGGGTCACAGTACTGCCGATCGATATCGGCCAGCCGCTCACCTCGAGATAGGCGAGCGCGTAGAAGATGGGCGGGCTGGCCAGCGTCAGCAAGCTGCCGCGCAGCGGCCCCGATAGCCAGGTGGCCAGCACCAGGACCAGCATCATGATGCCGACGGTCGTTCCGGTCAGGCCCTGGGTCATGACCAGC
>JAHFRE010000150.1 GCA_023258955.1 Sterolibacterium sp.
CATCTGCGCACCTCGGTTGTCGGCCTCAGACAAGCGGTCTTTGCTGGTCCTGCGCCGAGCGTTCGTATTCCTGCCACAGCGCCTTGGCGAAGGCCTTCCAGCTGGCGCCGCCGTGCGTCAAATAGCCGCGTTCGGCGCTCTCCTGCATGTTCTTCAGCATCAGCGCCGCCAGACCGAACAGTTCGGCTTTCAGCAGCGCGCTACCCTCTTTGCGTACGCCGGCGCTATCGACCGTCGCTTGCGCATGATCGATGGCCTCGCGCGCCAGTTCGCGCACCTCCGCTTCGTTGTCCCAGTCGATGCCCAGGCCGACGCCCAGGCTGGCGATCTGGTGGCCGATTTCCTCGGTGTGAGCCCTGAATATGTCCACTATCGATCCTCTTGCTGTTGTCGCACCAACGCCGCGATGGCTGCCGATTCTAACGCGCCCGTCATCACTGGTCACCAAGGCGGCCGACGATCAGCGCCGTCACCTCGGCGAAGGCGATCGGCTTGTTCGGGCTTCCGCCTCTGCCCAGGTCAGCCACCTGCTCAGCGCAACGAAGAGCACCTCGGGGTTGTACGGTTTGGTCAGAAAATCGTTCATGCCCGCCGCCAGGCAGCGCGCCTTGTCCTCCGGAAAAGCGTTGCCGGTGATGGCGATGATCGGCAGTCGCTCCCCCCCCGGCAGCTCGCGGATGCGGCGGGTGGCTTCGAGCCCGTCCATGCGCGGCATCTGCATGTCCATCAGGATCAGCTGGTAGTGCCCGGCGCTGGCCTTGGCGACCGCCTCTTCGCCGCCGCTGGCGCGCGTCACTTCCATCGCGGCGCCTTCGAGGAGCAGGGACGCGACTTCGAGGTTCATCGGATCGTCGTCGACCACCAGGATGCGCTTGCCACGGTGGCGCTGGGTGAGCGCCCGTTCGGCGTCGCCCTCGGCGCCGGCCACGGTCGCGGCGGCGCCGCCCTTCTTCAAGCGCGCGGTAAACCAGAAGGTGCTGCCGCTGCCGGGGCTGGTGGTCACGCCGGCGTCACCGCCCATCAAGCGCGCCAGCTTGCGCGTCACCGCCAGACCCAGCCCGGTGCCGCCATAGCGCCGGGTGGTCGAGTTGTCGGCCTGTTCGAAGGCCGAGAACAGGCGCGGCACGACCTCGCTGGCGATGCCGATACCCGTGTCCTGCACCTCGAAGCGAACCAGGACGCCGCTCGCGGGCTCCTCGACGCAGCTGGCGCGCAGCACGACGCTGCCGGCCTCGGTAAACTTGATGGCGTTGGACGCGTAGTTGAGCAGCGCTTGCTGCAGACGGGTGGCGTCGCCGAGCAAGCGCTGCGGCATCGGCGCCACCTCGCCCTGCAGCGTGAGCGACTTGGCCTGCGCCCGATCGAGGAGCAGGGCGGTGACATTGGCGACGATCTGGTTCACGTCGACCTCGGCTTCCTCGAGCACGAACTTGCCGGCTTCGATCTTCGACAGGTCGAGCACGCCATCGACGATTTCGAGCAGGTGGCGTCCGGCCTTGTCGATCTTGTCGAGTCGTTCGGTCTGTTCGGCGGTAACGCCGGAGCGCTTGATCAGGCTGGTCATGCCGGTGATGGCGTTGAGCGGGGTGCGAATCTCGTGCGACATGTTGGCGAGAAAGGCGCTCTTGGCGATGTTGGCGGATTCCGCGGCTTCCTTGGCGACGGCGAGCGCCAGGGTCCTTTCGTGGACGATCTCCTCGAGGTGGTCGCGGTGCGCCTCGGCCTGCTTGCGCAAGCTCTCGCGCTCCAGCAGGTTGCGGATGCGCTGGCGGGCGATGCCGACGTTGATCGGCTTGGTGATGTAGTCGGCGGCGCCCAGCGCCAGCCCGGCGCTCTCCGCATCGCCGTCGGCGAGCGCGGTCACGAACACCACGGGCACCGTGCGCAAGCCGGGATCGACCTTGAGCCGGCGGCAGGTCTCATAGCCATCCATGTCCGGCATCATCACGTCGAGCAGGATCAGGTCGGGCGGCGCGCGTTTGGCCAGCTCGAGCCCGGCCGCTCCCGAGGTGGCGACCTGCATTTCGAACTCGCCGCCGAGCATCGCCGTCAGCATCACCAGGTTGGTCGGCGTGTCGTCGATGGCGAGGATTCGCGGTCGCGTCGTCATCAGAGCATCCATGACGGCAGCGCTTCGGTCAGCGTTTGATACTCGCGTCGCAGTTCGCTCACGGTCGCGACATCGATCGGTTCGCCGGCCCGCAGCCTGGCGTCGACTTCCTTCAGCCGCTGCGACAGCCTGGCGCCGCCGATCTGCGCCGTCAGTCCCTTCAGCGTGTGGGCCAGCCTTTCGGCGCCCTTCCAGTCGCCGGTGGCGGTGTTCGCCTCGAGCCCGGTGAAATAGCCCGGGATGTCGTCCAACGCCGAAGCGATGACCAACTTGGCCAACTGCCGATCGCCACCGAGCTGGGCCAGCAACGTCGCCTCGTCGAAAACTTGGAGATCGTTCTGCTTGTGTTCTGCGTCGCCCGACGACATCGAAACCTCCTCTATCTGCTTGTTGAGCCAACGCCCGAGCGCTGCCTTGAGCTCGGCGAGAGCGATCGGCTTGGTCAGAAAGTCGTCCATCCCGGCCTCGAGGCAGCGCTCACGGTCGCTGGCGAAGGCGCTCGCCGTCAGCGCCACGATCGGCAGGCGGGGCAGGCAGGCCTCCCGCTCCCGCTCGCGCAGCCTGGCCGTCGTCGCGTAACCGTCCATGATCGGCATCTGGCAATCCATCAACACCAGGTCCGGCGCGCTGCCCGCGGCGATCGTCTCGAGCGCCTGCTGGCCGTTGTCGGCGCTGTCGCATTGGATGCCCAGCTTGCCCAGCATCGCCTTGATCACCTTCATATTGGTTGGTTCATCCTCGACCACCAGCACCCGTCCGGACAAGGTCGCCGGCTGGCGGCGTGCGGCGGCGGCCGGCTCCGCGGCGCCGGCCGCCTCCTCGGCGAGCCGGGCGCGGACGGTGAACCAGAAGCGGCTGCCGCGGCCGAGCTCGCTGTCGACTCCGACCTCGCCACCCATCAGCTGCGCCAGATTGCGCACGATCGACAGTCCCAGACCGCTGCCGCCGTGGCGACGCGTGCTCGAACTATCGACCTGGGAGAAGGCCTGGAACAGCAAGCCGCGCCGGTCCTCGGCGATGCCGATGCCGCTGTCGATCACCAGGAATTTCAAGATCGCTTGGTCGCTCTGGCGCGAGACCTCGCTGGCTTCGATGCGCACGCTGCCGCTCTCGGTGAACTTGATGGCGTTGCTGGTCAAGTTGGCGATCATTTGCGACAGCCGCATCGCGTCGGCCCAATAGCGCTGTCGCGGGCCGCTCCAGGCACCCGCGATGGCGAGCCCCTTTCTTTGGGCCTCGTCGGCAAACAGCACCGTGGCGTCGCGGACCAGTTGCGCCGGATCGACCACGGCGCACTCCAGCTGCAGCTTGCCCGCCTCGACCTTGGACAGGTCGAGGATGTCGTTGAGCAGGGTCAGCAGGGTCTGGCCGGACGCGTTGATGATCTGCGCATAGCTCTTGCGCTCGCTCTCGTCGATGCCTGGTAATTGCAACATTTGCGCCATGCCCAGGATGCCGTTCATCGGCGTGCGGATCTCGTGGCTCATCGTGGCCAGGAAGCGCGTCTTGGCAAGGTTGGCTTGCTGCGCCCGCTCCTGCGCCTCGACCAGGTTGGCCTCGATGGTCTTTTGCGCCGAGATATCGACGAACGCCCAGATGGTGTCTTCGCCGCTGTCGCCCAACTGCGCGCCGGAGATGTCGAACCAGCCGAGCGTGCCATCCTTGCGCAGATACCGGATCTGGGTGCGATAGACCCCGCCCGACGCGATCGCCCGATAGGCCGCCGCGCGAAACGTCAGGTAGCTCTCCTCGTCCGGATAGAACATCCGCGTCGCTTGGCCGGTCAACTCTTGCGGCGTATAGCCGAGCATGCGCGCGTAAGCTTGGTTCAACCAGACGATGGTGCGGGCGCGCAGCTTGACGAAGCCGACCACCTCGCTTTGCAGGATGGCATCCTGCTCTTCGATCATGCTTGCCAGCCTGGCCTCCGCCTGCTTGCGCTCGGTGACGTCGCGCGCAGCCGCGAACACGCCGAGCACTTTGCCGTCGCTGTCGCGGTAGAGACTGGCGTTGTAGAGCACGTCGGTGATCTTGCCGGAGCGGTGGCGCATGGCCAGCGGGTAGTCGGTCACGAAGCCGAGGGAGAACACCTGTTGATAGCCGGCGCGCGCCTTCTGCGGATCGCTGAAGTAGTCGGCAAAGTCGTTGCCTATCAGGAGCATCCGGTCGACGCCGGTGATCTTCTCGGTTGCGAAATTGACGTCGGTGATCTTGCCTTGCGGATCGATCATCACCAACGGGTCGAGACTCGCCTCGATCAGGCTGCGGGCGTACTGGGCGGCGGCGCCGATGGCCTCTTCCGCCGCCTTGCGCTCGCTGATGTCGTGGGCGGTGCCCACGGCGCGCAGCGGATTGCCGGCGGCATCGCGCTCGATGACCTTGCCCCGGCCCTGCACCCACAGCCAGCTGCCGTCGCGGCGGCGCACCCGGTGCTCGGACAGATAGACCGGGCTTTCTTGCTTGAAGTGCTGCTCGAGCTGCGTTTGCACCCGCGCCAGGTCGTCGGCATGCACCCGCGCTTGCCAGCTCTCCACCCGCGGCGGCAGTTCCTCCGGGCGATAGCCCAACATCTCGGCCCAGCGCGGGCTCGTGATCAGCGTCCCGGTCGCTATGTTCCAGTCCCAGGTGGCCATTTCCGCACCGGCCACCGCCATGTCGAGACGCGCCTGGCTCTCCTGCTGCGCCTGTTCGAAAGCCTGGCGTCCGCGCACGATGTTGCGTCCCACCGTCCAGGCGAGGAACAACGCGAACACCATCAGCGCACCACCGACCGACGCCAGTTGCGCCAAGGTGGTCCTGATCGGCCCGTCTACTTCGACGGCGGGCACCCCGATCGCCACCGACCAGCCGGTCGCCGGTGAGCGGCTGAATACCGTATAGACGGTCGCGCCTTCCTGGTTCAGCGCAGAGAACATGCCGCTCTGGCTGGCGGCGATGCGATCGGCCAGCGAAGCGGTGGCGCGCACGCCGACGTAGCGCTCCGGGTCGCGCGAGCGCGCGGCCAGCAGCATGTGGTTGTCAACGACGGCACCGGTCCACGACGCACTCAGCTTCTGTTCGGCGAAGATTCCGTTCAAGCGACTCGGACTCATCACCACCGCAAGGACGTAGCGAACCTCGTCGTCCCGGACCACCGGCGTCAGGAACAGAACCACAGGCTGCTTCAGCACGTTGCTGCTGGCGAAAACGCCGGCGACCAACGGCTTGCGCGTCTTGACCACCTGGTCCACGCCGGACGGCGACAGGGTGGGCGGCGGCGGGTTGGGCAAAGGCACGCCGCTGGCGCGAATGGTGTGGCTGCGCGGATCGATCAGCACGACGTTGAGCCAGGCGCCGTGGGTCGCCATCGCCCGCACCGCCCGGTCGCCGAACGCCGCAAAGTCGTCGCGATCGTCGCTGGCGTCGCTGGCCATGATTTCCATCGCCAGGAACTGGCTGGTCAATTCGTGGTCGATCGCCACGCGCAGGGCGCGCGCCGTGCTTTCCAGCTGCGCCGCCACCGCCGACTTCTGCTGTTCGACGATCAGCCAGGCGACGCCACCGCCGAACACCAGCAGCGGCACCACCGCGACCAGCACCAGGCGGACGAGGGAAGCGCCGATGCGCTGTTGTGCTTTGCCCTCGCCGCGCTCGCCCGCTGTGCCTGGATTGTTCATGACTCGCGCCTGTCTGCCGCTGGGTGTCAGCTCTGCGCCGCGCCGGTGGCCCTGCCGAGTTGGGCGGCGAGCCGCTCGGCGATGGCTTCGAGTTCGGCGAAGGGTATCGGCTTGGGCAGCACCGGGATCCCCTGCGGCAGGCCGCCGCGCGCGCTCAGTTGCTCCGGGTCGACGCCGGTGACGACGACGATTTCCATGGCGTCCAGCTCCGGCATCGCGCGCAGGGTGCGCAGCATGTCGAAGCCGTCCATCTCCGGCATCACCAGATCGGCGATGAGCAGGTCGGGGTGCAATCTGCCGACCCGCACCAGCGCTTCGTAGCCGTTGACCGCCGTCGTCACCTCGGGCCGCATGCGCCAGCGCGCGAGTTGCATACGGTAGAGACGCATCAGGGTCGGCTCGTCCTCGACCACCAGAATGCTCAGGGGCTGCACCGGGGCGCGCCCCCGAAAGGGCTTAAGGTCGGCAGGGCCGCCACCGGCGCGCTCGGCCAGAAGGCGCTCGACCGATTCGAGCGGAATGCGGCGGTGACCACCCTCGGTCTTCCAACAGGCGAGCAGCCCGCTCTCCGCCCAGAGCTGGACCGTGCGCAACGACATGCCTAGGAGCCGCGCCGCCTCCTGGGTGGTGACGAAGGACTTCTGCACGCTGCCACCGATCGTTGCCATAGCCACATTGCTTTTGTTGTTATTACTTTTGCCATATTTACCACTTATTGCGACTTTGTCAAGGCGATCAGCCAAAGGCAGGCGAAAAAAAAGGCCAGGATCACCTGGCCTGTTCCGGCGTCGCGGCGCGCCTACTCTGTCGCAACCGCCTCGGCGGGCGCATCGGGCTGGTCGAGCAACTGCACCAGCGCCATCGGCGCGTTGTCGCCGATGCGGAAACCCATCTTCAGAATGCGCAGATAGCCACCGTTGCGTGCGGCGTAGCGCGGCCCGATCTCGGCGAACAGCTTGGTGACGTTGTCGCGATCGCGCAAGCGGTTGAAGGCGAGGCGGCGGTTGGCCAGGGACGACACCTTGCCGAGGGTGATCATCGGTTCGACCACGCGGCGCAATTCCTTGGCCTTGGGCAAGGTGGTCTTGATCGTCTCGTGCCGCAGCAGCGAGTTGGTCATATTGCGCAGCATCGCCAGGCGATGCGACGAAGTGCGATTGAGTTTGCGCAAACCATTACCGTGACGCATGGCTAACCTCTTCTAATAGTTCGGTCCGAGCCAGGGGCTCAGGCGAGTTTTTCCAGTCCCAGCGGCGGCCAACCCTCGAGCTTCATGCCCAGGGTGAGGCCGCGCGAAGCCAGCACTTCCTTGATTTCGTTGAGCGACTTGCGGCCGAGATTGGGCGTCTTCAACAGCTCGGTCTCGGTACGTTGGATCAAATCGCCGATGTAATAGATGTTCTCCGCCTTGAGGCAGTTGGCCGAGCGCACGGTGAGTTCGAGATCGTCGACCGGACGCAGCAGGATCGGGTCGACGCTGGCCTGCTTCGGCGCGTCGATCGACATCGGCGTTCCCTCGAGGTCGGCGAACACCGCCAACTGGTCGACCAGGATGCGCGCTGCGTAGCGGATCGCCTCTTCCGGATCGATGGCGCCGTTGGTCTCGATGTCGATGATCAGCTTGTCGAGGTCGGTGCGCTGTTCGACGCGCGCCGATTCCACCGCGTAGCTGACGCGGCGCACCGGACTGAAGGAGGCGTCGAGCATGATGTGGCCGATGCCCTTGGTCTCCTTGTCGCCGGGGCGGGCGTTGGCCGGCACGTAGCCGCGTCCCGCCTCGACCTTGATCTGCATCTCCAGCTTGCCGCCCGGGGCGACGTGGGCGATGATGTGGTCGGGGTTGATGATCTCGACGTCGTGGGTGACCTCGATGTCGGCCGCGGTGACCACGCCTTCGCCCTTCTTCGACAGGGTCAGCAGGGCCTCACCGCGGTTGTGCAGCTTGAGCACCACGCCTTTCAGGTTGAGCAGGATGTCGACCACGTCCTCGCGCACGCCGTCCAGGGTCGAGTACTCGTGCAGCACGCTCTCGATCGCCGCTTCGGTCGGGGCGTAGCCGGGCATCGACGAGAGCAGGATGCGGCGCAGGGCGTTGCCCAGCGTGTGGCCGTAGCCGCGTTCGAAGGGCTCCATGACGATGCGGGCGTGCAGCGGCGACAGCGTTTGCACGTCGATGATGCGCGGTTTCAGAAGTGCACTGCTTTGCATCTGCATTCCTTCAAATGGATGCGCGCGAAGCGGCGTGTTGCCGCCGCGTCGCGGCGCCGGTTAGCGCGAGTAGAGTTCGACGACGAGGCCTTCGTTGATGGTCGCGGGCAATTCGCTGCGTTGCGGGTAGGCCTTGAACACGCCCTTGCCCGCCTTGGCGTCCACTTCGAGCCACTCCGGAAAACCGCGGCCCTCGGCGCCTTCGATCGCCGCCTTGGTGCGCAACTGGGCGCGGGCGCCGTCGGTCATCTGGATCACGTCGCCGGGACGAACGCCGTAGGACGGAATGTTCACCCGCCGTCCGTTCACCAGCACGCCCTTGTGGCGCACCAGCTGGCGCGCCTCGGCGCGCGAGCCGCCGAAGCCCATGCGGTAGGCGACGTTGTCGAGACGGCCTTCGAGCAGCTGCAGCAGGTTCTCGCCGGTCTGACCCTTGCGCCCCTCGGCGCTGGCGAAGATGCGGCGGAACTGCCGCTCGAGGATGCCGTAGATGCGGCGGATCTTCTGCTTTTCGCGCAACTGCGTGCCGTAGCCGGAGAGCCGCTGGCCGGACTTCTGTCCGTGCTGCCCCGGGGCGTAGGTGCGCCGGTCGACCGAACACTTGTCGGTGAAGCATTTCTCGGCCTTGAGAAACAACTTCTCGCCTTCACGCCGGCATTGACGGCACTTGGGATCAAGATTGCGAGCCACGTTAACTCCTTAGATTCAATCAAACGGCGCCGGACGGCGGCGCCTAGATGCGGCGGCGCTTGGGCGGCCGGCAACCATTGTGCGGAATTGGCGTGATGTCGGTGATGCTGGTGATCTTCATGCCCAGCGCGTTCAACGCGCGCACCGCCGACTCGCGACCGGGGCCGGGGCCCTTGATCCGTACCTCGAGATTCTTGACGCCGCATTCCTGCGCACCCTTGCCCGCCGCCTCGGCCGCCACCTGCGCGGCGAAGGGCGTGCTCTTGCGCGAGCCCTTGAAGCCGGCGCCGCCGGAGGTGGCCCAGGACAGGGCGTTGCCCTGGCGGTCGGTGATGGTGATGATGGTGTTGTTGAACGACGCGTGCACGTGGGCGATGCCCTCGGCGACGTTCTTCTTGACCTTCTTGCGAACCTTCGTAGCTGTTTTAGCCATTGTGCTATTCCCCGTTTACTTCTTCGAGCCGGCGATGGCCTTGCGCGGTCCCTTGCGGGTGCGGGCGTTGGTGCGGGTGCGCTGACCGCGCACCGGCAGGCCGCGGCGGTGGCGCAGACCGCGGTAGCAACCAAGGTCCATCAGGCGCTTGATGCTCATCGTCACTTCGCGGCGCAGGTCACCCTCGATCGAGTACTTGCCCACCGCTTCGCGCAGGCGGTCCATCTCGGCGTCGGTCAGATCCTTGACCTTGGCCGTGCGTTTGA
>JAHFRE010000360.1 GCA_023258955.1 Sterolibacterium sp.
GCCACCCACGCACGTCTTTCTGCCGCCTTGTCAGCCAGGTTGCGCCCCCTGCTCGCCGGCGTCGCCGCCGACATCGTCGGCTTCTGCTGGCCCATACGCGCCGAGTTCGACTGCCGCCCCTTGATGGTGGAATTGCAGCAGCGGGGGCGGCGCGCCTGCCTGCCGCTGGTGCTCGCTGCGGACAGCCCGATGGCTTTTCGCGAATGGCATCCGGACAGCGCCATGGTCCTCGATCGGTACGGCATCGAGCATCCCGCCGCCGGCGAGATTCTGGTCCCCGAGCTGTTGCTGATGCCGGTCAACGCTTTCGACGCGCGCGGCTATCGGCTCGGCTACGGCGGCGGCTATTTCGATCGCACCCTGGCGGCCCTGCAGCCGCGGCCGCTGGCCATCGGCCTCGGTTTCGAGCTGGCCCGCGTCGCCTCCATCCTCCCCGGGGAGCACGATATCGCCATGGATGCGGTGGTCACCGAGGCCGGACTCGACCTCTTCTCGACACGGCTGGCGCTATAGCGCAAGAAGAAGGGCTAGGATTAAACTGTGGGCTGCCCAAACGATCCGTGCACAGGACCTGTGAATCCCTCCGCGGCAGCTGCCGAGCAACTTCCGCTGTTCACCCTGGCGCCGGTGGCCGACACGCGGCACGCCTGGGCGGCGCTGTCGCTACACAGCGAGGCGGGTGCGGACCTCGGGCTTGCCGCGCTGCCGCGTATCTTCGGCGAACTGGGCCTGGGCGAAGCGCTGGGCGGGCTCGCTGCCGTCGTCGCGCTCGATGACCCGGGCCGGCTGGACCCCGATCTCGCCGCGGCGCTGCCGGCCGCGAGCATCGTCCTGCTCCTGCCCCTGGCCCGCTGCGCCGATCCGTCGCTGGAGGCACCGCTGCAGCAACTGCGCCGGCGCGGCTTCCGCCTGATGGCCGACGGCGTGCCGGCGCCGGGCGTGCTGCTGGCGTCTTCGCTCAGCGCCGTGGCCAGCGCGACGGCCGCGCCGCTGGCCGGACTCGACGCGCTGCCCGGTCCGCACCTGGCCAGCGCGGTCGCCGATTACACCCAATGGGAGCGCGGCAAGAAGGCCGGCTACCGCTGGTTTGCCGGTGATTACCCGCTGCGCCCGCAAGGACAGAAGAAGCAGCAGCACGGCAGCTCGCGCAACCTGTTGCTGCGCCTGCTGGCGATGGTGACCTCGGATGCCGAGTCGCGCGACATCGAGGCCTTGCTCAAGCAGGACCCTTCGCTCTCCTACCACCTGCTCAAGCTGGTCAATTCGGTCAGCTTTTCGCTGACCGCCACCATCACCAGCTTCGCCTACGCCATCACCATCCTCGGTCGTCGCCAGTTGCAGCGCTGGCTGCAACTGCTGCTCTACGCACAGCAGCGAGGCGTCGACGAGGCCAGCCCCCTCCTGGCCAGGGCTGCGCGGCGCGCCGCCATGATGGAAGCGCTGTGCGAGGCCGCCGGCGGTGACAAGGAGGCTCAGGACCACGCCTTCATGAGCGGCATGTTCTCGCTGCTCGACACCCTGTTTTCGATGCCGCTGGAGCAGATCGTCACCCCCTTGCACCTGGCCGAGGAGATCGAGGAGGCGCTGCTGGCGCACGCGGGCTCGCTCGGCCGGCTGCTGTCGCTGGTCGTCCGTGCGGAGGCGATGCCGTCGCCGGCGCTCGCCGCCGATCTCGAGTCCATGTTGGTGAGCCCGGCCGACTACCTGCGCACCCAGATTCGCGCCAGCGCCTGGGCGATCCAGGTCAGCCGCGACCTATGAGAGCCAAGGCCGCCGCCGCCCGCAACGAACTCGCCGCTGTCGCCGAACTGGCGATCGCGGCGCGCGCCGGCGACAGCGAAGCGCTGCGCGAAATACTCGCCCGGCTCGATCAGATCGCCGACAAGCTGGGCGAAGCCGAGGAGGAGAACGCGCGTCAGGGCCAGGTGTTGGCGCAGATCCACGAGTCGGTCATCACCATGGACCTGGCCGGCTACATCACCAGTTGGAACAAGAGCGCCGAGCGCTTGTTCGGCTACAGCGCCGAGGAAGCGATCGGGCGCAACATCCTGATCCTCTACGCCGACGAGAGCGAGAGCGATCAGCAGGGCCACGACGATTTCCTCGAGCACGGCGGCCGCGAGATGGAGGTGCGGCGCCGGCGCAAGTCCGGCGAGACCTTTTGGGCCAGCCTGTCGCTGTCGACCATCCACGACGCCGAGGGTGAGCCCTGCGGCTTGATCGGCTACCTCTCCGACATCACCGAGCGCCTCGCCGCCGCCGAGATCCTGCGTCTGCACGCGAGCATCTTCGCCAACAACGAGGAGGGGATCCTGATCGCCGACGCCGTCGAGACCATCGTGTCGGTGAATCGGGCCTTCTGCACCATCACCGGTTACGCCGAGCAGGACTTGATCGGCAAACCCTTGCGCCTGTTCGAGTGCGCACCGCAGGACGAGGAATTCTATCGCGGCGTCTGGCAGCAGGTCGGCACCAGCGGCAACTGGCGCGGCGAAACGCTGCAGAGCCGCAAGGACGGCAGCCTCTACCCACAGTGGTCGTCGCTGTCCACGGTGCACAACGCCCAGGGGCGAGTGACCCACTATTTCCTCATCGTCAGCGACATCAGCGAGCGCAAGCGGGCCGAGGAGCGCATTCACACCCTCGCCTACTACGACGCGCTTACCGGCTTGCCCAACCGCACGCTGCTGCACAAGCTGCTCGCCCAATCGCTGGCCGAGGCGCAGCGCAGCGGCCAGCACGGCGCCGTGCTGTTCATCGACCTGAACCGCTTCAAGCCGATCAACGACACTCTCGGCCACGATGTCGGCGACCGCCTGTTGACCCAGATCGGCGCGCGCTTTCGCGACACGCTGCGCGGCGAAGACGTGATGGCCCGCTTGGGCGGCGACGAGTTCGTCGCCGCCCTGTTCGACATCGCCAAGCGCGAGCACGCCGGTGTCGTAGCGCAAAAGCTGATCGATTCGCTCGAAGATCCGTTTCTGATCGACAGCTACGAACTGCGTCTGGGTGCCAGCATCGGCATCAGCATCTATCCGCAGGACGGGCTGGTCGCCGAGAACCTGCTGCGCTACGCCGACGTCGCCATGTACCGCGCCAAGCAGACCCAGCA
>JAHFRE010000151.1 GCA_023258955.1 Sterolibacterium sp.
TGGTCGCCGCCGCGCTGCTCGGATTGGTGATGGTGCAGCTCAAAGCGCTGTGGCGCGAGTACCGCGGCAAGCAGTTCGGTTCGCGGCTGAAATTGCGCCTGCTGCTGATGCTGGCACTGATGGCGGTGCTGCCCGGAGCCCTGGTCTACGGGGTGTCGCTGCAATTCGCGGTCAACAGCATCGAATCCTGGTTCGACGTGCGGGTCGAGTCGGCGCTCGAAGGCGGCCTCAACCTCGGCCGCGGCGTGCTCGACAGCCAGTTGGCCGACCTGCTGGAAAAGGCGCGCGGCATGGCGCTGGATCTGGCCGGCGCCGGTCCGGCGCGGCCGATGCAGTTGAATCGCCTGCGCGAACAGGCGGGCGCTTCGAGCGCGACCCTGATCGCGGCCAACGGCCAGGTGCTGGCCACCAGCTCGAGCAACCTGGAGCGACTGATGCCCGATCTGCCCAGCGCCAGCCAATTGCGCCAGGCCTGGCAGGGCCGGGGCCTGGCGCTGATCGAGGGCGACGCACGGAGCGGCCTCACCCTGCGCGCGCTGACCCCGGTCTCGGGCGAGGCGATGTCGATGGAAAAGCGGGTGCTGCAGCTGACCCAGGCGGTATCGCCGTCGATCGCGCGCAGCGCCGAGAGCGTCGAAGCCGCCTATCGCGACTACCAGGAGCTGTCGCTGGGGCGGCAGGGTTTGAAGCGCATCTACACCCTGACCTTGACCCTCACCCTGCTCCTGGCGCTGTTCGCCGCGATCGCCCTGGCCTTCTTCCTGGCGCGCCGCCTGGTGGCACCGCTGCTGATTCTCGCCGAGGGCACCCAGGCCGTGGCGGCGGGCGACTTCACGCCACGGGCGGCGCTCGAGACCACCGATGAGCTCGGCGTCCTGACCCAGTCCTTCAATCGCATGACCCGCCAGCTGGACGAGGCCAGGCGCGATGCCGAGCAACACCGCGGCGGCCTCGAGGCGGCGCGCGCCTACCTGGAGAGCGTGCTCGCCAACCTCTCGGCGGGCGTGCTCGCCTTCGACCGGGGCTTCCGTCTGCGCGCTTCCAACCGCGGCGCCGACGCCATCCTTGGCGTCGATCTGGCCGCGTTGACCGGAACAGCGCTGGCCCAATGGCCGGGACACGACGCCTTCAAGGCCGCCATCAGCGACGGCTATGCGCGCGGCCCGGAATGGCAGCAACAGGTGGACATCGAACGCGCCGGCGAGGCGGCGCAGGTGCTGCTGCTGCGCGGCTCCACCCTGCCGACGATCGGCGGCGGCCACGTCGTCGTCTTCGACGACATCACTACCCTGATCGCGGCGCAGCGCGCCGCGGCCTGGGGCGAGGTGGCGCGACGCCTGGCGCACGAGATCAAGAATCCGCTGACGCCGATACAGCTCTCGGCAGAGCGTTTGCAGCACAAGCTCGCCGGCAAGCTCGACGGGCCGGCGCGCGAGCTGCTGGCGCGCGCCACCCAGACCATCGTCAATCAGGTCGAGGCGATGAAGAACATGGTGAACAATTTTCGCGACTACGCGCGCCAGCCACCGCCGCAGTTGCAGACCGTCGACCTCAACGCCTTGGTGCGAGAGGTGCTGGTGCTCTACGAGACCGCCGAGGTCAAGGTGGGCAGCGAGCTGGAAGCCGGCTTGCCGGCCATCTCCGGCGACCCGACGCAGTTGCGCCAGGTGTTGCACAACCTGCTCGCCAACGCCGCCGACGCGCTGGTCGAGGCGCCTGCCCGCGAACTCACGGTGGCGACGCACCACGACGGGCGTTGGGTGCAACTGGCGGTCAAGGACAGCGGCAGCGGCTTCCCGCCGCAGATTTTGGCGCGCGCGTTCGAACCCTACGTCACCACCAAGCCCAAAGGCAGCGGCCTGGGCCTGGCGATCGTGAAGAAGATCGTGGACGAACACGGCGGCGAAATCCACATCGCCAACCGAACTCCCAGCGGCGCCGAGGTCAGCATGCGCTTCGCCGCCGTCAACCCACCCGGATGAGGACACCATGTCCCAGATATTGGTAGTCGACGACGAAATCGGCATACGCGAACTGCTCTCGGAGATCTTGCGCGACGAGGGCTACGACGTGATCCTGGCGGAAAATGCCGCCGCCGCGCGCGCCGCGCGTCTGGCCGAGCGGCCGGATCTGGTGCTGCTCGACATCTGGATGCCCGACAGCGATGGCATCACCCTGCTCAAGGAATGGGCGGGCAGCGGCAAGCTCAACATGCCGGTGATCATGATGTCGGGCCACGGCACCATAGACACGGCGGTCGAGGCGACCAAGATCGGCGCCATGGACTTTCTGGAAAAACCGATCGCCCTGCAAAAACTGCTCGCCTCGGTCAAGCGCGCCCTGGCCAAGACCCCGGTCGCCGCCAGCGGCGGCCTCTCCCTGGCAGCCTTCGGCCGCTCGGCGCCGATGCGCGATCTGAAGAAGCGTCTCGAGCAGATCGCTGCGAAGAATCGCCTGCTGATGATCAAGTCGCCGCCCGGCGGCATCGTCGAACTCGCCGCGCGCACGCTGCAGGCACCGGGCAAGGCCTGGATCGACCTCTCGCTGGAGAGCGCGCCGCTGTCGGTCGACCTGCTCGCCGAGGCCGCTGGCGGCGTCGTCTACGCCGAGGAGATCGGGCGCTTGAACCGGCTGCAGCAGAAGAACCTGTTGTTCGCCGCCGAGCGCTTGGAGAAGTTCGGCTTGCGCCTGGCCGCCGCGACCAGCCAGGAGCCGGCGACGCTGCTCGCCGCAGGCTGGGAAGAGGGGCAACTGGCGCGCCTGTTCGACGTCTGGCTGGGGACCCCGGCCCTGGCCGAATTGGCGGACGAGATTCCGGAAATCGCCAGCCACCTGCTCGCGCATTTGGCCGACGCCGCCGAGGTGCCGCCGCGACGCTGGTCGACCGGCGCCTTGAACGCCCTGCGCCAACACCCCTGGCCGGGCGGCTACGGCGAGTTGAAAAGCGTCGTCAAGTCGTTGGCGCTGACCGCGCTGGACGAGGAAATCGCCACCGACGAGGCGGCGCGCCTGCTCAAGCCGCAAACTCCGCCGGACGGGTCCTGGCTCGGCGGTCTGAGCGAAGCGGTGATGAGCCTGCCCCTGCGCGAGGCGCGGGAGGTGTTCGAGCGCATCTATTTCGAACATCACCTGCGCGCCGAGCACGGCAACATCACCCGCCTGTCGGAGAAGAGCGGTCTGGAGCGCACCCATCTCTACCGCAAGCTGCGGG
The DNA here is from genome assembly GCA_023258955.1 of Sterolibacterium sp. Classification (GTDB taxonomy): domain Bacteria; phylum Pseudomonadota; class Gammaproteobacteria; order Burkholderiales; family Rhodocyclaceae; genus CAIYYX01. Next base: position 3,212 of record JAHFRE010000151.1, read on the forward strand.
ATCTCGGCCTGCGCACGCCGAAAAAAGAAGAGGATTGAAATTCCCCCCGACCCCCTCCCGAGTGGGTGAGTGCGCGTCGCCCCGATTGGCGCACCAGGTCCGACGCTGCACCAGGCTCGGGGCGGCGCCCGCGGCAAGTCCCTCTGGGGGCCGGTCGCCCGGTGCCCGGTGGTATCGCGCAACAGGGTAGAATCGCGGCTTTGTTGCAGGCAAGCGACCATGACCCGCCCAAAGAACGACTGCTTTCTCCGCGCCCTCGCCCGCCAGCCGGTCGAATTCACGCCCGTCTGGCTGATGCGCCAGGCCGGCCGCTACCTGCCGGAGTACGTCGAGACCCGCCGCCGCGCCGGCAGCTTCCTCAATCTCTGCAAGAATCCCAGCCTCGCCTGCGAGGTGACGCTGCAACCCTTGGCGCGCTACGACCTCGACGCCGCCATCCTCTTCTCCGACATCCTCACCGTGCCCGACGCGATGGGCCTCGGTCTCTATTTCGCCGACGGCGAGGGTCCAAAGTTCGAGCGGCCGCTGCGCGAAGAATGGGAGATACGGGCGCTGGTGGCGCCGGACCCGAACGATCGCCTGCGCTACGTCATGGACGCGGTGGTGGAGATACGTCGCGCGCTGTCCAACTCCGTACCGCTGATCGGTTTTTCCGGCAGCCCGTTCACCCTGGCCTGCTACATGATCGAGGGCGGCGCCTCGGACGACTTCCGCCGCGTCAAGACCATGCTCTACGAGCGACCCGACCTGCTTCACCACGTGCTCGCGGTGACAGCGACGGCGGTCACCGACTATCTCAACGCCCAGATCGAATCCGGGGCCCAGGCGGTGATGATCTTCGACACCTGGGGCGGCGCGTTGTCGCACAGCGCCTACCGCGAGTTCTCGCTGGCCTACCTCGAGCGCATCGTCGCCGGACTGATCCGCGAACGCGATGGCAGCGTCGTGCCGAGCATCGTGTTCACCAAGGGCGGCGGACTCTGGCTGGAGGACATCGCCGCCATCGGTTGCGACGCGGTCGGCCTCGACTGGACGGCGAGCTTGGGTCAGGCGCGGCGCCGCATCGGTGACCGGGTGGCGCTGCAGGGAAATCTCGATCCCATGGTTCTATTCGCCCAACCCGAGGTCGTAGCGGCCGAGGCGCGCCGGGTGCTCGACGATTTCCACGCCGCCGGACCGGGTGGCGGCCACGTCTTCAACCTTGGCCACGGCATATCACAGTTCTCGCCGCCGGACCACGTCGCCGCCCTGGTCAACGCGGTCCACGAGCATAGCCGCGCGCTGCGTCGCCCAGCCGGTTAGTGAGTACTGCCATGGCGCGAAAATGGCCAAAAACCCTTGACTTATGCACAGAATTCGGTTTCGCCCTGGAATTGCGGCCCACCATCCCGCCGTTTTGCGTCATGCATGTAACATACTGATTTAAAAAGATAAATAATTGCGGCCTGGCGAAGGCCCGCGCCAGACGGGCGATTCCGCGATGCCGCTGCGGTCGACGCAGCGGCAATTGCCCACACATTTATCCACAGGAACAAAACCTGAACGTATTCCCCTTTTGTAGCAAGGTATTAGGGGGGAATGGCGAGATTGGATCGAAGTTTTGCTGACAACCTGCTGATCAGATGAAACTGCCGGTCATTCGCGTCGCGGTCGATCTGCCTCTGCCGCGACTCTTCGACTACAGCGTCGCAGCCGCCGACGAAAGCGATGTCGGACGCTGCGCCCTGGTGCCCTTCGGCAGCGGTGAAAAACTCGGCATCATCGTCGCCGTCCTGGCGTCGAGCAGCCACAACAAACTCAAAGCGGCGACAACGATACTGCGCGAGCTGCCGCCCCTGCCGGCCGACTGGTTGGCGCTAACCGACTTCTGCAGCCGCTACTATCAGCATCCGCTGGGCGAGGTCATGGCCTCGGCCCTGCCGCCGGCCATGCGCCGCGGCAAGCTGCCCGCAGCGCGCCAGAAGCGGGCCGCGGCGGCCGAAGTCGACGCCGAACCGGTGCTGCCGACGCTGCTCGCGGAGCAGGCGGCAGCGGTCGCGACGGTGGCGGCGAGCTTTGGTCGCTACGCGGCTTTTTTGCTGCACGGCGTCACCGGCAGCGGCAAGACCGAGGTGTACCTGCGCCTGATCGCGCAAAATCTGGCGCGCGGCAGGCAGTCGCTGATGCTGGTACCGGAGATCGCGTTGACCCCGCAGCTCGAAGGCCGCGTTGCCAGCCGCTTCCCCCGCGCCCGCGTGGTCTCGGCGCACAGCGGCATGGCGGCGGTGGCGCGCTCGCGCGCCTTCATGGCGGCGCTCTCGGGCGAGGCCGACATCGTGCTCGGCACCCGCCTGGCAGTGTTCACCCCCCTGCCCCGCCTCGGACTGATCGTGATCGACGAAGAACACGACGCGTCCTTCAAACAACAGGAAGGACTGCGCTACTCGGCGCGCGACGTCGCCATCTGGCGCGCCCACCAGCTCGAGCTGCCGGTCGTCCTCGGTTCGGCGACGCCTTCCCTGGAAACCTTCCATCACGCCGACAGCGGCCGCTACCGCCTGCTCGAATTGCCGCGGCGGGCCGTGGCCAGCGCCGAGATGCCGGTGGTGCGCTGCATCGACACCCGGCGCGAGAAGCTGCAGGACGGCTTCAGCGCGGCGCTGCTGGCGGCGCTGGCGGCGCGCCTCGAACGGCAGGAGCAGAGCCTGATCTTCTTGAACCGGCGCGGCTACGCGCCGGTGCTCGCCTGTCCCGCCTGCGGCTGGGTGAGCCGTTGCCGGCGCTGCGCCGCCAACCTGGTCTTGCACAAGATCGACCGCCGCCTGCGTTGCCATCATTGCGGCTGGGACGAGGCGGTGCCGGGGCACTGCCCCGACTGCGGCAATCTCGACGTCCATCCCTTCGGCCGCGGCACGCAGCGCTTGGAGGAGTTTCTCGGCGCGCGCTTTCCCGGCACCCGCATCCTGCGCGTGGACCGCGATTCGGCGAACACGCCGAGGAAGTGGCAGTCGCTGCTCGACACCATCCACGACGGCGGCGCCGACATCCTGATCGGCACGCAGATGCTGGCCAAGGGCCACGACTTCCCGCGCCTGACACTGGTCGGCGTGGTCGGCGCCGACGCGGCGCTGTTCGCCGCCGACTTTCGCGCACCCGAGCGATTGTTCTCGCAGCTGATGCAGGTCGGCGGTCGCAGCGGGCGCGCGGCGCTGGCAGGCGAGGTGCTGATCCAGACCGAGCATCCGAGCCATCCGCTGTACCGGGCGCTGATGGCGCACGACTACCGCCATTTCGCGCTGGCGCAGCTGGCCGAGCGCCGCGCCGCCGGCTTTCCGCCTTTTTCGCATCAGGCGCTGCTCTCCGCCGAAGCGAAGCAGCTCGAGGCGGCGCTGGATTTCCTCAAGCGGGCGGCAGCCGCGGCGCGCCAGATCCTGCCCGCCGGGGTCAGCCTCTACGACCCGGTGCCGATGCGCCTGTATCGCGTCATGGCGCTGGAGCGGGGACAACTGCTGGTGGAGTCGCCAAGCCGGCCGGCGCTGCAGGGCTTGCTCGCGCCGTGGCTGGAGCGCCTCTATCAACTGAAGACGCCGCGCGATCTGCGCTGGCGCATCGACGTCGATCCGCTCGAGTTCTAGCACGTCGCTGGTGCTAGCACGTCCCTGGTGCTAGGTCGCCTTTCTTCTGCCGTTCGCCAGGAACCAGGCGTAGCTCAGCGACTGCAAGGTCAACAGGGTGACGAAGGCGCGCTGATAGGCGTCGTGCGCGGTGGCGCCGCGCGCCTGCAGCAGATCGACCACGGCACCGAAGCCCCACTGCACGGAGAATGCGCCGGCGAAGGCGAACAGGTTGAGTGCGGTATTGGCGCGACCGGCCAGCTGGGTCGGAAAATTCCTGGCGAGCAGGGCGTAGGAAAGATTGCCGACGCTGAACACCACTCCCATCGCCGACCAAAGCAGATAGGTCGAGCCCAGCTCGATGACGATCAGCAGACCCAGCAACAGGCCGGCGGCCATGCCGATGGCAAGCAGGGTTTCGGCGTGCAGGCCGCGCGCCGCCAGGCGGGTGATGAAGGCGGCGATGAACAGAAAGCCCGAGAGCATGCCCACACCCATGAACAGCAGATGGTTCGCCGCCACCTCGCGGCTGTAGCCGGAAAAGTGCATCAGCCAGGGCACCGCCCAGAGCCCCTGGATGGCCATGAAGCCGCCGACGATCAGCGCGCTCTGCGGCGCAAAGCGCCAGAAGACGCGGCTGCCCAGTATCTTGGCGAGTCCGCGCAGTTGCGCGGCAAAATGCTCGGTCGCGGCCGTAGCCGGCTTCTCCGGCGTGCTGAAGATGGCCGCGGCGACGGCCACGGCGAACAAGGCCAGAATCACGAAAGAGCCGCGCCAGCCGATCAGCGGCAGGACCCAACCGATCGGTACCGTCGCGGTGAGCGCCCCCATGCCGCCGGCGGCCATGATCGCGGCGTTGAGCGAGGCCTGCCGCTCGAGCGCAAACCATTGCGAAAAAGCCTTGAACGACGCCATCAGGCAGGACGACACGCCCAGCCCGATCATCGCCCGCGCGACGACCAACTGGGTCAGGTCCTGCGCCAGGGAGAACAGGGCGGCGCCCAGGCCCGCCACCAGCAGCAGGCTTGCTTCGACCCGGCGGGCGCCGAAACGATCGAGCAGCAAACCCAGGGGCAGTTGAAAGGCACCGAAGGCGACCAGATAGGCGCTGGTCAGCAGGCCGAGGTGGGCGGCGGTGAGGGCGAACTCGTGGGTCAACTCCGGTGCCATGACGGCGTTGACGTTGCGCAGCAGATAGGACAGGTAGTAGCCGACAGCGAAGGGAAGAAAAACGCGCAGCCAGGGATGGTTGTTGTTCATTCTGCCCCGCATGCTACCAGCTTCGCTGGCAGGGCCATCGACCTGGGAACGCCGCTACTTGTGGCCGGCGCCGGCGGAACCCGAACCGATCGATGAGCCGCCGTGGTAATAGCTGTTGGCGTTGGTCGCAGCGGAGTGCGCTGGCGGCGCGTACGAATAGCGGCCCATGACGGAGACCACGGTCAGGGCGTAGACGATGTAGAGCACTTTGCGCACTCACTTGCCCCCGAAAACGCGTCGCGGCAGCCACAGGACCAGCGCGGCGAGAAACAGCGCGGCGAAGTCACCCTTGCCGACCAACTGTGCGCTGAGGTCGAGCAGGAAGGCCGCGCCCCAGGCGGCGAGCACCCAGCGCCAGGGTATGGTCTCGGCGGTCGCCTCCGGCGCTGTCGCGTCCGCCTTCGCCAGCGGCAGGCCGAAGGCCGCGGCGATGGTGTCCTGGGTCAGCTTCGCCGACAGCGTCCAAGTCACCTCCTCCTGATAGGACTCCCGCGACAGCGTCGCGTCCCCGGCGCTCCATTCGGCTACGGCGACGGCATCGGCGAGCTTGACCCGCCAGTTGAATTCGCCGAGGACGTAGGTGGTCGTGGCGGTGTATTCGCTGTCTTTGCGATAGGCCTTGCCGCCGTAGTACAGCTTGTCGCCGCGCTCTTCGGGCAGGCCGTTCAACACCTCGCCGAGGTACCAGTCGTCGGCCGCGTGGGTGAGCCAGAGAAAGCCCGCGCCCGGCGCGAACAGCAGGTACTCCTCCCACGCCTCACCTTCGCCGTCGCTGCGCGCCATGAAGCCGATCGCCTCGAAGCTGCCGCCCCGCAGCTTGCCCTTGCTGCCCAGGGGAATGGTCGGCTGGCGCTGGGCCAGTTCGTCCTGTTTCATGACGACGCTGCGCCGCTCGCCCTCGAGCGCCACCACCGCCTTGCAGAAGGAGCAGGCGACCGTCTCGCCGAAGCCGGCGTGGTATTCGAGCGAGGCGCCGCAAGACGGACAGGCGAAGCCGCTGACCCCGCCCTTGAGCTTTGCCGTCGCCTGTTCGACCTGCTCTTCCGAGCGAAGATTGGTGAGGCCGAGATCGGTACGGGCGCAAGCCTCGCCGGCATAAACCGAGGGCGGCTCGTCGCTGTAGTCGAAGGTGATGAAGCCGCTGCCGCCGATCGCGCGCAGGTCCACCGAGCGGAATTCCTTGCCGTCGTGGGCGGGCTCCGGCAGTTCGCCTTCACCGC
>JAHFRE010000361.1 GCA_023258955.1 Sterolibacterium sp.
TCGGCCGCATCGAATACGCCCAGGCCGGCGGCCGCATCAACACCGACGCCATCGACAATTCGGCCGGGGTCGATTGCTCCGACCACGAGGTCAACATCAAGATCCTGTTGAACGCCGCGAGCGAAGCCGGCGTGATCGAGGCCCAAGAGCGCAACCCGCTGCTCGCCGCCATGACCGAGGAGGTCGGCTTGCTGGTGCTGACGGACAACTACTACCAGACCCAGGCGCTGGCGGTATCGGGCGTCCGCGGCGAAAGGATGCTCGACGCCCAGGCGCGCTTCATTCGCCACCTGGAGCGGGCCGGCCGCCTCAATCGCGCCGTCGAGTACCTGCCCCAGGACGACGAGATCGCCGAGCGCAAGGCGAAGAAGTGCGGTCTGTCCTCGCCCGAGCGCGCCGTGCTGCTCGCCTACAGCAAGATGGAACTCTACGAAGACTTGCTCGGCTCGACCCTGATCGACGATGCCTACCTGGCGCCGACCCTGACCCACTATTTTCCGACCCCCCTGCACGACCGTTTCGCCGAAATCATGAAGCGCCATCCGCTGCAGCGGGAGATCATTGCCACCGTGATCGCCAACGGCACAATCAACCGCACCGGCAGCGTCTTCGTGCACCGCATGCGCGAGGAGACCGGCGCCAGCGCCGAGCAGGTGGTTCGCGCCTACATCCTGGCGCGCGAGGTGTTCGGCCTCGAGCAGCTGTGGCGGTCGATCGACGCTCTCGACGGGCTGGTCGCCGCCGCCCGACAGTCGGCGCTGTTCATCGACAGCGGCCGCCTGGCGCTGCGCGCGACGCTCTGGTTCCTGCGCCACGGCCAGGAGGCGACACCGATCGCCGAATGCGTCGAGCGCTATCGGCCGGGCGTCGCCGAGGTTGCGGCGGCGCTACCGGCTGCGCTCGGCGCTGCCGATCGCGAGCTGCTGGCGGCGGCCGAGTCGGCGCTGACCGAGCAGGGCGTCCCGGCGCCGATCGCCGCCGCGGTAGCCCGCGCCGACGTCGTCTTCGCTGCGCTCGACATCGTCGATCTGGCGCGGCAAGCCGCCCGGCCGATGCAACTGGCGGCCCAGGTGTATTTCGGTCTCGTCGCCCGCCTCGAACTGCGCCGCCTGGCGCAACAGATCGGTGCTCTGGCGGCGGACAATCACTGGCAGGCGACCGCGCGCGCGGTGATGCGCGACGACCTGGCCCTGCTGCAGCGCAATCTGAGTGCCGCCGTGCTGGCGCTGTCGCCGCAGCTCGCCAGCGCCGCCGACCTGCTCGCCGCCTGGCAGGCGCAGCGCGCCGGGCAGTTGGCGCGGCTGCGCGAGATGTCAATCGACGCGGAACAGGATGCCGATCTGGCCATGCTCTCGGTGCTGCTCCGCGAGCTGCGCCTGCTGTCTTGAGCCGCCCGCAGCCGGTTCGTCGCGAGCCGGGTCGCACGGGGCGATGCGATTGCCTGAAGCCGCGGCTTCGTACTATATTCATTTTGTCGGTCCGGTAGCGACAGCTCCTCGCGCTGCCCGGCAAGCCGCGCTCAACAACCAACGAAGAAGGGAAGCCCGCCATGTTCGACCCGATAACGCTGCCCTACGGCGCCAAGATGCTGTTCAACACCCTCAAGCTCAAACCGGGGGTCAGCTTCGACGAGGTCGAACTGGCGGTCGGCGAGATGTGCAACGTGGTCAAGGAAACCTACGGCGGCGACAAGGGCGGTTTCATCGCCGGTCAGGTATTCAGGTTTTCGGGCTTCGTTTCCGCCGAAGGTTCTTTGAACGCCTCGCTCGGCGCCGACGAGCACTACGCCATCGTCACCTACTGGCGCTCCTACGAGGAACACGAGAAGTCGCACGCCGACAAGATATTCGCCAGCAAGTTCGAGGCGATGGCCCAGATGTGCACCGAGGCCAAGGAACTGGGCTACGAAATGCTCTGGCAGGGGGCGCCGGACGGGCACTAGTATGAATCTGGTACTAGCACGTACCAGGTGCTAGCACGTACCAGGTGCTAGCACGTACCAGGTGCTAGCACGTACCAGGTGCTAGCACGTCTGAGCTCCTAGTGGGGCGCTTCAGTCGCGCAACGCCAGCGGCAGGCGCAGGCGGGCCGTGATCGCAGCGATGCTGCCGAGCGGATCGCGCAGGTCGAAGTACTGGGTCTGCAGACCGGCCTGCTGGGCGCCGACGATGTTGCGAAACTGGTCGTCGACGAACAGCAGACGCTCCGCCGGCATGCCCATCGCGGCGACAGCCGCGGCGTAGGCGGCGGGATCGGGCTTCAGAATGTGGCTGCGGCTGCCGTCGATCAGCACCTCGATGTCGCTCATGATCTCCATCTGGTCGAGGAAGGTCTTGCCGTGGAACAATTCGAGCTCGTTGGAGAGGATGCCGACCTTGATCCCGCGCCGCCTTGCCGCGGCGACCAGCGCCCGCGTCGGCGCCCGCATCATGGTCTCCGGCGCCTGGTGGCGCACCCGCTCCTGCACCGTCATCATGTCCCAGCCTTCCTCGCCGCAGGCGCGTCCCAGTTCCAGGGCGCGCTGGGCCCAATAGTCGCGTTCGCTGATCTCGTCGCGTTGCATGGCCGCCCACAGGGCGTCGCTCGTCGGGGCGAGCGGCCCCAGCCAGGTCAGGCTGCCCGCGGCCAGGCCGAGCACCTTCTCGGTGGCGGCGTGGGTTTCGAACAGCGAATAGCTGATCACGTTGCCGAAATCGAGCAACAGCCCGGTCGGTACCTGCGTCATCGCTGCCCCCCTGCCTCGTTCACCATCGGCTCCTCCATCACCAAGCTGCGGACTATACCGCCTGCGGCGATCGCTATCAAAATCGCGCAAATCCAACGCCGTCGCTTGACGTCGCCGGCAAAATCGACAACCATCCGCCTTCGATCCGCCACGCTTAGATGAGCGGACAATAAGGAGACCGGAGTGACAGCGAGCGCCACCCTGCCGACCTGCGCGACAAGGCGTGACTCGCTCTTGCGCGATCCGCAGGAGCACGCCGGCCAGCTCTCGGGCTGGGAACAGCACTACGAACAGATATCCTGCGGCGCCTTCCGCAGCCGCCTGGTCGAGATCGACCTGGCCGGCATCCACATCT
>JAHFRE010000152.1 GCA_023258955.1 Sterolibacterium sp.
CCGCGGCGTCGAAGTTGAGCGAGGCGAACTGCAACAGCCGCGAGCCCGGGCCCAGCTTCATGATCTCCAGCTGCGCCGCGCGCAGGCTGGCGATGCCGGCGTGGCTCACCACCACCCCCTTCGGCACGCCGGTCGAGCCCGAGGTATAGATGAGGTAGGCCGGATGCAGCGGCGACAGGGGTACGCCGGGATTGTGCGACGGATAGCCGTCGGCGGCGCAAGCGGCGAGGTTGTCTATGACCAGCGCCGGTGCCGCGTCGGCGATCATCGCCGCCAGCCGCGCCGGCGGATAGTCCGGATCGAGAGGCAGATAGGCGGCGCCGGCCTTGAGCGTGGCCAGGATGGCGATCCACATGTCGAAGCCGCGCGGCAGGGAGATGCCGACGATGGCCTCGGGGCCGATGCCGCGGCCGATCAAGAGATGGGCGAGGCGGTTGGCGCGGGCGTTGAGTTCGCCGTAGCTGATCGAAGCGCCGTCGCACAGCAGCGCCGGGGCCCCGGGGTCGCACGCCACCTGCGCTTCGAACAGCGCCGGCAGCGTTGTCGCGGCGATCGGCCGGTCGGTGGCGTTGCAGGTCTCGAGCAGGTGCTGCCGCTCGGCGCGGTCGAGGATCTCCAGACTGTGCAGCGGCGCATCGGGATCCGCCACCGCGCTTCGCAGCAGGCGCAGCAGGCGCGCGCCGAGCAGGGCGACGGCCGCGGCATCGAACAGATCGAGGCTGTACTCTATTTCGCCCTCGAGGCCGCCATCGGCCTGCTCTGCCAGGCTCAGGGTCAGATCGAACTTGGCGACGGTCGAGGCCAGGGGCTCGACGGCCATCGTCAGGCCGGGAAGCTCGAGCGCCGCCGCCGGCGCGTTCTGCAGCACGATGGCCACCTGAAACAGGGGATGGCGCGACAGCGAGCGCTCGGGCTGCAGCGCCTCGACCACCCGCTCGAAGGAAACATCCTGGTTGGCGTAGGCTTCGAGGTCGAAGGCGCGCACGCGGGCGATCAACTGGCGGAAGCTCGGCTGCCCCGACAGGTCGGTGCGCAGCACCAGCGTGTTGACGAAGAAGCCGATCAACTCCTCCAGCCCCTGTTCGCCGCGTCCAGCCACGGGCGTGCCCAGCGGAATGTCGTTGCCGCAGCCCAGGCGCGAGAGCAGCGCCGCCAGTCCCGCCTGCAGCACCATGAACAGGCTGGCGCCGCTGGCTCGCGCCAGCGCCTGGAGCTGCCCGCCCAGCGCCGGCGGGATCTGCAACGCCTGGTGCGCGCCGCGATGGCTGGCCGTCGCCGGACGCGGGCGGGCCAGGGGCAGGTTGAGCTCTTCCGGCGCGCCGGCCAGGGCGGCCCGCCAGAACGCCAGCTGCTGCGCCATCAGGCTGTTCGGATCCGCCTCGTCGCCGAGCAGCTCCCGCTGCCACAGGGTGTAGTCGGCGTACTGCACCGGCAGCGCATCGAAGCACGGCGCCGCGCCGGCGCAGCGCGCGCTGTAGGCCGCCGTCAGGTCGCGCAGCAGGGGGCCCAGCGACCAGGCGTCGGCGGCGATGTGGTGCAACAGCAGCAGCAGGACGTGGCTGCCCGCCTCGCGCACGAACAGCCAGGCACGAATCGGAATCTGGCCGGCGATGTCGATCGGCTGCGCCGCCGCCTCGGTCAGGCTGAGCTGGGGCTCGCGCTGCAGGGTGAAGGCCACGGCGTCGAGCACCTGCTGCGAGACCCGCTCTCCCGTTTCGGCGAAGATGGTGCGCAGCGCTTCGTGCCGCGCGATCACGTCGGCCAGGGCCTGCTCCAGGGCGTCGACCTCGAGCTCGCCGTCTAAGCGCAGCGCGATCGGAATCGTGTAGAGCGCTGCCGGCCCGCCCAGCTTGTGCAGGAACCACAGTCGCTGCTGCGCGTAGGACAGCGGCAGCTGCTGGCTAGGTGCGTTCATGCGGGCCTTCCTGGTCGGACAAGGCCACGGTCGCCGGGTGGGCGCGGCGCGGCTTGATCAGTGCGGGACGCGCCTTCGGCGCGTGGGCGAGATGGCTGGCGAGGGCGGCGATGGTCTTCTCCTCGAACAGCGCCCGTATCGTCAGCTCGCTGCCGAGCGCGGCGCGCACGCGGCTGACGACGCTGGTGGCGAGCAGGGAGTGACCGCCCAGGGCGAAGAAGTCGTCGTCGATGCCGACCCGCTGCAGCTGCAACACCTCGGCGAAGATCCGGCACAGCGTTTCCTCTGCCTGGCTGCGCGGCGCGCGGTAGCCGGCCTCGGCCTGGCGCCCGGGCGCCGGCAGGGCGCGGCGGTCGAGCTTGCCCTGGGTGGTCAGCGGCAGGGCGTCGAGGACGACGAAAGCGGTCGGGATCATGTGCTCGGGCAGCCGCTCGGCGACCGCCAGGCGCAACGCCCCCGGGTCGGGCGGCGCCGACCCTTCCGCTGCCACGACGTAGGCGACCAGGCGCTGGCCGCCGGGACCGTCGTCGCGGGCGACCACCGCCGCCTGCGCCACCGTGGGCTGCTGCGCCAGCACCGCCTCGATCTCGCCCGGCTCGATGCGGAAGCCGCGCAGCTTCACCTGCTGATCGGCGCGGCCGAGGAATTCCAGCGTGCCGTCCTCGCGCCAGCGCGCCAGATCGCCGCTGCGATACATGCGCGCGCCCGCTGCGGCGGCGTAGGGATCGGCGACGAAGCGCTGCGCGGTGAGGCCGGGGCGGCCCAGATAGCCGCGCGCCAAGCCGGCGCCGGCGACGTACAGCTCGCCGATCACCCCCGGCGGGGTCGGTTCCAGTCCGCCGTCGAGCAGGTAGATGCCCAGGTCAGGCAGGTTGACGCCGACGACGCTGCCGCCCGCGCGCTGCGCCAGCTCGCGGTCGAGGCGCAGATAGCTGACGTGCACCGTCGTCTCGGTGATCCCGTACATGTTGAGCAGCAGCGGCGCGTCCTCGGCGTGGCGGCCGTACCACGGCGCCAGCCGGGCCAGCTCCAGGGCTTCGCCGCCGAACACGACGCAGCGCAGGCGCAGGCGGTCGCCGAGCGCCGGCTGCTCGGCGTCGGCCTGCATCAGTTGGTAGAAGGCCGAGGGGGTCTGGTTGAGCACCGTCACCCGCTGCTCGACCAGCAGCGCCAGGAATTCCGCCGGAGAACGGGCGATCAAGCGCGGCACGACGACCAGTCGGCCGCCGTGCAGCAAGGCGCCCCAGATCTCCCACACCGAGAAGTCGAAGGCGAAGGAATGGAACAGGGTCCACACGTCGTCGGCGCCGAAGCCGTACCATTCCTGGGTCGCGTCGAACAGGCGGACGACGTTGCGGTGGGTCACCACCACCCCCTTCGGCACACCGGTCGACCCGGATGTATAGATGACGTAGGCCGGATGGTCGGCGCAAAGCTCGGGGCGGCGCGGATTGTCGGTCGGCTGTCGGTCCAAGGCGGCGAAGCTGTCCTGATCGATCACCAGCGCCGGCTTCGCGTCGGCCAGCATCTGGCGGATGCGCCCCTCGGGATAGTCCGGATCGAGGGGCAGATAGGCGGCGCCCGCCTTGAGGACGCCGAGGATGGCGACGACGGTCTCGAGCGAAGGTGGAAGCGCGATGCCGACCAGAGCCTCCGGACCGACGCCGCGCCCGAGCAGATGATGGGCGAGCTGATTGGCGCGGGCGTTCAACTCGGCGTAGCTGAGCTCGGCCGCCGCGCAGCAGACGGCGATGGCTTCGGGGCTGCGCGCGGCCTGGGCTTCGAAGCGTTCGGGCAGCGTCGCTGCGCCGGCGACGGCGAGCGGCCTTGCCGCGCCCAGGCGCAGCAAAGCCTGGCGCTCGGCGGCGTCGAGCAGCTCTATCCGGTCCTCGGCCGCGCCTTCGAGCAGGCGCAGCAAGCGCGCAGCGATTTGCTCCGCACGGCGGCCATCGACCCGCGCCGTGTCGTAGTCGAGGCGCAGGCGCAGCGTTTCGCCCGGGATCACCACCAGGGTCAGCGCGTAGTGGGTCGCGTCGCGGCTCTGCCCCCCGGTCAGTGCCAAGCCATCGGCGGGCGCGAACAGCGCGCGCTCGATCGGATAGTTCTCGAACACCACCAGGGTGTCGAACAGCTCGCCCGCGCCCGTAGCAGCCTGGATCGCCGCCAAGCCGAGATGTTGGTGGGGCAGCAGCCGCGCCTGCTCCCGCTGCAGCCGCTGCAACAGCGCGGACAGGGGCTCTCCCGGCCGCAGGCGGACGCGCAGCGGCAGGGTGACGGTGAACTGTCCGATCATCTGCTCGACCCCGGGCAGCTCGGGCGGGCGGCCGGCGACGATGACGCCGAAGACCACGTCGTCGCTGCCGCTGAGATGGCCGAGCAGCGCCGCCCACAGACCCTGGATCACCGTGTTGAGCGTGATGCCCTGCGCGCGCGCATAGCGCTGCAGACGCTGTGCCAGGCTGTCGGCGAGCTCCCGGTTGCAGTGCTGCGGCAGGCTGTGCGAGGCCGGCTGCGGCGACAGGCGGGTCGGTCCGGCGAGTTCGGCCAGGTGTTCGGCCCAGGCGGCCAGGGCGGCGCCGCGGTCCTGCCGCTGCAGCCAGGCGAGATACTCGGCGTAGGCGGGCACCGCGGTCAGCGCCGCGGCGTGGGCGGGGCCGCGATAGTGCGCCAGCAGCTCGCCGAAGAACAGCGGCATCGACCAGCCGTCGAGGAGCGCGTGATGGTTGGTGAGCACGAGCAGCTGGTGCTCCTCTGCCAGGCGCAGCCGCGTGAAGCGCAGCAGCGGCGCGCGCGACGGGGCGAAGCGTTCGGCGCGATCGGCGGCGAGCAGATCGTCGCGCCACGCCAGCTGCGCCTCCCCGCTCAAGTGCGACAGATCGTGGTCGCGCCACGGCACCTCGACCTCGCTCAGGATCACCTGCAGCGGACGATCCAGACCCTGGTGCTGGATCGCCACCCCCAGGTTCGGATGACGGCGCAGCAGGGCGCGGATGGCGCTGCGCATCCGCCCGGCGTCGAACGCGCCCTGCAGCTCGACCACGCTCTGCACCGTGTAGACGTCGGGGGCGCTCTCGTCGTACATGCTGTGGAAGAGCAGCCCCTCCTGCAGCGGCGACAGCGGCAGCAGGTCGTCGAGATCGGGATACTGGGCCTCCAGCTGCTCGATCTGCGCCTGCGTCAGTTTCAGCAGGGCGAAGTCCGAGGGGGTGTGACCGCCGATCTCCTCCGCCGCCAGGGCGCGCGCCATCGCCTCCAGCTGGCCCTGCCAGCGCCGCGCCAGGCCGCGTACCTCGGCTTCGTCCAGATGGTTCGCCGCCCAGCGCCAGTTCGCCGACAGGCGCGGTCCCAGGGTCGCCGCGTCGATGCTCAACAGATGCAGCGTCGTCTCCTCGCCTGGGAGGTCCACCGTCTCGCTGGCGGCGTCGAAGCGGCCGAGATAGTTGAAGCCGAGCTGCGCCCGCTGGCGACCGGCCAGACGCGGCGCCGTCGCCTCGTTCAGGTAGCGCAGCGGGCCGAAGCCCTCGCCGCGGCCGGGCACGGCGCGCAGCTGTTCCTTGAGGCGCTTCAGCGCCTCGCCCAGAGTCGTGGCGTCGCCGGCGTCGAGACTGACGGGATAGACGCTGGTGAACCAGCCCAGAGTGCGCGACAGGTCGAGCCCGCCCTCGCGTCCGTGGCCTTCGACCTCGATCAGTAGCGGCCGCTCCGCGGCGAGCGCCAGCGCCATCAATAGCAGCTCGTCGACCCCGACGTGGAGAGCCGCCGGCAGGGTGGTCAGGAGGGTCGTGGTGAGCTCGGCCGACAACTCGAGGCGCAGCGATCGCGCCGGCGACGGCTGACTGAGCGCAACGCCGGGAATCAAGGTGCCACCGCGCGCGAGGATGGCCTCCCAGGCCGGCAGCTGGGCCAGCAGCGCCGGCGAATGCGCCCGCTGTTGCAGATCGCCCGCCCAGACGCGAAACGGGGTGGCGACCGGATCGAGCGGCTGGCCACGCCAGGCCGCCAGCAGATCCGGCACCAGGATGCGCCAGGAGACGCCGTCGACCGCCAGGTGATGGATGATCAAGAGCAGCTTGTCGCCGGTCCACAGCGCCTGCAGCAGCCGCCCCGCCCCCGGGTCGAGCCGCTCCACGGCGGCGCGCGCGGCCTGCGCCAGGTCCGGCGCTTCGACCCGCGTCACCGTGCCCTTCGCTGCGACCGTGCCGCGCGGCGTGATGCGAAGAGTTCCGCCGGGCTCGAGGCGCAGGCGCAAGGCGTCGTGCGCATCGATCAGCGCCTGCAGACCCGCCTCCAGCTCGGCCAGGCCCAGCTGCGGGGGCAGCTGCAGCAGCATCGATTGATGGCAGCGCTGCAGATCCCCGCCGCGCTCGAGGAACCAGCGCACGATGGGGGTCGCCTCGAGCTCGCCCACTGCCTCGGCCTGGTCCCCCGTCACGGCCACCGCCTTGAGCCGCACCATGGGGACCAGCGCCCGCACCGTCGGCTGCTGGAAGACGTCGCGCGGGGTGAGGTCCAGGCCAGCGCGGCGCAGCCGGCCCACCAGTTGGATCGACATGATGCTGTCGCCGCCGAGGCCGAAGAAGTTGTCGTCTATGCCCACCCGGGCGAGCTTCAGCACCACGGCGAAAGCGTCGCAGAGCAGGGTTTCGACCGGGCTGCGCGCTGCAACGTAGTCGTCGCGCTGCCGCTCGGGCGTCGGCAGCGCCTGCCGGTCGAGCTTGCCGTTGGCGGTCAGCGGCAACGCATCCAGGGTGACGAAAGCCGCCGGCAGCATGTAGTCGGGCAGACGCTGGGCCAGGGCGGCGCGCGCTTCTCCGGCGGCGACGGCGCCGACGAGGTAGGCGACCAGCTGCCGCTCGCGGACGATGACCGCGGCCTGGAGGACGCCCGGCTGCGATCGCAGTGCCGCCTCGATCTCGCCGGGCTCGATGCGGAAACCGCGGATCTTCACCTGGGCGTCGGCGCGGCCGAGGTACTCGAGCAGCCCGTCCTCGCCGCGGCGGGCGAGATCGCCGCTGCGGTACATGCGAGCCCCCGGCTGGCTGCTGTAGGGGTCGGCGACGAAGCGCTCGGCGGTTTGCGCCGGACGGCGCAGATAGCCACGTCCGAGCTGGGCGCCGGCGATGTACAGCTCGCCCACCACCCCCGCGAGCACCGGCTCCAGCCCGCTGTCGAGGAGATAGAGCCGGGTCCCCGGCGTTGCCGCGCCGATCGCGATTTCGCTGCGGCCGGCCTCGGCCTCGCCCAGCTCGTGGATGCAGCAGCCGACCACCGTTTCGCTCGGTCCGTACTCGTTGATCAAACGCACCCATGGCCGCCAGTAGGCGGCGAGGTCGGCGGCGAGCGCTTCGCCGCCGACCACGAAGCAGCGGGCGCGCAGCTTGGCAAGATCGACCATGCCGCGCAGCGCTTCGAGGTGGGCCGGGGTCAGCTTCACCAGCGTCAGCTCGGCACCGCTCGACAGCAATTCGGCGAGTCTTTCGATCTGCCCCTCCTCGGGCAGCAGGATCACCCGCTGTCCGCAGACGAGCGGCAGGAAGAGGCTGGTGACCGTGGCGTCGAAGCCGATGGCGGTGTTCACCGGGGTGCCGTCGCCGGCCTCGGCCTGATAGCGCTCGCCGGCCCAGCGCAGGTAGGTGGCCAGCTCGCGATGGGCGATGACCACCCCTTTGGGCTTGCCCGTCGAACCCGAGGTGTAGATGACGTAGGCCGGATGGCTGCCGAGCAACCGGCGCGGGGGATCGGTCTCGGCCTCGGCGGCGCAGGCGGCCAGCCCGTCGGCGGCGATCAGCCAAGCCGGCCCCAGGTCGGCGAGCAGCTCGTCGATGCGCGCCCGTGGCTGTTGCGGATCGAGCGGCGCGTAGGCGGCGCCGGCCTTCAGGACGCCGAGCAGGGCGACGACCAGCTCGGGCGAGCGCGGCAGCGAGACCGCGACCAGGTCCTCGGGCCCGATGCCACGGCCGATGAGGAAGTGGGCGAGCCGATTGGCGCGGGCGTTGAGCGCGGCGTAGCTCAGCCGCTGCTCGCCGCAGACCAGCGCGATCGCCCCCGGCGTGCGCGCCGCTTGCAACTCGAACAGCGTCGGCAGATCGAGCACCGCGCCGTCCGATGGGCCACCCTCTACCACGCCGGCCACGGTCGACGGTCGGGCCAGCCTGTAGATCGGCTGCTCGGGTGTGGCGATGGCCGCTTCGAGCAAGCGCAGCAGCTGAGGACCGATCTCCTCGGCCTGCGCGATGCGCGCCAGGTCGCAGTCGATGTGCAGATGCAGTCGCTCGCCGGGGGTCGCGACCAGGGTCAGCGGATAGTGGGTGGCGTCGTGGGTGGTGGATGCGGTGACCCGGATCGGCTCGCGGTGACCTGCGACGGCGAGCCGATCGACCGGATAGTTCTCGAAGACCAGCAGGGTGTCGAACAGATCGCGCTGGATCTCGCGCAAGCCGACGTAGTGATAGGGCAGCAGGCGCGACTGGTCCTGCTGCAGCGACCGGGCCAACTCGCTGAAGCTCTGGCCGGGGCGCAGGGCGACGCGCAGCGGCAGCGTGTTGATGAACAGCCCGACCATCTGCTCGACGCCCTTGAGCTCGGCCGGTCGGCCCGAGACCGTCACGCCGAACACCACCTCGTCGCGCCCGCTGAGGCGGCCCAGCAGCAGCGCCCACAGCGCCTGCACCACGGTGTTCTGGGTCAGCCCCTGGTCGCGCGCGTAGCGTTGCAGGTGGGCCGTCAGATCGGCCGGCAGATCGGCCTGCCAGCGCCAGGGTCGGGCCGGCGCCACCGCCACCCGCCCCAGCAGCGTGCCACCATCGACGTCCGCGAGGTAGCGGCGCCAGGCCGCCAACGCCGCCTCTCGATCCTGCGCCGCCAGCCACGCCAGGTAATCGGCGTAGGGCCGCGGCCGCGGCGCGGCGGCGACGCCGCGCAGCTCGGCCAGCAGCTCGCCGAACAAGAGCGCCATCGACCAGCCGTCGATCAGCAGGTGATGGGCGGTGAACAGCAGCAGCTGGCGCTCCCGGCCCAGGTGCAGCAGCCCGCAGCGCAGCAGCGGCGGCTGCGATAGGGCGAAGCGCGCCGCGCGATCCGCGGCCAGCCAGGCGTCGCGGCGTTGGTTCTGCGCGGCGCCGGCGAGCGAGGACAGATCCTCCTCGCGCCAGGGCAGTCGGACCTCGCGCGAGACGACCTGCAGCGGCCGCTCCAGCCCCTCGTGGCAGATCGCCACCCGCAGGTTGGCGTGACGGCGCAGCAGCGCTTCCACCGCCGCCCGCGCCCGCTCCGCTTCGAGCGGCC
>JAHFRE010000153.1 GCA_023258955.1 Sterolibacterium sp.
GCGCGTGCTTCTTCGCCTGCTCGAACATGTCGCGCACCCGCGCCGCGCCGACGCCGACGAACATCTCGACGAAGTCGGAGCCGGAGATGGAGAAGAAGGGCACCTTGGCCTCGCCGGCGATGGCTTTGGCGAGCAGGGTCTTGCCGGTACCGGGGCTGCCGACCATCAGCACGCCGCGCGGAATGCGTCCGCCGAGCTTCTGGAATTTGGAGGGATCGCGCAGGAACTCGACCAGTTCGGAGACGTCCTCCTTGGCCTCGTCGCAACCGGCGACGTCGGCGAAGGTGATGTTGTTGGCCGACTCGTCCATCAGCCGCGCCTTGCTCTTGCCGAATGAAAAGGCGCCGCCCTTGCCGCCGCCCTGCATCTGGCGCATGAAGAATACCCAGACCCCGATCAGGAGCAGCATCGGGAACCAGGAGACGAACAGATTCATCAGGAACGACTGCTCTTCCTCGGGCTTGGCCACCACCTGGACGTTGTTCTTCAGGAGGTCGCTGACCATCCACAGGTCGGGCGGGGCGTAGCTGGTGATCTTCTTGCCATCGACGCTGGTCGCCTCCAGGGTGCGCCCCTGGATCAGCACCTTGGCGATGTGGCCGGCCTTCACCTCTTCGAGGAAGGCCGAGTAGTCGATCACGCTCTGCGCGCCGGGCCGCGAGTTGAACTGGTTGAACACGGTCATCAGCACGATGCCGATGATCACCCAGATGGCCAGATTCTTAAACATATTGTTCAAGCTGCTCTCCTCGCGGAACCCGCTTCAGGAATCCGTCAATTCTATCGCAAATGGCCTAGGCCGCCCGCTTGTTGCGCGCCAGGACGTAGCTCTCGGCGCTGCGTCCGCGCGACGC
The DNA here is from genome assembly GCA_023258955.1 of Sterolibacterium sp. Taxonomy (GTDB): domain Bacteria; phylum Pseudomonadota; class Gammaproteobacteria; order Burkholderiales; family Rhodocyclaceae; genus CAIYYX01. Next base: position 855 of record JAHFRE010000153.1, read on the forward strand.
CTCGGGCTTGCGCGTCTGAACCTTTTCAAAGGCCTGCTGCATCTGCACGCGCAGCTCCATGTAGCCCGCGCCCTGGAACAGCTTGAGCAGCATGTCGCCGCCCGTCTTGAGGTGGCGCTGTGCGAAGTCAAGGGCCAGTTCGGCCAGGTGCGCCATCCGCGCCTGGTCGCTGTCGGCGATACCCGAGAGATTGGGGGCCATGTCCGATAAAACAAGGTCCACCTTGCGACCCGCCAGGCTGGATTCGAGGCGGGCCAGGACCTCGGCCTCGCGAAAGTCGCCCTGGATGAACTCGACCCCGACGATGGTTGTCATCGGCAGCAGGTCCAGCGCATAGACCCGGCCTCCCGCGCCGACACGGCTGGCGGCGTACTGCGACCAGCTGCCGGGCGCGGCACCGAGATCGACGACGCACATACCCGGACGCAGCAGATGGTCTTTTTCGTCGATCTGCAACAGTTTGAAGGCAGCGCGCGAGCGCCAGCCGTCGGCGCGCGCCGCCAGCACGTAGGCGTCGTTGATGTGCTCGTGGATCCAGGACTTGTTGGATTTGTGTTTTGTCGCCATTTCGTGACCGGCCCGATCGCTATTCCAAGCCTTACAATGCCCCCATGAAGATCCTCAGCCCCGCCCAACGCAGCGCCCTGCGCGCCCGCGGTCACGCCCTCTCGCCCCTCGTCCGCGTCGCCGCCAAAGGCTTGAGCCCGTCGGTGCTGGCCGAGATCGATCGCTGCCTGGCCAGCCATGAATTGCTCAAGATCCGCCTCTTCGACGCCGACCGCGAGGCGCGCGAGGCCATGCTCGGCGAAATCTGCGCCGCGCTCGACGCATCTCCAGTACAGCATATCGGCAAACTGTTGCTGATCTGGAGGGAGAGACCGCAACCGGTCGCTGCGGCAGCGGCGCCACCACCACCGCGGCGCCGCGGCGCGCCCCGCCTGACCAAGAAGCTGCAGGCGGAGGTCGCTGGTCGCCGCGCCGGAGCAGCGCCGGGCAAAGCACCGAGCCGCCCACCCAGCAAGCCGCGCAAGGCCGCCCCGACTAGACGTACTTGACGTCCAGCACCTCGAATTCGCGCACCCCGCCCGGGGTGTGCACCTCGGCCACGTCGCCGCTGTACTTGCCGATCAGCGCCCGCGCCACGGGCGAATTGATCGACACCTTGCCGGCCTTGAGGTCGGCCTCGTCGTCGCCGACGATCTGGTAGGTCACGGTCTTGCCGGCAGCGACCTCCTCCAGTTCGACGGTGGCGCCGAACACCACCCGCCCGTCGGCGTCGAGCAGGCTGGGGTCGACGATCTGGGCGTTGCCCAGCTTGCCCTCGACCTCCTTGATGCGGCCTTCGATGAAGCCCTGGCGCTCGCGCGCGGCGTCGTACTCGGCGTTTTCCGACAGGTCGCCGTGCGAGCGCGCCTCGGCGATGGCGGCGATGACGTTGGGCCGCTCCACCGTCTTCAGCCGGTGCAGTTCGACGCGCAGGGCCTCGGCGCCCTTGACCGTGATCGGGAATTTGCTCATCGGGCTTTTCCCAGTTCGGCGCGCAACTCGGCGTGCAAGTCCTGCAGCGCATAGACCTCCATCGCCGCCAGGTGACGCATGCCGGCGCAGGCCGCGCGCGCGCCTTCCACCGTGGTGTACAGGGTCACCCTTGCGGCTAGCGCGCTGACCCGGATCGAACGCGAATCGGCGATGGCCGAGCGCTTCTCCTCCACGGTGTTGACGATCATGCTGATCTCGTTGTTCTTGATCATGTCCACGATGTGCGGCCTGCCCTCGGTCACCTTGTGCACCGGCGCCACCGGAATGCCCGCGGCGGCGATCGCCGCCGCCGTGCCGCGAGTGGCCACCAGCGTCAGGCCCAGTTCGTGCAGCTGCCGCGCCACCTCCACCGCCTTGGGCTTGTCGGCTCCCTTGACGCTGATGAACACCTTGCCGGCGTTGGGCAGGCTGGGCAGCTTGGTGCCGGCGGCGAGCTGGCTCTTGACGAAGGCCTCGGCGAAGCTGCGACCGACCCCCATCACCTCGCCGGTGGATTTCATCTCCGGTCCGAGGATGGTGTCGACGCCGGGGAACTTGATGAAGGGGAACACCGCCTCCTTCACCGAATAGTAGGGCGGGATCACCTCGCCGCTGACGCCCTGGGCGGCGAGCGAGATGCCGGCCATGCAACGCGCGGCGATCTTGGCCAGCGGCAGGCCGGTGGCCTTGGAGACGAAGGGCACGGTGCGCGAGGCGCGTGGATTGACCTCCAGCACATAGACCACCGCCTGCTCGCCCTGACCCTGGATGGCGAACTGCACGTTCATCAGGCCGACCACCGACAGGCCGCGCGCCATCATCGCCGTCTGCCGGCGCAACTCGTCCTGGATCTCGCGCGACAGCGAGTGCGGCGGCAGCGAGCAGGCCGAATCGCCCGAATGCACGCCGGCCTGCTCGATGTGTTCCATGATGCCGCCGATGATCACCTGCTCGCCGTCGCACAGGGCGTCGACATCGACCTCGGTGGCGTCGTTCAGGAAGCGATCGAGCAGCACCGGTGAATCGTTGGAAACGCGCACCGCTTCGCGCATGTAGCGCTCAAGATCCTTCTGCTCGTGCACGATCTCCATGGCGCGGCCGCCGAGCACGTAGGAAGGTCGCACCACCAGCGGATAGCCGATTTCGGCCGCGAGCACGAGCGCGTCCTCGGAGGTGCGCGCAGTTCTGTTGGGCGGCTGCTTGAGACCGAGCGCCTGCAGCAGCTTCTGGAAGCGTTCGCGGTCTTCGGCGGCGTCGATCATGTCGGGGCTGGTGCCGATGATCGGCACGCCGTTGGCCTCGAGCTCGCGCGCCCGCTTCAGCGGGGTCTGGCCGCCGAACTGGACGATGACCCCGGTCGGCTGCTCGACGTGTACGATTTCGAGGATGTCCTCGAGGGTGACCGGCTCGAAGTAGAGGCGGTCCGAGGTGTCGTAGTCGGTGGACACCGTCTCCGGATTGCAGTTGACCATGATGGTCTCGAAACCGTCCTCGCGCAGCGCCAGCGCCGCGTGCACGCAGCAGTAGTCGAACTCGATGCCCTGGCCGATGCGGTTGGGACCGCCGCCGAGCACCATGATCTTCTTCCGCTTGGTCGGCTGCGCCTCGCACTCCTCTTCGTAGGTCGAATAGAGGTAGGCGGTGGCCGTGGCGAATTCGGCGGCGCAGGTGTCCACCCGCTTGTACACCGGGCGCAGGCCCAGGGCGTGGCGATGCTGGCGCACCGCGGTCTCCGAACTGTCGAGCAGCTTCGCCAGGCGGCGGTCGGAGAAGCCCTGACGCTTGAGGCGGCGCAGGGCTTCGCTGTCCAGTTCGGCCAGCTTGCGTCCCGCCAGTCCCTGCTCGGTGCGCACCAGGTCCTCGATCTGCACCAGGAACCAGGGATCGATCTTGGTCAGCTCCTCGACCTCGGCGAAGGAGAGGCCGGCGCGGAAGGCCTGGGCCAGATACCAGATGCGCGAGGGCCCCGGATTGGCCAGCTCGCGTTCGATCTCGTCGCGTTCGGCCTCGATCTCGTCGAGACCATAGACGCTGACCTCGAGTCCGCGCAGCGCCTTCTGCAGCGACTCCTGGAAGCTGCGGCCGATGGCCATCACCTCGCCGACCGACTTCATCTGCGTGGTCAGCCGGTCGTTGGCCTGGGGGAATTTTTCGAAGGCGAAGCGCGGCACCTTGGTCACGACGTAGTCGATCGCCGGCTCGAACGAGGCCGGCGTGGCGCCGCCGGTGATGTCGTTGGCCAGTTCGTCCAGGGTGTAGCCGACCGCCAGCTTGGCGGCGATCTTGGCGATCGGGAAGCCGGTGGCTTTCGAGGCCAGCGCCGAGGAGCGGGAGACGCGCGGATTCATCTCGATCACGATCATGCGGCCGTCGGCGGGATTGATGGCGAACTGCACGTTGGAGCCGCCGGTATCGACGCCGATCTCGCGCAACACGGTGATCGAAGCGTCGCGCAGCAGCTGGTATTCCTTGTCGGTGAGGGTCTGCGCCGGCGCCACGGTGATCGAGTCGCCGGTGTGCACCCCCATCGGGTCTAGGTTCTCGATCGAGCAGACGATGATGCAATTGTCCTTGCTGTCCCTGACCACCTCCATCTCGAACTCTTTCCAGCCGATCAAGGACTCTTCGATCAACAGCTCCTTGGTCGGGCTGGCTTCGAGGCCGCGCTCGCAGATGGTGACGAACTCTTCGCGGTTGTAGGCGATACCGCCACCGGCGCCGCCGAGGGTGAAGGAGGGACGGATCACCGCCGGAAAGCCGATGCCGGCCTGCACCTGGAAGGCCTCCTCCATCGAGTGGGCGATCGAGGAGCGGGCCGAGGCGAGACCGACCCGGGTCATCGCCTGCTTGAACTTTTCGCGGTCCTCGGCCTTGTCGATCGCCTCGCGCGAGGCGCCGATCATCTCCACCCCGTACTTCTCCAGGATGCCGTGCTTGGCCAGATCGAGGGCGCAATTCAAGGCCGTCTGTCCACCCATGGTCGGCAGCAGCGCGTCGGGCCGCTCCTTGGCGATGATGTGCTCGACCATCTGCCAGGTGATCGGTTCGATGTAGGTGACGTCGGCCGTTCCGGGATCGGTCATGATCGTCGCCGGATTGGAATTGATCAGGATCACCCGATAGCCTTCTTCGCGCAGCGCCTTGCAAGCCTGCGCTCCCGAATAGTCGAACTCGCAGGCCTGGCCGATGATGATCGGTCCGGCGCCGATGATCAGGATGCTCTTGATGTCTGTGCGTTTGGGCATGGTCAGCGGGCCATCGCCTTGACGAAGCGATCGAACAGATAGGCCACGTCGTGCGGCCCGGGACTCGCCTCGGGGTGGCCCTGGAAACAGAAGGCCGGCGCCTCGGTGTGGGCGAACCCCTGCAGGCTGCCGTCGAACAGCGAGACGTGGGTCGGCCGCAGATTGGCCGGCAGGCTGTCGGCATCGACCGCGAAGCCGTGGTTCTGGCTGGTGATCATGACGCGACCGGAATCGAGATCCTTGACCGGGTGGTTGGCGCCGTGGTGGCCGAACTTCATCTTCATGGTGCGCGCACCGGCCGCCAGCGCCAGCAGTTGGTGGCCGAGGCAGATACCGAAGAGCGGCAGACGCCGGGCGATGAATTCGCGGATCGCGGCGATGGCGTAGTCGCAGGGATCGGGGTCGCCGGGGCCGTTGGAGAGGAAGACGCCATCCGGCTTGAGCGCGAGCACTTCTGCCGCCGAGGTCTGCGCCGGCACCACGGTCAGACGGCAGCCGCGAGCGGCCAACATGCGCAGGATGTTGCGCTTGACGCCGAAATCGTAGGCGACCACGTGGTGCGGGCCAGGCGCGGCGCTCGCGTAGCCGCGATCCAGGCGCCACTCGCCCTCGCTCCAGGGATAGGGCTCGGCACAGCTGACGACGCGGGCCAGATCCATCCCGGTCAGACCCGGGAAGGCGCGCGCCTGGGCGATCGCGGCTTGCGCGTCGAGATCGTCGCCGCAGGCGAGGCAGCCGCTCTGGGCCCCCTTCTCGCGCAGGATGCGGGTCAGCTTGCGGGTATCGATGTCGGCGATGGCGACGATCTTTTCGGCGCGCAGGTAGGCGTCCAAGGTCTGCTCGGAGCGCCAGTTGGACGCCGCCAACGGCAGGTCGCGGATCACCAGGCCGGCGGCGAACACCTTCGCCGACTCGCAATCCTGGCGGTTTACGCCGGTGTTGCCGATGTGCGGATAGGTCAGGGTGACGATCTGCCGGCAATAGGAAGGATCGGTGAGGATCTCCTGGTAGCCGGTCATGGCGGTGTTGAACACCACTTCGCCGACGCTCGCCCCCACCGCGCCGATGCCGCGGCCGCGGAATACCGTCCCGTCGGCGAGTGCGAGCAGGGCGGGCGGGAAGGCGTTCACGGGTTTCCTCTGGATGTGCAAAGCGGGACAGGCAGCAGCCCATCCCGCTCGTACTAAACACGTGGATTATAAAGGGAAGCCTCGCCGCGGGCAAGGCGCAGACGCGAAACAGCGCGACTAGGCGCGCAGTCCGAGCACGTCCTGCATGTCGTACAGGCCGCTGTTCTTGGCGGCGAGGTAGCGCGCCGCACGCAGCGCGCCGGTGGCGTAGGGGGTGCGGCTGCCCGCCTTGTGGCTGATCTCGACCCGTTCGCCAAGGCCGGCGAAGAGCACCGTGTGATCGCCGACGATGTCGCCGCCGCGCACGGTGGCGAAACCGATGGTCTTGGCGTCGCGCTCGCCGGTGTGTCCCTCGCGTCCATACAGCGCGCACTGGCCGAGGTCGCGCCCCTGCGCCGCCGCCACCACCTCGCCCATGCGCAGCGCCGTGCCGGAAGGCGCGTCGACCTTGTAGCGGTGGTGCGCCTCGATGATCTCGACGTCGTAGCCCTCGGCCAGCGCGCGCGCCGCGGCGTCGAGCAGGGAGAACACGACGTTGACCCCGACGGCCATGTTCGGCGCGCAGACGATGGGGATGTCGCGGGCGGCGGCGGCGATCGCGGCGCGACCGGCGTCATCGAACCCGGTGGTGCCGATCACCATGCGCACGCCGAGCCGTCGACAAATCGCCAGGTGCGCCAGGGTGCCCGCGGGTCGGGTGAAGTCGATCAGGCAGTCGGCCTGCGCCAGCCCCTGTTCGAGATCGTCGCTGATGGCGACGCCGCTGGCGGTGCCGAGAAACTCCGCCGCGTCCCGGCCCAGCGCCGCGTTCGCCGCCTGCTCCAAGGCACAGGCGAGGGTCATGTCGGGTGCGGCGAGCACGCTTTCGATCAGGGTGCGACCCATGCGGCCGCTGGCGCCGGCTACGGCGATGCGCACGCTGGCCATGGAACTACTTGGCCTCGGCGCCGATGTCGATCAGCTGCGAGCGCGTCTTGGTCTCGTCGGGGGCCGCGGCCAGCACGTCGCCGCTGACGCGGGCGAGCTTGCCATCGCTGAAGAACACGGCCAGGCGCCGCTCCTCGGGTTCGCCGTGGCCGGGCTTGAGGTAGTACACGTAGTCCCAGCGTTCGCCGTGGAACACGTCGGTGAGCAGGGACGAGCCGAGGATGAAGCGCACCTGGTCCTTGGTCTGTCCGGGTTTGAGCTGGGCCGCCATCTCCGGCGTCACGTAGTTGCCCTGGCGCACGTCGATGCGGTAGGGGGTCAGCCGCGAGGTGATGTCCGGCGCGTTGGCGCAGGCGGTGAGCAGGGGCAGGAGCAGCAGGGGGAGACGCTTCATGGGAGGGCGCGCGGCCGCGAATTTCAATTGAATGGTGAAAACTATATCATAGGAGCGTTCCCTGGCCGCGGCGACGAGCATGACCAACCAGCAAGAGCTGAAGAGCATGGGGCTGAAGGCGACGGTGCCGCGCCTGAAGATCCTCGAAGTCTTCCAGAAGACCGAATCGCGGCACATGACAGCGGAGGATGTCTATCGCCATCTGCTGGCCGAGGACATCGACATCGGCCTGGCGACGGTCTACCGCGTGCTGACCCAGTTCGAGCAGGCCGGCCTGCTGTCGCGCCACTTCTTCGAGTCGGGCAAGTCGATCTTCGAGCTCAACGAGGGCGGCCACCACGACCACCTGGTGTGCCTGCAATGCGGACGCATCGAAGAATTCTACGATTCCGAGATCGAGAAGCGGCAGAAGCAGGTGGCGAAGAACCGCGGCTTCGCCATCAGCGAGCATTCGCTCTACATCTACGCCGACTGCCTCAAAGAGGATTGCCCGCACCGGAAGTGAGCCATTCCCCAGCTCCCTTCCTCGGGGGGTGACGGTGGATAGCCCCGTAGGGCATCCATGCCCTACGAAGCGAGCATCTCGGCGGCGTGCTTGCGGGTGGTCTCGGTGATCACCACCCCGCCCAGCATGCGCGCCAGTTCGTCGACGCGCGCCGCCGGCGACAGCACCTTCACCCGCGACAGGGATTGCCCACCGCCCTCCTCCTTGCTCACCGCCCACTGGCTTTTCGCCCTGGCGGCGACCTGCGGCAGGTGGGTGACGCACAGCACCTGACGGTGCTCGCCCAGTTGCTGCAGCATGCGGCCGACGATCTCGGCGACGCGGCCGCCGATGCCCACATCGACCTCGTCGAAGATCAGGGTCGGCACCTCGCTCGCCTGGCTGGCGATCACCTGTATGGCCAGGCCGATGCGCGACAGCTCGCCGCCCGAGGCCACCTTCGCCAGTGGCCGCAAAGGCTGGCCGGCGTTGGCGGCGACCAGGAACAGCACCGACTCCAAACCGTGGCTGCTGGCCTCGGGCAGCGCCTCCAGGGCGATCTCGAAGCGGCCGCCGGCCATCGCCAGCTTCTGCATCGCGGCGCTGACCAGCCCCCCCAGCTTGGCCGCAGTGGCGGCGCGGCCGG
>JAHFRE010000021.1 GCA_023258955.1 Sterolibacterium sp.
ATCGATCTTCAACTGATCGAGGGGCAGGCGTTTGAGGTAGGACAGCGATGAGTAGCCGGTGCCGAAGTCGTCCAGGGAGAAACCGACCCCCTGGGCTTTCAGCGTGGTCATCTTGTCGATGATATCCTCGATGTCGTCGAGCAGCAGGCTCTCGGTGAGTTCCAGCTTCAACCGCTGCGGATCGGCGCCGCTGCTGTCGAGAATCGCCAGCACCTGATCGACGAAATCGGGGTGGCGGAACTGGCGGGCGCTGACATTCACCGCCAACTTGAGGCGCGCCGTCTCGGGCTGGTCAGCCCAAGCCACCAACTGGGCGCAAGCCGTCTCCAGCACCCAGTGCCCGAGGGGCAGAATCAGTCCCGACTCCTCGGCCAGGGGAATGAACTCGGCCGGGGACACCAGACCGCGGCTCGGGTGCTGCCAGCGCAGCAGGGCTTCGGCGCCCGTCAAGCGGCCTTCGCCGACCACCTGCGCCTGGTAGTAGAGCAGAAATTGTCCCTTCGCCATCCCCTGGCGCAGATCGGCCTCCAAGCTAGCGCGGGCGCTGACCACGGCTTGCATTTCCGGGTCGAAGAAACGCAGGGCGTTGCGTCCTGCTGCCTTGGCCTGGTACATGGCCAGGTCGGCCCGCTTCAGCAACTCCTCGACCGAGCTCTGGTGGGCGCTGAACAGCGTCACGCCGATGCTCGGCGTGCTGTGGTGTTCGTGGCCGGCCAGGCGGTAGGTCTGGTTGAGGGTGGCGAGTATCTTTTCGCCGACGGTCTCGGTCTGGGTCGCCGCTTCGAGCGGGTTGTCGCTCAGGTCTTCGAGCATCACCACGAACTCGTCGCCGCCGAGGCGGGCGACCGTGTCGCCTTCGCGCACGCAGGTGGCCAGGCGCTGCGCCACCTGCTGCAACAGTATGTCGCCCTTGTCATGGCCGAGCGTGTCGTTCAAGGTCTTGAAGTTGTCCAAGTCGATGAACAGCAAAGCGCCGCCATGGGTGCTGCGGGCGCTGGTCGCCAGCGCCTGATGCAGACGGTCGAGCAGCAGCCGGCGGTTGGGCAGACGGGTCAATGGATCGTAGAAGGCGAGATGTTTGATCTCGTCTTCGGCGGCTTTGCGCAGGGTGATGTCGGCAAAGGTACCGACGTAATGGGTGGTCGTACCGTCGTCGGCCTTGACGGCAGTGATTGTCAGCCATTCGGGATAGACGTCGCCGCTCTTGCGCCGGTTCCAGATCTCGCCCTGCCACGAACCGCTTCGCCCGATGGCCGCCCACATCGCCGCGTAGAAGGCCTTGTCGTGCCGACCCGAGGCGAGCAGACGCGGTGACTTGCCCACGACTTCCTCGGCGCGGTACCCGGTGATGTCGGTGAAGGCGCGGTTGACCTTGAGAATCACGCCGCTGGCGTTGGTGATGGTCATCCCCTCCTGCGCCTCGAAGGTGGTGGCGGCGATGCGCAGCTCGGCTTCGGTCTGCTTGCGCTCGTTGATGTCGGCGATCACGTTGATCAGGCCCAACTCCTCACCGCGAGCGTCGTGGAAGCGCTTGCCGGTCAGGTGGCCCCAAAACTCGCTCTGGTCGGCTCGCTGAAAGAGGCGATCGATATCGGTCGCCGCAACCGCACCGCTGAGCATGGCCTGCAACCGTTGCTGCGACTTCTCGCGCTGCGCCGGGGGGACCAGACTGAGGTAGTCCATGCCGGTCAGCTGCTCGGGCGAATAACCGAACATCTCGGCCATGCGCCGGTTGGCCTGGGTGATGCGACCGTGCAGGTCGACCAGAAAGATCGCCACGCTGGACGTATCGAGGATTTGCATCAGCAGCGTTTGCCTTTCGGCCAGTTCGGCGTTCAGTCGCGCCAGGTCCTGGGTGCGATCGGTCACCCGCTGTTCGAGCTCCCGTTCATGAAGACGCAAGCGCACCACCAGCATCGCGGCGTGCCCGAGCAGCAGGCTGAAGACCAGGGCGAAGGCGGCGCCCAGCCACAGTCCGAGCCAATCGCCCCAGCCCTTGCTGGGCGCCACCGCCATGGTCCAGTTGCCATAGGCGATCTCCAGCGTGTGTTCTACCGGCGCGAGCAGCGGCTTGGTCGAAGACGCGGCGATGATCTGCTTCTTGCCTGTCTCCGGGTGAATGCGGTAGAGCTCGTAGTCGAGGCCCTGTTCGACCAGTTGCGGCAGTCGAGCGCCGACGAGCGTTTCCGGAAAACGCATGATGACGTTGGTGAAGCCCCAGAAATATGACTTGCCGTCGGCGTCGTCGAGGAACACCGGCAGGCGCCCGACCGCACCGAAGCCGCCCTGGACCAGATTCATCGGCCCCGCCAGCGTCAGCGTACCCGTGGCCAGGGTCACCACGGCCTCCCGACCCTGCACCGCGTCGGTCAACTGGTCGAAACCGATCGCGCTCTCGTTGCCCGCCAGCGGCACAATCTTGCGGACGACGCCCCCGGGCGACAGTTCTAGCGCCGAGACGCCGGGGTAGAAGCGCAGCATCTGACCCGCCACCGCATCGAAGTTGGCGATGTCGCCGTTGCCTTGGCGAACCAGAGCGGCCAAGGCGTAGGCCGCCGACAGGGATCGCTCGAGGTTGTTCTCGAGGGCGTGGGCGCTGTCCTTGGCCCAGGCCGCGACGCGCGCTCGATGCTCGGCGCGGTCGCGCTGCTCTATCGCCCAGATCACACCGGCCGATACCGCTAGGGCGAGCAGAAAGACGCACCACGCTGCAGCGAGGGGCTGCCTGGCGGCCGAACGGAGCGTCGAGAAGAGTTTCATGTTCTTGGATGGGCTGCAGCGGTACCCAGAGCGGGCGCCCAAGTATCCCCGAGCGCCCTAGCCCAGTCAAATACCGCTGCTCCACCCGGGCTACTGCGCCTTGGGCGCTCGCCGCAGCTGGGGGCGAGTCGGGTGCCGTTGCTATAATGGCCCCATGCGCCTCTTGCTGCTGCTGTCCTTCGGCGTCACCGCCAACGCCGCGGAACCACCGGCCGAATCCCTGCCGCCGAGCGCCGGGCTGGCCCGCGGCGTAGCCAAAGAGACGCCCCGGATGCCGGTCCGCAACCAGGCCGCGCAGCGTCGATGAAGAAGGCTTACATCCGCAGCTTCGGCTGCCAGATGAACGAGTACGACGCCGACAAGATGAGCGACGTGCTGGCGCTGGCCTATGGCACCGAACGCACCAACTCGCTCGAAGACGCCGACATCATCCTCTTCAACACCTGTTCGGTGCGGGAGAACGCCCAGGAAAAGGTCTTCCACCATCTGGGCCGCCTGCGGCCGCTGAAGGCGGCCAAGCCGGAGCTGCTGATCGGCGTCGGCGGTTGCGTTGCCAGCCAGGAAGGCGCCGAAATCGTCAGGCGGGTGCCCCACGTCGATTTCGTCTTCGGACCGCAGACCCTGCATCGCCTGCCGCAGCTGATCGCGGCGCGACGCGCCAGCGGCCGCGCCCAGGTCGATATCTCATTTCCGGCGATCGAAAAGTTCGACCACCTGCCGCAGGCGCGGCGGCAGGGACCGACGGCGTTTGTCTCGATCATGGAAGGCTGCTCCAAGTTCTGCAGCTTCTGCATCGTTCCCTACACCCGCGGCGAGGAAGTCTCGCGTCCCCTGCCAGACGTGCTGGCCGAGGTGGCCGGCCTGGCGATGCAGGGCGTTCGCGAAATCACCCTGCTCGGCCAGAACGTCAATGCCTATCGTGGGCGGGTCGGCGACGATTCCGCCGATCTCGCCTTCCTGATCGAGACCATCGCCGAGATGCCCGGTGTGGAGCGCATCCGCTTTACGACCTCGCATCCGCGGGAAATGAGCGCGCGCCTGGTCGAGGTCTATGGGCGGGTACCCAAGCTCGTCTCGCATCTTCATCTGCCGGTGCAGTCGGGCGCCGACCGTGTGCTGGCGGCGATGAAGCGCGGTTACACGGCGCTCGAGTACAAGAGCATCATCCGCAAATTGCGCGCGGTCCGCCCCGGGATGAGCTTTTCCAGCGACTTCATCGTCGGCTTTCCCGGAGAGACGGACGCCGATTTTCAGGCGACGCTGCGCCTGGTCGAAGAGGTGGGCTTCGGCGACTCTTACAGCTTCATCTACAGTCCCCGTCCCGGCACGCCGGCGGCGGAGCTTGGCGACGACACCCCGGCAGAGGTGAAAGAACAGCGGCTGGCGCAGCTGCAGCGGCGGATCGATCTCCAGGGCGCGGACGAGCGCAGGCGCATGCTGGGGCGCGTCGAACGGGTGCTGGTCGAGGGCCACGCCGCCAAGGACCCAGCCGAATTGGCGGGCCGCACCGACAACAACGTCGTGGTCAATTTTCCCGGCGCTGCGGCGCTGATCGGCCGCCTGGTCGAACTGCGCATCACCCAAGCCATGACCCACAGCCTGCGCGGCGAGTTGCTCGCGGAGACCGCGGCCGCGTGAAGCAGCGTCCGACAGAACTGTCGCTGGAACCGGTGGACAACGCGCGGCTGGCCAATCTCTGCGGCGCCCTCGACGAGAACCTGCGCCAGATCGAAGCCGCCTACGATGTGGTGATCGCCCGCCGTGGCGAACGCTTCCGCGTCAGCGGTGCCGCCGCCAGCCGCGCTTGCGCCGCGCTCTCCCACTTCTACGCCCTGGCCGCAGAGGATCTCTCGGTCGATGCCATCCAGCTCGGCCTGGTCGAACTCGCCAGCCGCATGACCCAGACGGCGCCGGGCCTGCTCACCCGCAAGCCGGACCTGCACGGGCGCACGCCGCGCCAGGTGCAGTACCTGCAGCAGATACAGGAGCACGACATCAGCTTCGGCATCGGTCCCGCCGGAACCGGCAAGACCTATCTGGCGGTGGCCAGCGCGGTCGACGCCTTCGAGCGCGACATGGTCAGCCGCATCGTTCTCACCCGCCCGGCGGTGGAGGCGGGCGAGCGCCTGGGCTTCCTCCCCGGCGATCTGGCGCAGAAGGTCGATCCCTACCTGCGTCCGCTCTTCGATGCGCTCTATGATCTGATGGGCTTCGACAAGGTGGCGAAGATGTTCGAGCGCCAGGCGATCGAGGTCGCGCCCCTGGCCTACATGCGCGGGCGCACGCTCAACCACGCCTTCATCATTCTCGACGAGGCGCAGAACACGACGCCGGAGCAGATGAAGATGTTCCTGACGCGCATCGGCATCGGCGCCAAGGCGGTGGTCACCGGCGACATCACCCAGATCGACCTCGGCCGTGGCCAGAAGAGCGGCTTGATTGAGGCGCAAGAAATCCTGCGTGAAGTGCGCGGCATCGCCTTCACCGATTTCCTCGCCGCCGACGTGGTGCGCCATCCGCTGGTCGCGCGCATCGTTGCCGCCTACGAGCAGCATGAACAAACGCGAAAGTAGGGCCCTGTCGCTGACGGTGCAGTACGCCTCTGCCGCCGCCGAGTTACCGTCGCGGCCGCGCTTGCGGCGCTGGGTCGCGGCGGCGCTCGACGGCGGCACCGCGAGCGCCGCGCTCACCCTGCGCTTCACCGACGCGGAGGAGAGCCGGACGCACAACCACCGCTTTCGCGGCAAGGACCGCGCCACCAATGTGCTGTCCTTTCCCTACGCGCCACCACCGGCGCTGGCCGGCGATCTGCTGCTGTGCGTGCCGGTGGTGCTGGCGGAGGCGCGGGCCCAGGGCAAGACCGCCGTCGCCCATTTCGCGCACCTCGTCGTGCATGGTATGCTGCATCTGCAGGCCTACGACCACGACAACGACGCTGACGCCCAGCGCATGGAGACAAGAGAGCGGGAGATTTTGGCCCGCCTCGGCTATCCCGATCCCTATTGATGGAACCACCGACCCGACCCAGTTTGCTCGAGCGCCTATCCGCCCTTCTGACGCGCGCGCCAGAAGATCGCGAGCAGTTGCTGGAGCTGCTGCACAGCGCTTTCGAGCGCAATCTGCTCGACGCCGACGCCCTGTCCATCATCGAGGGCGCGCTCTCCGTGTCCGACATCCAGGTGCGCGAGATCATGGTGCCGCGCGCCCAGATGGACGTCATCGAGATCGAGGAGAGTCCGGAGAAGATCGCCGAGGCGGTGATCGCCGCGGCGCATTCGCGCTTTCCCGTGGTCGGCGACAACCGCGACGACATCATCGGCATTCTGCTGGCCAAGGACCTGTTGCGCTATTTCGCCGGCGCCGAGTTCGACCTGCGCGACACCCTGCGCCCGGCCGTGTTCATTCCCGAATCGAAGCGGCTCAACGTACTGTTGCGCGAGTTCCGCGTTTCGCGCAACCACATGGCCATCGTGGTCGACGAGTACGGCGGCATCGCCGGTCTGGTGACCATCGAAGACGTGCTCGAGCAGATCGTCGGTGACATCGAGGACGAATACGATTTCGACGAGGACGCCGACAACATCGTCCTCGACAACGCCGGCCGCTATCGGGTCAAGGCCGACACCGAGATCGCCGACTTCAACACCGCCTTCAACACCGCTTGCCCCGACGACGAGTTCGACACCATCGGCGGCCTGGTCATCGCCCAGCTCGGGCGCCTGCCCAAACGCGGCGAGACGGTGCAGATCGCCGGCCTGCGGGTGCAGGTGCTGCGCGCCGACAGCCGTCGCGTCCACACCCTGCTGGTCGACCCGCAGCGCACCATCGCCTTGGATGAGTAGTGTCGCTGCGAGGCTGCTGGCGATGCTCGCCGGCGGTTTGGCGGTCGCCGGCTTCGCACCGCTGGCCTGGCTGCCGGCCGCACCGCTGTCCCTGCTGCTGTTGCTGGCCCTCTGCCAGCGCTCGGCGAGCCCCGGCGCTGCGGCCTGGCTAGGCTGGTGCTGGGGGCTGGGCTGTTTTCTCGGTGGGGTCTCCTGGGTCTACGTCAGCATGCACGACATCGGCGGCATGCCGGCGCTGCTCGCGGCGACGGCGACCCTGCTCTTTTGCGCCTACCTCGCGCTCTATCCCGCCCTCGCCGTCTGGTTGGCGCGACGCCTGGCCAGCGGCCACGCCGGGGCCGACGCGCTCGCCTGCGCCGGCGCCTGGACGCTCGGCGAGTGGCTGCGCGGCACGCTGCTGACGGGCTTTCCCTGGCTCGCGCTGGGCTATTCGCAGGCACCGCCGAGCCCGCTGGCGGGCTTCGCGCCGCTGCTCGGCGTCTATGGCCTGAGCTTTCTGGTGGCGCTCGCCGCCGCCTCGCTGCTGCGCTTGAAGACGCGCGGTGCGCTGGCGGTGGCGGTGCTGTTGGCAGCGGGCTCGGCGTTGACGCGCGTGGCGTGGACCGATGCCGTTGGGGCGCCGCTCGATGTCAGCCTGCTGCAGGGGAACATCGAGCAGAGTCTGAAGTGGGAGCCGCAGCGTCAGGCCGCCTCGCTCGCCACCTACGCGCGGCTGGCGCGCGCCCACCCGGCGCAATTGACGGTATTGCCGGAGACGGCGCTGCCGCTGTTCCTCGACCAGGCGCCGCCCGCCTACCTCGCCGAACTGACGACCCACGGCGAGGTGTTGACCGGAGTGGTGCAACGGGATTCGGACGGCCGCTATTTCAACGCCGGCGTGCTGCTGCACGCGGGGACCGCCGGGGCGAGCTACAGCAAGTCCCACCTGGTGCCCTTCGGCGAGTTCGTGCCGCCGGGCTTTTCCTGGTTCCTCGGCCTGATGCGTATCCCGATGTCGGATTTTTCCGCCGGGCCGGCGCGGCAGGCGCCGTTGGCCGTGGCGGGGCAATCGATCGCGCCCAACATTTGCTACGAGGACCTGTTCGGTGAAGAAATCATCCACGCCCTGCCGCAGGCGACGCTGCTGGTAAACCTCTCCAACACCGCCTGGTTCGGCGCCTCCCTGGCCCAGGCGCAGCACCTGCAGATCGCCCAGTTGCGGGCGCTCGAGGCCGGCCGCACCATGCTGCGCGCCACCAATACCGGCATGACCGCGGTGGTCGGGCCCGACGGCGTGGTGCGGGTGGCGCTGCCGGCCTTCGTAGCCGACGCCCTGTCCGCCCGGGTCCAGGGCTACGCCGGCGCCACACCCTACGTCCGCCTGGGCAATTCCCCGATCCTGCTGCTGGCACTTGCCGCGCTGCTGCCAGCGGCGTGGCGGCGTCGCCGCGGGCGGGTGGAATCCCGGTAAAATCGCCGCTTTTCGGCCAAAGAATTCCATGAGCGCATCGCCGACCTTTCAACAGGTCATCCTCCGCCTGCAGAATTTCTGGGATGAGCGCGGCTGCGTGCTGCTGCAACCCTACGACATCGAGGTCGGCGCCGGCACCTTCCACACCGCCACCTTTCTCCGCGCCATCGGCCCCGAGCCCTGGCGCGCGGCCTACGTGCAGCCCTCGCGGCGGCCCAAGGACGGTCGCTACGGCGACAATCCCAACCGCCTGCAGCACTACTACCAATACCAGGTGGTGTTGAAGCCCTCTCCCGACAACATCCAGGAGCTCTACCTCGACAGCCTGCGCGCGCTGGGCATAGACACCACCCAGCACGACATCCGTTTCGTCGAGGACGACTGGGAGTCGCCGACCCTGGGCGCCTGGGGCCTGGGCTGGGAGGTCTGGTTGAACGGCATGGAGGTCACCCAATTCACCTATTTCCAGGAGGTCGGTTCCCTGGTCTGTCGGCCGGTACTGGGCGAGATCACCTACGGTCTGGAGCGGCTGGCCATGTACCTGCAGGGCGTCGAGAACGTCTACGACCTGGTCTGGTCTCCCGGCGTCAGCTATGGTGATGTCTACCACCAGAACGAGGTCGAGCAGTCGAAGTACAACTTCGAACACTCGGACGTGGACTGGCTGTTCGCGCAGTTCTCCAAGTTCGAATCGGAAGCCAAGCGCCTGATGGCGCTCGGCCTGCCGCTGCCCGGCTACGAGATGGTGATGAAGTGTTCGCACAGCTTCAACCTGCTCGACGCGCGCGGCGCCATCTCGGTGACCGAGCGCGCCGCCTACATCGGCCGCGTGCGAGCCCTGGCGCGCGAAGTGGCCCAGGCCTACTTCGCCTCGCGTGAAGCGCTCGGCTTTCCGATGTTGAAGGGGGCGGCATGAGAGACACGCTGCTGGTGGAGCTCCTGACCGAGGAGCTGCCGCCCAAATCCCTGGCGCGACTGGGCGAGGTCTTCAAGGATGAAGTCGTGAACGGCCTGGTTCGCCACCAACTGACGCTGCCGGCACCGGAGCACGTCGCCGGGTTCGCGACGCCGCGCCGGCTCGCCGTGCTGGTGCGCGAGGTCGAGGCCGAGGCTCCCGACCGTCGCGTCGAAGAAAAGCTGATGCCGGTCGCCGTGGCCCTCGACGCCGCCGGGAATCCGAGCACCGCCCTGCTGAAGAAGCTGGAGGCGAAGGGCATTTCCGTTGCCGAGCTGCCGCGCTTCAGCAAGCGCATGGACGGCAAGTCGGAGACCTTCTATTGCACCGCCGAGCTCAAAGGGGCGAAGCTGGCCGAGGTCCTCGCCGGCATCGTCAGCGACGCGTTGAAGAAGCTGCCGGTCGCCAAGACCATGCGCTGGGGCGCCGGCGAAGCGCAGTTCGTGCGCCCGGTGCACGGCCTGGTGCTGTTGCACGGCAGCCGCATCGTCCCCGGTAGCGTGCTCGGGCTGGTGAGCGGCAGGGCCAGCCGCGGCCATCGCTTCATGAGCGGCGGCGATATCGACATCGCCGACGCCGCGAGCTATGAGCAGACTCTGGAACACCACGGCAGCGTCATCCCGGACTTCACCGCGCGTCGCGAAATGATTCGCGGGCAACTCGACGCGGCGGCGGGTGGCCGGCAATGGCTGGAGGACGCTGCGCTGCTCGACGAGGTCACGGCGCTGGTGGAGCATCCGACGGTCTACGAGGCGGGCTTCGACGAAGCCTTCCTGCAGGTGCCGCAGGAATGCCTGATCCTGACCATGAAGGCGAACCAGAAGTACTTTCCCCTGTTCGTGCAGGGCAAGCTGACCAACCGCTTCCTCCTCGTCTCCAACATGCGCGTCACCGACCCGACGAATATCATCAGCGGCAACGCCCGGGTGGTTCGGCCGCGGCTGGCCGACGCCAAATTCTTCTACGACCAGGATCGCAAGAAATCGCTGGCCGACCGAGTTCCCGGACTGGCGAAGGTCGTCTACCACAACAAGCTGGGTTCGCAAGGCGAGCGCTCACAGCGCGTCGCGGCCATCGCCAGCGCCATCGGCGCGCGCCTCGGCGGCGAGGAATTGGCGCGTCAGGCCGACCAGGCGGCGCTGCTGTCGAAGGCCGATCTGATCAGCGACATGGTCGGCGAATTCCCCGAACTGCAGGGCGTCATGGGCCGCTACTACGCGCTGCACGATGGGCTGCCGACGGAGATCGCCAACGCCATCGAGGACCATTACAAGCCGCGCTTCGCCGGCGACAGCTTGCCCCGCAGCCGCGTCGGCGTGGCGGTCGCACTGGCCGACAAGCTGGAGACCCTGGTCGGCCTGTTCGGCATCGGCCAGGTACCCACCGGCGACAAGGACCCCTTCGCGCTGCGCCGGCACGCCCTCGGCGTGATCCGCATGTTGGTCGAGCAGAAGCTCGATCTGCCGCTCGCTGAGCTGATCGCCGAGGCCGAAGGCGCTTTCGCCGGCCTGCTCACCGATAAGGTCTCACTGGCGCAATTGCCGCGATTCGTGATGGATCGTCTCAACGGCTACCTGCGCGGCGAGCTGGGCTATTCGGCGCAGGAGGTCGAGGCCACCCTGGGCGTCGATGTGCGGCTGTTGAGCGACGTCGTGCAGCGGCTGGAAGCCGTGCGCGCCTTCGCCAAGCTGCCCGAGGCGGAGGCACTCGCCGCGGCCAACAAGCGCATAGTGAACATCCTGAAGAAGACGGCGGCGGTGTCCGAGCAAGTCGACCTGGAACTGCTGCGGGAGCCCGCGGAACAGGCGTTGCACGCGCAGCTCACGGCGATCGCGCCGCAGCTGCGACGGCAATTCGCCAACGCCGACTACGAGGCCGCGCTCCTCGGACTGGCCGGTTTGCGCGGCGCGGTCGATGCCTTCTTCGACGCTGTCATGGTGATGGTCGAAGAGCCCGCAATCAGGCAAAATCGCCTGGCGCTGCTCGGACAATTGGCAGCGCTGATGAACATGGTGGCCGACATCTCCAAACTATGAACACTTTCCCGCCGTCCTGCCGATGAAGCTGATCATCCTCGACCGCGACGGCGTGATCAACCACGATTCCGACAAGTACATCAAGTCGCCGGATGAATGGAAGCCGATCAAGGGCAGCCTCGAGGCGATCGCCCGGCTGTGCCAGTGGGGTTACCGCGTCGTCGTCGCCACCAACCAATCGGGCGTCGGCCGCGGCTTCTTCGACATGGACACCTTGAACGCCATCCACGAGAAGATGACGCGGGCGGTGAGCCAGGTGGGCGGGCGCATCGACGCCGTCTTCTATTGCACCCACACCGATGCCGACCAGTGCCAATGCCGCAAGCCCAAAGCCGGCATGCTGGAAGAGATCGCGACCCGCTACGGTGTTCCCCTCGTTGGTGTGCCGGTGGTCGGCGACAGCCTGCGCGACTTGCAGGCGGCGCAGGTGACGGGGGCGCAGCCGATGCTGGTGCTCACCGGCAAGGGCACCAAGACCGCCGCCGACCCGCAACTGCCCCCCGGGACACCGCTGTTCGCCGATTTGGCTGCCCTCGTGGCACACCTGACCAGCTGACATGTCCTACCTGCGCTCCATCCTCTATTTCCTGATCCTGCTGCTGGTGACGCCACCCTACGCCCTGCTGATGATCTTCTGCTTTCCGCTGCCGCATCGGATGCGGCGCTACACCGCCGTGCCCTGGGTGTTCCTGGTCATCTGGCTGATCAAGCATCTGCTCGGCATCGACTACCGTCTGCTGGGCAGGGAGAACATTCCGAACCGCCCCGCGGTGATCCTGTCCAAGCACCAGTCTGCCTGGGAGACCGTGGTGTTGCAAGAGATCTTTCCCCTTGCCCTGTTCGTCTGGAAGCGCGAACTGAAGTGGCAGTTGCCGTTCTTCGGCTGGGCCCTGGCAGTGATACCGATGATCTCGATCGACCGCGGTGCCGGCAAGAACGCCCTGCGGCAACTGGTCGAGCAGGGGCGGCTGCGGCTGTCCCAGGGTTATCCGGTGATCATCTTTCCCGAGGGGACCCGCGTGCGCTTGGGGACCCGTCGCCGCTACAAGATCGGCGGCGCACAGCTGGCGGTCGCAAGCGGTGCGCCGGCTGTGCCCTTGGTGCACAACGCCGGCGAATTCTGGGGACGCAACGCCTTCTTCAAGAGCCCCGGCACCATCACCGTCAGCATCGGCCCGGCGATCGATCCGCAAGGCAAGAGCGCCGACGAGGTCAACTCCCTGGCCGAGCGCTGGATGGAAGCGGAAACGGCGCGCATCAGCCCGCGCTACTATGCCGATGAAAGTACGCAGCCCTCAACTCAGCCTGCGGCTTGAGGCCGAGCAGCCCTTGGCGACGCGCTGGCACGACGGCGCCGAACTTCCCTTCCTCGGCGGCGTGATGTCGCTCAGACTGGCCACCCAAGAACAGTCGGCAGCGAGCCACGGCTCGGTGTTGCACCTGCCCCTGCCGCCCGGGGCAACACCGCGCCAAATCCAGGACGCCGCCGAAGCCTGGCTGCGGCGCGAGGCGACGCGGTTCATCGATCGCGCCCTGGGTCGCCTCTGCGCGGGCAAGGTGCCGCGCTGGCGCTTCTCCTTCGCCGCGCGCGGCGCCTGGACCCAAGCCCAGGCCGACGGCACGTTGCGCGTGAACTGGCGCTTGATCGAGCAGTCGCCGGCGCTGATCGAGCAATGCCTGACGCATCTGCTGGCGACCTCTGCGCCGCAGCAGGCGCTGCCCCTTGGCGATCTGCTCGCGGCATGAACCTCTTTGAACAACTGCCGCTGTTCCGCAGCGCACCGCCGGACGGGGCGAGCGGCGACAGGCAGCGCTACCTGCAGCTGGGCGCGCGCGTCGTCGCCTACAGTCTGCGCCAGGGCAAGCGCCGCCGGCTGTCGATGACCATCGACGAGCGCGGCCTCTGCGTCGGCGCACCGCCGCGCATGGCTTTGAAGGATATCGAAGCCTTCATCCTCAGCCACAGCGCCTGGGTGGGGAAGAAGCTCGACGAGCACGTCGCCAACCACGCCCGGCGCCACCTGCGGGTGCGCGACGGGGCGCGCCTGCCCCTGCTCGGCGGCGAGAGCGAAGTGCGCGTCGTCGCCGGCGCCAACCGCGTCGCTTGGGACAACGGTACCCTGGTGATCAAGGCGCGCGCCGACGCCGATTGCGAGGCGCTGGCGCGGCGGGCGCTGCAGCGGCACGCCAGCGCTGTCTTCGCCGAGCGCATCGCCCACTACGCGCCCCTCGTCGGTCATCCGCCGCCTGCCCTGCGCCTGTCGTCGGCGCGCACGCGATGGGGTAGCTGCAGCGAGAAGACAGGCATCAGCCTCAACTGGCGGCTGATCCACCTGCCCCTGGCGCTGATCGATTACGTGGTGGCGCACGAGCTGGCGCATCTGGTCGAGATGAACCACAGTCCGCGCTTTTGGGCCGTGGTCGCGCGCCTGTGCCCAGACTGGCGTGAACTGCGCCGTCGCCTGAAGGACAGCGCGGCGCAACTGCCCATACTCTGAGAGGACTGGCCATGAGAATCCTGCACACCATGCTGCGCGTCGGCGACCTCGAGCGATCGCTGGCCTTTTACACCGGCGTGCTGGGGATGAAGCTGCTGCGTCGCAATGACTTTCCCGCCGGCAAGTTCACCCTGGCGTTTGTCGGCTACGGCGAGGAGGCCGATGGCGCGGTGCTCGAACTCACCCACAACTGGGGCGTCGAAAAGTACGAGCTCGGCACGGGCTATGGCCACATCGCCATCGCCGTCGATGACGCCTACGCCACCTGCGCCGAGATCAAGCGCCGCGGCGGCACGGTGACGCGCGAGGCGGGACCGATGCAGCACGGCACGACCGTGATCGCCTTCGTCGCCGATCCCGACGGCTACAAGATCGAACTGATCGAGAAACGCACGAACTGAGCGCCACCGCCCGCCAGCGGTGGCGCAGATCAACGCGTCCGCCGCTGCGGCAGCAACTCGGGATTGAACACCCCGCTGAACAGGGCGATGACCTCGGGGGACAGTTCCGCCATGGCCATTTCCTTGTCCTTCCAGTCGGCGACGCTCCAGCGACCGGTCTCGACATAGTTCGCCGAAGCACTGCCGCTGGCTAGTATCTCTTCGCCAATGTAGGCGAACTCCTCAACCCCTTGTGTGGCGTATCGGTATCGTTCCCAATAGCGCATGTCCTGCCAGCGCTCATCCTGCGGCAGATCGAGCAGCCTGCGCTGGTTGTACAAGTTGTGCCAGAGAATATATTTGATCCTGTTCGTCGCGCGTCCATGGCTAACGCTGTTCTTCAATTTGTCGCCGTCGCCAAGCCGATTCGGCGATGGGGCGCCGTAATGGGGATCTAGATACCAGCGCGACACCGCGGCAAAGCATGACCCGCTGTCGATGCCTTGGCGGACTTGCAGCAGGTGCAGGAATTCGTGGATCAACAGACTCGTCTTGAACGGATTGGCGAACACCGCGTTCGCCAGCGTCATCCCCCGCTGTTCATAGATCGCCCGGTAGCGAGAATTGAGCACCGTGCTGTCCCAGTCCGGACTGACGCCAATGTAGCCTCGTGCAGCGTACGCCTTCGCCGTATCGGCTGTGGCGTCGAATACTATCGGTACCGATGCCAGATATGGCCGCAGCGAGGGATCGAAAACTTCGAACACGCTGTTCAAGACATTGGCGTTGTGTTCGCGCGAGATCGGCGTCGCCCCGCTTGGTGGCGACCTGGCACCGAGAAGCTGGCGTATCGGTGTTCGCGCCAGCGGCAGCAGCGCCCGGCAGACGTCTCGTGCGACGATGACCCGATGTCGTTCGCAGTCTGACTCGCTGTGAAGCCAGTACATGCAGACCAATGTCGCGCAGGTACACAACACCAGCACAACCGCGACGCCCGCCCTGGTTCCGTAAGAACTAGGGCGCCCCATGTCCAGCAACTTGCCCGCAGCGATGCCGAGGTATCAGCGAATTCGTTGGGCGAGCTGTGACCCTCTCGCGCTGGGGCGGCCCAGAGATTCTGCGCGGCGTGATAGCCGACGGCGACCACGCCGCCATCCCTCCGCCCGGGGGACGGGATCGTCTCATCTAATACGCGAGCAGGTCGGCGCCGTCGAGGTTGAGCGAGTAGCGCCAGAACTGGTCGTCGCTGTCGAACAGGCGGTAGGTTCCGCGCGGACCGCGGCTGCCGGCCTGATAGGTATTGATGAAGTCGCGCTCCATGGCCCAAACCTTCAATATCGGATCGACCACCCGCCAGGCCCATTCGACCTCGTCGATGCGCAGGAACAGCGAGTGATCGCCCTGCATCACGTCGAGCAGCAGGCCCTCGTAGGCATCGTAGCTGTCGTCGCCGTCGCGATGATAGGAGGCGTCGAGGCTGATGGTGCGCGTCGCCAGGTCGAGACCCGGCACCTTGACCTGGATCTCCATCTTCAGGCAGTCGTTGGGTTGGATGCCGAGCATGATCCAGTTGGGCCGCGACGGTGTGTTGCGGGTGCCGCGCAGCAGATCCTGGGGCGGATTCTTGAAGCGGATGCAGATGGCGGAGGCGCCTTCCGTGAGGCGTTTGCCGGTGGACAGGTAGAAGGGCACACCGGCCCAGCGCCAATTGTCGATGAACAGCTTCAGCGCGGCGTAGGTCTCGGTGGTGCTGTCGGCGGCGATGCCCGGTTCCTCCAGGTAGCCGGGCACCGACTGGCCAGCCACGGTGCCGCTGGTGTATTGGCCGCGGAAGGCGTGGGCGTGCACCGCGTTTTGCGGAATCGGGCGAATCGCCTTCAGCACCTTGACCTTCTCGTCGCGCAGATGCTCGGCGTTGAGCGACACCGGTGCCTCCATCGCCACCAGCGCCAGGAGCTGCAGCAGGTGGCTCTGGATCATGTCGCGCAGCGCCCCCGAGCCCTCGTAGTATCCGGCGCGACCTTCGATGCCCAGAGTTTCGGAGTGGGTGATTTGCACGTGGTCGATGTGATGGCGGTTCCACAGCGGCTCCAGCAGCAGGTTGGCGAAGCGGAACACCATGACGTTTTGCACCGTACCCTTGCCCAGGTAGTGGTCGATGCGGAATATCTGCGGCTCGTTCAGGTGGCGATAGAGGGCTCTTTGCAGCGTCTGTGCGCTCAACAGGTCGTAGCCGAAGGGCTTCTCGATCACCACCCGGCGCCAGCCACGCGCCTCCTTGAGCAGTCCCAGGTTGCCCAGCTTGTCGATGATGGCGGTGAACTCTCCCGGCCGCACCGACATGTAGAAGACGATGTTGCGTGGCAAGGCCGGATCGTTCTCGAGTCGATCGCCCAGGGTCTGGTAGGCGTTGCCTTCGTCGCGAGGAATGCAGTGGTAGTGCAGGCGCGCGCTGAAGCGCTCGAAGCCCTTGGCCAGCATCTCGGGCGGGTACTTCGCGGCGAGCAGCGGCCGCACCTCTTCGACCCAGGTCTGGCGATCCCAATCCTTGCGGCCGCAGGAGAGTATCACCATCCCCTCGGGCAGGCGCCCGGCGAGATCCAGATGAAACAGTCCGGGGATCAGCTTGCGTTGGGCGAGGTCACCACCGGCGCCGAATATGACCAGAGTGCAAAGATCGAGTGTCTTCATATTCTCTTGCTTTAGCCCTATATCCCCATATGGTCCTGTACTATAAACCGGTTTCCAGACCCAAGCGAGATCTCGCCCCATGCCCCAGCAGCGTCGCTGGCACGACTTCGATTCGGCCGCCAGCCTGGCCTCAGCCGCTGCGGCAGCGATACTCGACGCGGCGAGCGAGGCCATCGCGACACGCCGAGCTTTTCATTTGGTCCTGGCTGGCGGTACGACGCCAAAGCGCATCTACGAGATGCTCGCCGCCGCGTCCGCCCAGTGGCGCTACTGGCACATCTACTTCGGCGACGAACGCTGTCTGCCGGCAGACCACGAACAGCGCAACAGCCGCATGGCGAACGACGCCTGGCTCTCCCGCGTGGCGATTCCGCCGGCGCAGATCTATCCGATCGCCGCCGAACGCGGTGCCGCGGTCGCCGCGAGAGAATACGCGCGCACCCTCGCCGGCATCGAATTGTTCGACCTGGTGCTGCTGGGTCTGGGAGAAGACGGACACACGGCGAGCCTGTTCCCGGGACAGGTCAAGCCGCGCGCGCGTAGCGCCGTGGTACCGGTGTTCGACGCCCCCAAGCCGCCGGCGGAGAGGGTCTCGCTCAGCGTCAGGCGTCTGTCCGCGACGCGCCAGTTGATCTTTCTCGTCACGGGCAGTGCCAAGCTCGCGGCCGTCGGCGCCTGGCGATCGGGTCAGGCCATTCCGGCGGCGCTGATCGCTCCGGCCGCCGGCGTGGTCATCTACGTGGAAGTTTCGCTGACCGCGGTCTAGCTAAACGACGCCGCGATCGTGGTCGCCTGCCTGGCCAAGGCGGCGACACTCGTCCAGTCGCGCGCCGCGACGACTTTCGTCGGCGTCAGCCAGGAACCGCCGACCATGGCGACGTTGGGCAGCGCCAGGAACTCGGCCAGGGTCTCGGCCGAGACGCCGCCGGTGGGGCAAAAGCGCAGGTCGGCGAAGGGCGAGGCCAGGGCTTTGAGCATGCCCAGACCACCGGCCTGGGCCGCCGGAAACAGCTTGAGCAGCGAGTAGCCGAGCTCGCGCGCGAACATCGCTTCCGAGGGCGTCATGACGCCGGGGATGAAGGGCATCTCGACGGCGCGCGCCGCGGCGTCGAGGCCGGGGGTGAGCCCGGGTGACACCGCGAAGCGGCCGCCAGCGCTTGCCACGCGACCGAAGTCGGCGGGGCGGGTCAGGGTGCCGGCGCCGACCACCATCGCTGGAACGGACTTGGCGACGCGTTCGATGGCATCGAGGGCGCAGGCGTGGCGCAGGGTGATCTCCATCGCGTCGATGCCGCCCTCGAGCAGGGCCTCGGCCATGGGCACCGCCAGCTCGGCGTCGTCGATGACGATCACCGGCAGGATACGGGTCTTGAAGCCTAGGGCTATGGACATGGTTCTACTGCTCCTGGGTCGACAGTGCGGGCGAGGCGCCTTCTTCGGCGCTGCCGGCGGTTTGGCGGAAAATGCCGAACAGTTCGCGACCGCAACCGGCGGCGTTCGCCGACAGATCCACTCGCGGCGCGGGACGCGCGTCGAGCTCTGCGCTGGACACGCCGATCGCCAGCGTGCCGGCTTCGCAGTCGAGGGTCAGCGCATCGCCATCGCGGATCTTGCCGATGCGTCCGCCGGCCAGCGCCTCTGGCGTCAGGTGGATGGCCGAGGGCACTTTGCCCGAGGCGCCGGACATGCGGCCGTCGGTGACCAGCGCCACGTGGCGTCCCTCCTCCTGGAGGATGGTCAGGATCGGCGTCAGCTTGTGCAGCTCGGGCATGCCGTTGGCGCGCGGTCCCTGGTGGCGCAGCACGGCGATGAAATCGCGGTGCAACTCGCCGCGCTTGTAGGCCTCGTTCATCTGTTGCTGGCTGTCAAACACCAACGCCGGCGCACTCACGCGTCGATGCTCGGGCTTCACCGCGGAGATCTTCACCACGGCGCGACCGAGTTCGCCGCGGATCAGCTTCAAGCCGCCGTCGGCGCTGAACGGACGCGACAGCGGGCGCAGCACGCTCTCGTCGCCGCTCTGCGCCGGCGCCGGGCGCCAGTCGAGGCTGCCCTCGTTGAGCCACGGCTCCTGGGCGTAGCGCGACAGGCCGGGGCCAGCGGCGGTCTCGACCTCTTCGTGCAGCAGCCCGCCGGCGAGCAGTTCGCGCAGCAGAAAGCCCATGCCGCCGGCGGCGTGGAAGTGATTGACGTCGGCGCTGCCGTTGGGATAGATGCGCGCCAGGAGCGGCACCGCCGTCGACAGTTCGTCGAAGTCGTCCCAGTTGATCAGGATGCCGGCGGCGCGGGCCATCGCCACCAGATGGATGGTGTGGTTGGTCGAGCCGCCGGTGGCGAGCAGGCCGACGATGCCGTTGACGACGCTCTTTTCGTCGACGACCCGTGCGAGCGGCGTGTAGTAGCGATCCCGGGTGATCTCGGCAACGCGCCGGGCGGCCGCTGCGGTGAGCGCGTCGCGCAGAGGCGTGTCCGGATGGACGAAGGCGGCGCCGGGCAGGTGCAGCCCCATCACTTCCATCAGCATCTGGTTGGAGTTGGCCGTGCCGTAGAAGGTGCAGGTGCCGGGGCCGTGGTAGGCCTTGGATTCGGCCTCGAGCAGGGCGTCGCGCCCCACCTTGCCCTGGGTGAACAGCTGGCGCACCCGCGACTTCTCGTCGTTTCCCAGGCCCGAACTCATCGGTCCGGCCGGGACGAAGATCACCGGCAGGTGGCCGAAGGTGAGCGTGCCCATCAACAGGCCCGGCACGATCTTGTCGCATACGCCCAGACACAGCGCCGCGTCGAACACCTTGTGCGACAGGGCGACGGCGGTGGCCATCGCGATCACGTCGCGCGAGAACAGCGATAGCTCCATGCCCGCCTCGCCTTGCGTGACGCCGTCGCACATGGCGGGCACGCCGCCGGCGAATTGCGCCACGGCACCGTGGGCGCGCGCCGCCTGCTTGATGATGGCGGGGAAGCGCGCGAGCGGCTGGTGCGCCGAGAGCATGTCGTTGTAGGCCGAGACGATGGCGATGTTGGGGCTGCGCGCGGCGAACAGCAGCTTCTTGTCGGCGGCCGGCTGGGCGGCGTAGGCGTGGGCCAGGTTGGCGCAGGGCAGGCCGGCGCGCAGAGGACCCTGCGCGCCGTCTGTGTCGACCCGCTGCAGGTAGGCAGCGCGGCTCGCGCGGCTGCGCGCGCGGATGCGCTCGGTGACTGTTGCCAGCGTCTTGTTCATATTCGCTTTGACAGAAGGGGGAAGATTGCGCGAGCATAGACAATATCTCCTGCAACCGCAAAGTTTGCCCGACGCAGCGCTCAACCGAAGGAGGTCGCCATGCTCACCCGTCGTCGCTTGCTGCAAGGTTCGCTCGCTGCGCTGCCCCTGCTCTTGATCGGTCGCAGCGGCGGCGCGGCCGAACCGCTGAAGATTTCCCACCAATTTCCCGGCGGCAGCATCGACGCCGGCGACTTTCGCGATCGACTCTGCCGCAAGTTCGCGCTCGAGGTGGACAAGCGCAGCAAGGGCGCGCTGACGTTTCAAATTTATCCCAACTCCTCGCTGATGAAGACCAACGCCCAGTTCTCCGCCCTGCGTCGCGGTGCGCTGGACCTGAGTCTCTACCCGATCCCCTACGCCGGCGGCGAGGTGCCCGAGTTGAACATCGGCCTGATGCCGGGCCTGGTCACCTCCTACGAGCAGGCCGCGACCTGGAAGAACGCCGAGGTCGGCCGCGCCATGAGCGAGCTCCTGCTGGAGAAGGGCGTGGTCATCGTCAGCTGGATTTGGCAGGCCGGCGGTGTCGCCAGCCGCGCCGCGCCGCTCATCGCACCCGAGGACGCCAAGGGCATGAAGGTGCGCGGCGGCAGCAAGGAGATGGACATGATGCTGAAGGCCGCCGGTGCCGCGGTGCTGTCCCTGCCGTCGAACGAGCTCTACGCGGCGATGCAGACCGGCGCCGCCGACGCCGGCATGACTTCGTCGACCAGCCTCATCTCCTTCCGCCTCGAGGAGGTCTCCAAGCATCTGACCACGGGCCGCGGCCGCGCCTACTGGTTCATGCTCGAGCCGCTGCTGATGGCCCGGAGCGTGTTCGACAAGCTGCCGCGCGAGCAGCAGCAACTGATCATGCAGGTGGGCGCCGAGATGGAAAAGTTCGGCACCGAACAGGCCAAGGCCGACGACAAGCTGGTGGCCGACATCTACACCAAGGCCGGCGCCAAGGTCTACGACCTCGACGACGCGACGATCAAGAAATGGCAGAGGCTGGGACGCGACACGGCGTGGAAGGACTACGCGGCGAAATCGCCCGGCTGCGCCCGCATGCTGCAGTTGGCGGAAAAAACCTTCTAGATGACGCCCCCCTTCCGGCCCCCGGCCGACGGCTGGGGGTGACGGCGGTTCGGCCGCCGTCACGGTTCGCCTGCAAATGAGTTTCGACCCACGCCCGGCGCTCAGCGCGACGCCGGCGCTGGCCGCCTGCGATCGCGCCCTGACACTGATCAACCGCGCGGTGATGTTGCCCTGCATGCTGGCGCTGATCGGCGCCGCCGGCATCCTCACCTACAGCGTCGCGGCGCGCTACTTCTTCAAGATTCCCACGGACTGGCAGGACGAGGCGGCGGTGTTCCTGCTGGTCGGTGCCACCTTCGTCTCCGGCGCCTGGGTGCAGGCGCAGCGTGGCCACATCGGCATCGAGGCTCTGGCCGGCCTGTTGCCCGACGCGGTCAATCGTTGGCGATTGATGCTGGTCGATCTGGGATCGAGCGTCTTCTGCCTGTTCTTCGCCTGGAAGTCCTGGACCCTGCTCGCCGAGGCCTGGCGCGAGGGCCAGACCACGACCAGCAGCTGGGGGCCACCGCTGTGGCTGCCCTACGGGCTGATGACCATCGGCATGTGCCTGGTGGGGCTGCAACTGCTGTTGCATCTGGCGGCGCGACTGACGACGCTCTCTCGGCCGCGATGAGCGAGCTCGGCATCGGCCTGCTCTACGGCGTCGTGACCCTGCTGGTGATGTTCTCCGGCATGCCGATCGCTTTCTCTCTGGGTGGCGTGGCGCTGGCCTTCATGGCGGTGCTGATGCCCGCCTCCAGTCTCGACACGGTGACCCAGAACGTCTATGAGGAGATGGCCAGCATCACCCTGCTGTCGATTCCGCTGTTCATTTTGAAGGGCGCGGCGATCGGCAAGTCGCCGGCCGGTCGCGATCTCTACCTGGCCCTGCACGCCTGGATGCACCGCATCCCCGGCGGCCTGGGCATCGCCAACGTATTCGCCTGCGGACTGTTCGCGGCGATGGCCGGGTCGAGCCCAGCGACCTGCTCGGCCATCGGCAGCGCCGGCATCCCCGAAATGCGTTCGCGCGGCTACTCGGGGGGCTTTGCCGCCGGCATCATCGCCGCCGGTGGCACCCTGGGCATCCTGCTGCCGCCGTCGATCACCATGATCCTCTACGCCGTAGCCGCCGAGCAGTCGCTGGGCCGTCTGTTCCTCGCCGGCGTCGGACCGGGCCTGCTGCTGGTGGCCCTGTTCTCCTTCTACGCCAGCTGGCGCTACCGTCGCGAGTACCGCGCGGCGCTAGCGAACCACGCCGCCGGCGGCATCAAGTCGGCCTACCTCGACCAGCGCGTCTACAGCCTGCGCGAAAAGCTGGAGATGCTGCCGCGAGTGCTGCCCTTCATCGTCCTCCTGATCGGCGTCATGGTGGCGCTCTACGGCGGTTACGCCACTCCCTCGGAGACGGCCGGCCTCGGCGCCCTGCTGGCGCTCACCCTGATCGCCGTGGTCTACGGCATCTGGCGGCCGGCGCAGCTCGCGCCCATTCTCGGCTCGACGCTGCGCGAGTCGACCATGCTGATGTTCATCGTCGGCATGTCCCTGCTCTACTCCTACGTGATGAGCTATCTGCACATCTCGCAGAGCGCCGCCGAGTGGATCCTCACCCTGGGACTGTCGCGCTGGGCGCTGCTCGCCGTGATTCTGTTGATGGTGGTGGTGCTGGGCTTCTTCCTGCCGCCGGTGTCGATCATCCTGATGACCGCGCCGGTGATCCTGCCGCCGCTCAAGGTCGCCGGCTTCGACCTGATCTGGTTCGGCGTGGTAATGACCATCGTCATGGAGATGGGCCTGATCCACCCGCCGGTCGGGCTCAACATCTTCGTCATCAAGAACATCGTTCCCGACGTGCCGCTCAAGGAGGTCCTGTGGGGCGTGCTGCCCTTCGTCGGACTGATGCTCGCCGCGATCATCCTCTGCTGCTTTGTGCCGCAGATCGCCACCGCCTTTCCCGACGCGGTGATGGGGGTGGCGAAGTAGTCTCGCTGGCGCTTACAGAGAGGCTGTCGCCGCTGCGCTGACCGTTGGTTGCCGCTCCGCCACCCGGGTGTCCTGGCCCGCCGGGCGAGCCGCCAGCTGCTCGCTCGCCTCGGTGCCTGTCTGGGCGTAGTGCTCAGCCAAGAGCAGCGTGCCACCGATGCAGAACAGGCTTGCCACGACCGCCGCAAAACCCGCGATACGCCTCGTCTGCTTGTTCGTCGTCGTCACTGGGTACATTGCAATCTCCTGTAGAGCAGCGCCCGCGCGCCTTGAATGTCACTCTAGAGGAAGGATTCAGCGTTTTCGACGGGGATGCGACGGGCTGCCGCAAAAGCGGCGTGAAGCGCCAAACCGCGCGACGGCCGCTAGCGCGGAAAGCGGCGCCGCGGCGGGCCGGGTCGGCGCTGCCGCGGCAAGCCCGCCTTATTCGCCTGCTACTTCTTGGCGCCGGGCTTGCGGCCCGGGGCCGTCGGCGGAATGTATCCGGCGACGCGGCAGAGCATGCCTTCGACCGGTTTGCCGTCGTTGAACCGGGTCACGCTGCAGCGCGAAATTTCGCCCCGGGCCGACAGATCCGACAGCGAATTGCGCACCTTGGGCAGGGGAATACCGGTCGCCTCCGCAATCTCCGAGTCGAGTCGCTGGCCGTGTGTTTTCAAGTACTGGAGGATTGGGGTGGCGTGCATCTCGACTACCTCATCAAAATTGTAATGCTGGTGGGCCTGCTCGGACTCGAACCGAGGACCAAAGGATTATGAGTCCTCTGCTCTAACCAACTGAGCTACAGGCCCGAAACCTCACGTTTCCGAATCGAGGAAGCTGCGCAATTTCTCCGAGCGCGACGGATGCCGGAGCTTCCTCAGGGCCTTCGCCTCGATCTGGCGGATGCGCTCGCGCGTCACGTCGAACTGCTTGCCCACTTCCTCGAGCGTGTGATCGGTGTTCATCTCGATGCCGAAGCGCATGCGCAGCACCTTGGCTTCGCGCGGCGTCAGCGAGTCGAGAATCTCTTTGGTCACCTCGCGCAAGCTGGAATACATGGCGGCGTCGGCCGGCGCCAGATTGGAGGCGTCCTCGATGAAATCGCCGAGGTGCGAATCGTCGTCGTCGCCGATCGGCGTCTCCATCGAGATCGGCTCCTTGCTGATCTTGAGGATCTTGCGGATCTTTTCCTCGGGCATTTCCATCTTCAGCGCCAGCGTCCCCGGATCGGGCTCGGCGCCGGTCTCCTGGAGGATTTGCCGCGAAATCCGATTCATCTTGTTGATGGTCTCGATCATGTGCACCGGAATGCGGATGGTGCGCGCCTGGTCGGCGATCGAGCGGGTGATGGCCTGGCGGATCCACCAGGTGGCGTAGGTGGAGAACTTGTAGCCGCGCCGGTATTCGAACTTGTCCACCGCCTTCATCAGGCCGATGTTGCCTTCCTGGATCAGGTCGAGGAACTGCAGGCCGCGATTGGTGTACTTCTTGGCGATGGAAATCACCAGGCGCAGGTTGGCCTCGGTCATCTCGCGTTTGGCGCGCCGCGCCTTGGCTTCGCCGGTGGACATCTGCTTGTTGATGTCCTTCAATTCTTTGAGCGGGATGCCGATGCGTCCCTGCATGTCGATCAGCTTCTGCTGCTCTTCGATGATGGCGGGGGCAGCGCGCAGCAACTGCGCGCCGTTGGTCCGGGCGAGTTCGATCTCGTGCTTCAACCAGTCCAGATTGGTCTCGTTGCCGGGAAAGGACTTGATGAAGTGCGGCCGCGGCATGTGCGACTTGTCCACGCACAGGTGCAGCACGCGCCGCTCGTGCTTGCGCACATCCTCGACCATGCCGCGTACCGAGTCGCACAGCCGCTCGGTGGTTTTGGCGGTGAAGCGGATGTTCATCAGCTCGGCGGAAATTTGCTGTTGCAGCTTGAGGTAGGACTTGTCCTGCGAACCCTTCTTGGCGAGGTGGCCGCGCATCTTCTCGTAGAGCTGGGCGATGAGCATGAAACGGGCGAGGGCGTCTTCCTTGAGCTTGAGCAGGGAGGCGGTCAGCGCCTGGCCGCCGTCTTCGTCGTCTTCGTTGCCTTCCTCTTCCTCGACCGTCAGCTCTTCGTCTTCGGCCAGGGCCTCGATGTTCTCGGAGGCGTTGGGATCGATCAGGCCGTCGATCAATTCGTCGATGCGCATCTCTTCGCGGGCGACGCGGCCGGCCGACTCGAGGATTTCGACGATGGTGGTCGGGCAGGCCGAAATGGCCTGGATCATGTGCTTGAGACCGTCCTCGATGCGTTTGGCGATCTCAATCTCGCCCTCGCGCGTCAGCAGCCCGACCGTACCCATCTCGCGCATATACATGCGCACCGGATCGGTGGTGCGGCCGAATTCCGAGTCGACCGTCGACAGCGCCTGCTCGGCCTCCTCCTCGACTTCGGCGGCATCGACCACGGCCGGCGTCTGCTCGGTGAGCAACAGGGCCTCGGCGTCCGGCGCCTCGTCGTACACCTGGATGCCCATGTCGTTGAAGGTGGTGATGATCGACTCGATCTGCTCCGCGTCGACCATGTCGTCGGGCAGATGGTCGTTGATTTCGGCGTAGGTGAGGTAGCTGCGCTCCTTGCCGAGGGTGATCAGGTTCTTCAGGCGGGTGCGGCGGGCGTCGATATCGATGGGCAGGGCGAGCGGGGTGCTGGCGGCGACCCGTTCCTTGCTGCGCTTGCTGCGGCTGTCCGAGCGGAGCTTGCCCTTGGCGGCGGCAACCGGGGCGACGGCCTTTTCCGCAGCCGCCTTCATCGCAGCGACCTTTTCCGCCGCCGCTTTGACCGCCGCCGCCTTGGTCGAAGCCGCCTTAGCGGCAGCGGCAACGGCGGCGCGGTTGGCGGCCGGTCGCGCCGATGCCTTGGTCTTGCTGGGCTTCGCAGATTCCTTGGCCATGTTTTACCTCATTGTCGGGTGGCTTACCTGCCCGCGGCGCTGCCTGTGGCAACCTGGCCGCCCTGTTTTCGCTACCCGATGGATGAATTTGGGGAAAACCATACATTATACACGCGCTCAGGGCTCCCGCCGCGGGCTGGCGCCGCTCTTCTGCGCCAGCAGGGCTTTCAAACTCTCCCGCTCCTCGGCGCTCAGCGCTTGTCGCTTGCCCTTCTCGTTCAAGGCCTGGATGGCAAGGCTCAAGCCGGAGCGGCGCAGGCTCTCCAGGGCATCGCTGAATTCCTCTTCCAGTACCGCCTCGTCGACCTCCTCGGCCGCGAGCGCTTCGGCAAACCGGGCCAGGGTGGCCTCGTGCTCGCTGTTGCGGAAGTGCTCCAGCAGGGGGCCGACGCCGCCGCTGCCCAACGCGCCGTGATCGACCGCGTCGGCGATGGCGCGCAAGGCGGCGCCCTCGTGACTGTCGCCGACCAGCAGTTCGACCGGGATGCGCGCCGCCCGTTCTGGCCGGCGCAGCACGTTTTCCAACAGGCGGTTTTCGACGCTGCGCGCCCGGGGTCTCGCCCGCGGCCGCGGCGGCGGCGCGCGTCCGGGCGAGGCAGGTTTCAGGCCGCATTGGGCTTCGACCTCGGCCTGGCTCAAGCCGCTGGCTGTGGCGATCTGCTTGACCAGCTGCAGGCGCAGCAGCGGCGCCGCCAGGCGGGTCAGATGCGGCTTCGCCTCATGCACCAGGCGCGAGCGGCCTTCGCCGCTCGTCAAATCGACCTGGGAGCAAAGCTCGCGCAGCAGAAATTCGGTCAGGGTGGTCGGCTGCGCCGCGAGCTGTTGGAAAGCCTCGGCGCCCTGGCTGCGCACAAAGCTGTCCGGGTCGTGCTCCGGCGGCAGGAACACGAAGCCGACGCTCTTGCCGTCGCTGAGCGGCTCCAGGCTGGCTTCAAGGGCCCGCCAGGCGGCTTTGCGTCCGGCGCTGTCGCCGTCGAAGCAGAAGACCACCTTCTCCGCCAGGCGCAACAGCTTGTGCAGGTGGTTGCCGGTGGTCGCCGTACCAAGGGTGGCGACGGCGTTGGCGATGCCGTGTTGGG
Source organism: Sterolibacterium sp. (assembly GCA_023258955.1). Taxonomy (GTDB): domain Bacteria; phylum Pseudomonadota; class Gammaproteobacteria; order Burkholderiales; family Rhodocyclaceae; genus CAIYYX01. The sequence continues at coordinate 26,896 of JAHFRE010000021.1, forward strand.
CCAGGGCGACGACATCCATATAGCCCTCGACCACGATGACGCAGTCCCCCCCACGAATCGCCTGGCGCGCCTGGGGCAGGCCGTAGAGTTCGCGTCCCTTCTCGAACAGCGGCGTCTCCGGCGAGTTCAAGTATTTCGGTTCGCCCTGGTCGATGACGCGACCGCCGAAGCCGATGACGTTGCCGCGCTGATCGAGGATGGGGAAGACGATGCGGTCGCGAAAGCGGTCGTAGCGCCGCCCCTGCTCGTTGTCGATGACCAGGCCGCACTCGGCGAGCTCGCGCGCCTGGTAGTCTGGAAATATCTGCTGCAGATTCTGCCAGCCGTCGGGGGCGTAGCCCAGGCCAAAGCGCGCTGCGACTTCACCGGAAAGGCCGCGGCGCTTCAGGTAGTCGACGGCGCGCGGGCTGGCCTTCAGCTGATCGCGGTAGTACCTGCTGGCGCGCGCCATGAATTCGCTGAGCGGGGCCTTCTTGGCCGCGTCCTGACGCCGCGCTTCGATCTGGCGCGGTACCGGCAGGCCGACGCTCAAGGCCAGTTCCTCCACCGCTTCGACGAAGCCGGTGCCGGAATACTGCATCAGGAAGCCGATGGCGCTGCCGCTGACGCCGCAACCGAAGCAATGGTAGAACTGCTTGGCCGGGCTGACGCTGAAAGACGGCGTCTTCTCCGAATGGAAGGGGCAGCAGGCGGTGAAGTTGGCGCCGGTCTTCTTCAGCGGGACGTAGCGTTCGATCACATCGACGATGTCGATGCGACCGAGAAGTTCCTGGATAAAGGAATCCGGTATCACCCCGCCAGTTTAGCCTTGATCAGCGCCGAAACCTGGGCCATGTCGGCGCGGCCGGCCAGCTTGGGCTTGGCCAGGGCCATCACCTTGCCCATCTCCTGGATGCCGCGGGCGCCGCTCTCGGCGACGGCCTGGTCGACGATCGCTTGCACCGCGTCGGCGCTCAGCGCTTGCGGCATATAGGCAGTGAGCACGGTCATCTCGAAGCTCTCGATGTCGACCAGATCTTGGCGGCCGGCTGTCTGGAACTGGGCGATGGAATCGCGACGCTGCTTGAGCATCTTCTCGATCACCTGGACGATCGCGACGTCGTCGAGCTGGATGCGTTCATCGACCTCTTTTTGTTTGATCGCCGCCAGCAGCAGGCGGATCGCCCCCAGGCGCGCCGTATCGCGGGCGCGTATGGCGTTCTTCATGTCATCGGTGATGCGCTCTTTCAGGGTCATGGCGTGGTCTCGCGCTTCTCTCGCATTTGCAAAGCAAGAAGCCCCGGATCGGTCAATCCGAGGCTTCGCAGGCCATAGTGCATCGCGCCGCGTTGGCGGCGCTTGCCATCAATACATCTTGGGCGGCAGCTGCTGGCTGTGGATCCGCTTGTGGTGCCTCTTGACGGCTGCAGCCAGCTTGCGCTTGCGTTCGGAGGTGGGCTTTTCGTAGAACTCGCGCGCGCGCAGTTCGGTGAGGATGCCCGTCTTTTCGATGGCGCGCTTGAAGCGGCGTATCGCGACTTCGAAAGGCTCGTTTTCCTTGAGGCGAATTCCCGGCATGCTGGACTTCCTGAGCTGAGTTGCCCTGATCGGCTGATCGGACGGGTTGGACGGAAAGCCGGGCATTCTACCCAGATTGGAGGCAATTTCCAAGAGATTATTTGGGCGCGCCGCTAGAATGCGGCGATGCGCGTCCTCGGCATCGAATCCTCCTGCGACGAAACCGGGGTCGCCATCTACGACAGCGAGCGCGGCCTGCTCGCCGATGCCTTGCATTCCCAGGTGGATCTGCACGCGGCCTACGGCGGCGTCGTACCCGAACTCGCGTCGCGCGATCACATCCGCCGCCTCGTCCCCCTGCTGCGCAGCGTGCTTGCCCAGGCCGGTTGCGGCATGGACTCGCTCGACGCCTGCGCCTACACCGCCGGTCCGGGTCTCGCCGGCGCGCTGCTGGTGGGCGCCAGCTTCGCCTGCGGGCTCGCTCTGGCGCGGGCCATACCGGCGCTGCCGGTGCACCATCTGGAAGGCCATCTGCTCTCGCCGCTGCTCTCCGCCCAACCGCCGGCCTTTCCTTTTGTCGCCCTGCTGGTCTCGGGCGGGCACACCCAGTTGATGCGGGTCGAGGCGGTCGGGCGCTACGAGCTGCTGGGCGAGTCGCTGGACGACGCCGCGGGCGAGGCTTTCGACAAGACCGCCAAACTCCTCGAACTGGGTTACCCCGGCGGTCCGGCCCTGGCGACCCTGGCGCGGGCGGGGCGGCCGGGCCGCTTCAAATTGCCGCGGCCGATGATCAATAGCCGCGATCTCGACTTCAGCTTCTCCGGGCTGAAGACGGCGGTGCTGACCGCGGTGCGCGCCCGCAGCCTGACCGAGGAAGACAAACAGGATCTCGCCTACGAGTTCCAGGAGGCGGCGACCGAGGTCTTGGCCACCAAGGCCCTCGCCGCACTGGCGGCGACCGGTCTGGAGCGTCTGGTCGTCGCCGGTGGGGTCGGCGCCAACCAGAGGCTGCGCCAGCGCCTGGATGCCGATGCCGCGCGAGCGGGGGTGCGGGTGTTCTATCCGGAACTCAGACTGTGCACCGACAACGGCGCCATGATCGCCTTCTGTGGCGCCCAGCGGCTGCTTGCCGGCGCCAGCGCGGACCCGCGCTTCGCCTTCGCCGTGCGCCCGCGCTGGCCGCTGGCCGAGGCCTGATCAGCCGCGACCGATCTTGCCTTCGGTTCCGGCCAACAGCTTGCGGATGTTCGGCTCGTGGCGCCAGACCAGGATGGCGCAAAGCGTGTTGATGCAGGCGGCGATGCGCGGCTCGGCGAGCCAAGGCCAGGCGGCGATCGCCACCGCCAAGGCGGCGACGAGCGCGGCCAGCGAGGAGTAGCGGGTCAGCGCCGCGGTCAGCAGCCAGCAGGCGGCGGCGCCCAGCGCCAGCGGCGGCGACAGCCCGAGCAGGACGCCCAAGGCGGTCGCCACACCCTTGCCGCCCTTGAAGTTGAGAAAGAGCGGAAAGACGTGGCCGACGAAGGCGGCGAGCCCAGCCAGAGCCGCCGCCGCCGGGTCGGCGCTGAAGGACAGGGCCAGCCATACCGCCAGCCAGCCCTTGGCGGCGTCGCCCGCCAGGGTCAGCGCCGCAGCGATCTTGTTGCCGCTGCGCAGCACGTTGGTGGCGCCGGGATTGCCGGAGCCGTAGCTGCGCGGATCGGCCAGCCCGAAAGCGCGCGAGACGATGACGGCGAAGGGTAGCGAGCCGAGCAGATAGCCGGCGAGGCAGAGCGAGGATAAGTAGGGCAGGCTCATGGCGGACCCGAGGTTCGCGGTACTAGAATGCGCAGCATTGTAGCGTCGCTGCTAAGGGTAAACCCGGGAGGCCCATGGACTTCATCTTCATCGACGACATGCGGGTCGAGGCGCACGTCGGCATCTTCCCGCGCGAGCAGGCGGCAGCGCAGACCCTGGAGATCAGCCTGACCTTCGGCGTTCCCGACGCCGCCGCGAGGAACGACGATATCGCCGACACCATACGCTACGATACCGTGATCGAGCGCATCCGCGCCGAACTGGCGGCACGTCGCTTCAACCTGCTGGAGACCCTCGGCGAATTCGTCATCGGCCTGATGCTCGAAGAATTCGGTGCCCCCTGGGTCAAGATCTCCATCGCCAAGCTGGGCATCATGAAGGGCGTGCGCCGCGTCGGCGTCCAGATCGAGCGCAGCAGGTAAGCAAGACAACATTCCTCTTGCGCTTCCAATATGGAAAGTAGATTTCCATATTTTCCTTAAAGCATAAAACAATTCTCCGTCCATTCGCCTGTTTGCTTGGACAATTCCCCTATTGCCATCATGGGCACGGAACTTGATACCGCTCACTCTTCAGTTGGCTGACGGCGCGTCTGCCTCGCGCCATGGTGGATCCACCGGGAGAGGGCGATGAACGAGACACTGTTCGATCTGCAGCGGGACCAGGACGAATTTGCCGAGCTTGCCAGGCGGCTGCAGATTTCAAGACGGGAATTCCTGCAATTCTGCACCGCCGTGACGGCGACCCTGGGTCTGCCGGCCAGCGCCGAGGCGGCCGTGGCCAAGGCGGTCGAAAAGGCCAAGCGGCCCTCGGTGATCTGGCTGCACTTCCAGGAGTGCACGGGTTGCACCGAATCCCTGCTGCGCGCCGAGCACCCGACCCTGGAGAAGCTGATCCTCGACGTCATCTCCCTCGACTACCACGAGACCTTGATGGCGGCGGCGGGCCACCAGGCAGAAGCGGCGCGGAAGGCGGCGATGAAGGCCAACAAGGGCAAGTACGTGCTGGTGGTCGAAGGCGCCATCCCGCTCAAGGACAACGGCATCTACTGCAAGATCGGCGGCCAGAAGGCCATCGACATGGTCAAGGAATGCGCGGCCGACGCCGCGGCGGTCATCGCCATCGGTTCCTGCGCTTCCTGGGGCGGCATGCCCTCGACCGATCCGAATCCGACCGGTGCGGCGAGCGCGGCCGAGGCGCTGGGCAAACCGGTGGTGACCATCCCCGGCTGTCCGCCCAATCCCTACAACTTCCTCGCTGCCGTGGTGCACTTCCTGACCTTCGGCAAGCTGCCGGCGGTCGACCAACTGGGCCGACCGAAGTTCGCCTATTCCCGCCTGGTGCACGAGAACTGCGAGCGGCGCGCGCACTTCGACGCGGGCCGCTTCGCCATGGAATTCGGCGATCCCGGCCATCGCCAGGGTTACTGCCTGTACAAGCTGGGCTGCAAGGGACCCGAGACCTACGCCAACTGCCCGACCATCCTCTTCGGCGACGCCGGTCCCGGCACCTGGCCGGTGGGCTGCGGCCATCCCTGCATCGGTTGCACCGAGAAGGGCGTGGGCTTTGCCAAGCCCATCCACCAGCTCGCGGTCCTGAAGAACGTCGTGCCGCCCCTGAGCTACCCGCGCGTGGTCGAGGAGCAGGGCGGCACCAGCTTCGCCGCCGCCGCCGCCCTGGCCGCGATCGCCGGTGCAGCAGCGGGCGGCGCGGCGATGCTGGCGAGGAACCTGGGCCGATCGGCCGAAGAGAAACCCGCAGAAAAGTCGGAGTGACGATCATGGATCGGCGCAACTTCTTCAAGAGCTCGCTCGCCGCTGGCGCTGCGCTGAGCACAGGCAGAGCGCGGGCGCGCGAGACGCGCAGCATCCTGCCCGAGGCGCTGGGCCTGCTCTACGACTCGACCCTGTGCATCGGCTGCAAGGCCTGCGTTGCCGCCTGCAAGCGCGAGAACGACATGCCTCCGGAGTTCCTCCCCCGCACCGAGCAGCCCTACTGGGACCAGCCGCTCGACATCTCGGGCAAGACCCTGACCGTGATCAAGGTCTACCGTCACGGCACGATGGACAAAAAGGACCAGGAGGAAAACGGCTACGCCTTCATCAAGAAATCCTGCATGCACTGCGTCGATCCCTCCTGCGTCTCCGCCTGCCCGGTGTCGGCGATGCAGAAGGATCCGGTCAACGGCGTCGTCAGCTACGACAAGGACGCCTGCATCGGCTGCCGCTACTGCGTCGCCGCCTGCCCCTTCGGCGTGCCGCGCTTCACCTACGACCAGACCTTCCCGCAGATCAACAAGTGCCAACTGTGCAAGCACCGCTGGAAGGACGGCGGCTACTCGGCCTGCGCCGAGGTCTGCCCGACCGGCGCCACGCTCTACGGCAAGGTCACCGAGCTCAAGGCCGAAGCGACGCGTCGCCGCGCCTTGAAGCCCGGTGCTGCGACGACCTATCCGCGCGGCAAACTCGGTGGCCCCGACCAGAGCTATCCCGGGGTGGCGGCCAAATACGTCGATCGCCTCTACGGCGAGACGGAGTTCGGCGGCACGCAGATGGTCTTTCTCGCCGGCGTGCCTTTCGAGAAGCTGGGCTACCCGAACCTGCCGCCGCGCTCCGACGCTGCGACCTCGGAGACCATGCAGAACACGCTCTACGGCGGCCTGGTGATGCCCATCGTCTTCCTCGGTGCCCTCACCTACATCGCCAAGCGCAACGTCAAGGACGACGAGCAGGGAGGTCATCATGGCTGAACACGCGCCCGCCCCATTGGGCGGGAAATTGTTGACGCCGGTGACCGCTGTGCTCGGCGCCCTGTCGCTGGCCGCGGCCGCGGTCATCGTCGTGCGCTTCATCTACGGCCTGGGCGCCGTCACCAACTTGAGCGACGGCTTTCCCTGGGGCATCTGGATCGCCTACGACGTGGTGGTCGGCTCGGCCCTGGCCTGCGGCGGCTACACCATGGCGATCCTCGTCTACATCTTCAACCGGGGCGAGTACCACCCATTGGTGCGGCCGGCCCTGCTCGCGTCGCTGTTCGGCTACACCCTGGCGGGTGTCTCGGTGATCTTCGACCTCGGCCGCTACTGGAACGTCTGGCACATGTTCTGGCCCGGCTACTCCCAGGTGCATTCGGTGATGTTCGAAGTGGCGCTGTGCATCTCGCTCTACATCCTGGTGATGTGGATGGAGTTCTCGCCGACCTTCCTCGACCAACTGGGTTTCTCCGGCCTGAAGAAGAAGATATCCAAGCTGATGTTCCTCTTCGTCGCCCTGGGCGTGCTGCTGCCCTCGATGCACCAGGCCTCGCTGGGCGGCCTGCTGGTGATCTTTGGGGCGCAGATCCATCCGCTCTGGCAGGCGGGCATGTTGATCCCGCTGGAATTCCTGATGACGGCGGTGCTGCTGGGCTTCGCCGTGGTGATCTTCGAGGCGACCCTGGTCGCCGTCGGCTTCAACCGCGCGATGGAGACGGCGCTCTTAGCGAAGATGGCGGGCTTCATGCACGGCCTCTTGATCGCCTACCTGGTGGTGCGCTTCGGCGATCTGATCCTGCGCGGCGCAATCGTCAGCGCCTTCAAGCCGAGCCTCGAGGCATTCTGGTTCTGGATCGAGAGCATTTGCTTCCTGGTGCCGGTGTGGACCCTGTCTTCGCCTGCGCGGCGCAACAACGCCGGCACGCTGTTCGCCGCCGCGCTGCTGCTGCTGCTGGGTGGCTTCCTGCTGCGCATCAACGCCTTCCTGGTCGGCTACGAGACCGGTGAGGGTTGGAGTTATTTCCCGGCGTTTCCCGAGTTGATCGTCACCATCGGCGTCATCGCCTTCGAAATTCTGGCCTACATCGTCTTCGTAAAAACACTGCCCGTGCTGCCCGCGCAGTCGGCGACACACTGAGAAGAGGAGCGCAAGATGGGAACACGCATCACGGTAGATCCGGTCACCCGCATCGAGGGCCATCTGCGCATCGACTGCGAGGTC
>JAHFRE010000154.1 GCA_023258955.1 Sterolibacterium sp.
TCGCGCATCCTGCCAGCGCCATCAGGCAAACGACTATGGAACCGACCCTGTGCCACATGGTCACTCCCATCCATTGACGACGCGCCGCTCAGTCGAGGCTGGCGGCGATCTTGCGAATTTCCTCAGCGCTGTGCTCGCCCGCGAGCGGCGTGCCGGGAATCAAATGCCTGCCTTTGGCGAGCGACCCGATCAGCACCGGCTCGAAGCCGATCGCCCGCACCAAGCCCGACGCCTGCGTGATCGCCGCCGCGTCGTCGCCGGCCAGAGGAATCCCCACCGGTTCGCCTTGGCGTTGGGCAGCCTCCTGCAGCTTGCCAGCGCCGATGGCGTTGAAAGCGCGCACCAGACGCGCACCGGGCAGCAACTCCGCCGAGGCCAGGCCGGCGCCCTTGCCCCTGGCCCAGGTAGCGGTCTCGCCGTCGCGCGCGACGATCGGATTGCAGGCGTCGATGACCAGCTTGCCCTTGATCAGCTCGCCCAGATCCCGCCCCAGTTGCGGCAGCGCGCTATAGGGCACGGCCAGCAACAAGGCATCGCCGAACGCCGCCGCTTCGCGCGGCGTTCCCGCCTGGGCGTTGGTGCCGAGGCTCGCCGCGAGTTGCCGGTCGTGCTCGAGGTCGAGCGAGGAAAACATGACGCTGTAACCGGCTTTGACCCAGAGGCCGCCCAGGGTGCCGCCGATCTTGCCCGAGCCGACGATCCCGATCTTGATCTTCGGCGCTGCCACGCCGCCGACAGAGGCGGCGAAGGACAACTCGCCGACAGCCCACGCGGCAAGGCCGAGCAGCGTCAGAAAACGGCGCCGAGCTTTCACCTCCAGCCCCTTGTTGTAAGCTGTGGCCGCTGCGGGAATCACGCGCCTCATCATGGTCGCCCTCGGCTGGTGGAAAATGTCCTCAATTTGAGGCGGGTCTTTCGCATGGCGACCCACCATAGAGAAATAGTAGCAGGAAACAGCGGGGCGCTTCCAAGCTAGACTGGCACCCGCAAACCGAACCCAAGCGGCGATCGACAAATGGAAGAAATCGGCTACTGGCTGTTGCGTAGTGAAGGCTCTCTGCTCACCGTCGGCAGCGGCGAAGACTTGTTTCCGCGCGGCTCGCCGACAGACCTCGGCAACCCCGGCGAGGCCTTGCTGATCGGCCACTGGCGCGGACAACCGTGCTACGCGGCGGAGATCGACGGCCCGCCCGCGGGCATCGCCGGAGAACTGACGCCGCTGCGTCGCATCTTCAGCGTCGGCGGCGCCGAGGCCTTCGCGCTCGCCGGTCGGGCCAGCCAACTGCTCGACTGGCAGCGCAATCATCGCCATTGCGGCGCCTGCGGCGCGCCCACCGAGCGCAAGCCGGACGAGTTCGCCATGGTCTGCCCGGCCTGCGAGCTCACCGTCTACCCGCGGCTGACCCCGGCGGTGATGGTGCTGGTGCTGCGCGAAGGGCGACTGTTGTTGGCGCGCGGCCCACATTTTGTGCCTGGCATGTTCAGCGCCCTGGCGGGATTCGTCGAAGCCGGCGAGACGCTCGAACAATGCGCCGCGCGGGAAGTACGCGAGGAGGTGGGCATCGAGATCACCCGCCTGCGCTATTTTCGCAGCCAATCCTGGCCCTTCCCCAATTCCCTGATGGTGGCTTTCTTCGCCGACTACGCCGCTGGCACGCTGCAGCCGGACCGGCGCGAGATCGAGGCCGCCGACTGGTTCTCGCCCAGCGCCCTGCCGGACCTGCCGGGCAGGCTCAGCATCGCCCGGCAACTGATCGACACTGCCTGCCAGGAGCTGCAGCCTTGAGGCAAACTGCGCACCGGCGCGCGCCGGGCTTGAGCGCAGCGGTTGCAAAATATCGCTAGGCGGGTAAACTATCGCCGTGACTGAATGAACGTTCATTCCGTCAACGACCCGACCGCGACGAGGAAACAACATGAGGTACGCCGAGACTGGCTACAACCTGGAAATCGATCTAAGCTCAGGCAGCATCGCCAAGGTGCCGACCGCACCCGACCTGGCCGAAGCCTACCTGGGCGGACAGGGCTCGGCCGCCAAGCTGCTGTGGGAGAGGGTGCCGCCGGATACCGATCCCTTCTCGCCCGACAACCTGCTCATCTTCAGCACCGGCCTGCTCCACGGCACGCCCTTCCCCGCCTGCAATCGCACGGTGGTGAATACCTTCTCGCCGCAGACCAACCTGATGTCGCATTCGCTGTTCGGCGGCTTCTTCGGCCCCGAGCTCAAGTACGCCGGCTACGACAAGATCGTCATCCGCGGCAAGGCCCCCGACCTGGTCTATCTCTACATCCACGACGACAAGGTGGAAATACGCGACGCCACCCATCTGCGAGGTAAGGGCACCACCGAGACCGGCGACCTGCTGAAGCAGGAATTGAAGGACAAGCGGGTGCAGGTGGCGGCCATCGGCCTGGCCGGCGAAAACCGCGTCTATATGGCCTCGATCGACCACAATCACGCCAGCGCGGCGCGCGGCGTCGGCGTCATCATGGGCGACAAGCGGCTGAAGGCGATCGCGGTGCGCGGCACCAAGTCGGTCAATGTCGCGCGTCCCGCCGAACTGTTCGAGATGAGCCACAAGATCCACACCAAGATGGCGGAGAGCTCGGGCTGCGGCGACTGGATGGCGGTCGATGAGGACGACAGCTTCCACCACAACCACTTCGCCTGGGGCAACGCGCGCACCCGCCGTCCCGGTTACTGGAACGCCGAATTGCAAGAACGCTGGACCAAGCTGAAGTACGATCATATGGACCGGCAGACCGGCTGCTACAACTGCCCGAAGAAGTGCCGCAACGTCATCAGTTGGCCCGGGCGCCAGCGCTTCGGCTACAAGTGCTATGGCAAAGACACCTATCACATGGCGGCCTTTCTCGAGCTCGATTTCAGCTACGACATCCTCGCCGTCGCCCAGGAATACGGGGTCGACTCCTATTCGACGCCGCAGGTCATCGCCTTCGCCCTGGAACTGCTCGAAGCCGGGATATTGACCGACAAGGACTTCCCCGGCATGCCGGCGGACAGCGCCGGCAGATTCTTCTACCTGCTGGAGAAGATCGTGCGCCGCGAAGGCATCGGCGACATCCTGGCCGACAGCGTGTCGCAGGCGGCCAAGCGCATCGGCAACGGTGCGGAAGCCTTCGATCACAACACCACCAAGAAATTCGAACAGCTGCCGATCAAGCTGGGCAAGCTCAACCCGGCCTACTTTCTGATGATCGCCACCGGCGAGAAGATGAGCATCACCCAGATCGAAGGCTCTTTCCCGCAGGATCCGCTGCCCACCGAGGAACAGCGCCAAGAGTTCGTCGACAAGTGGGAAGCGGTGCCCGACCAGAAATTCAAAGAGTATTTTCTCAACTGGAAGAAGCGCAACGACATCTCCGACGAGGCGACCTGCGACATCGTCGACTGGAACGAGGCGATGCACTACATCGACGACTCGCTGGGCTTCTGCGGCTTCGTCTCCTCGTTTCGCGGCCAGTTCGGCGGCGACGTTCCCTACCACATCAACAACATTCCCCAGGCGATCGCCTTGGCGACCGGCTTCGAGATGGACAAGCCCAAGCTGTGGAAGAACTTCCAGCGCATCCGCACCCTGATCCGGGCGGTCAATGTGCGCCGCGGCTTGCGCCGCAAGGACGAGCGTCCGCCGGAGGACCACTGGGCGGTGCGCGACGAGAACTATGAACAGCAACTGCTGAGCAAGTACTACAATTTCAAGGGTTGGAACAGCGACGGCATCCCGACGCGGGCGACGCTCGAGCAACTCGACCTGGCCTACGTCGCCGATGACCTCGAACAGCGGGGCATACTCGACAAAGCGGAGGCGCCATGAAGCCAGCGATGAAGATCGAGCAGGAAATCCTGATCGACGTCGACAAGTGCACCGGTTGCCGCGCCTGCGAAATGGCCTGCTCGGCCTTCCATTCGCTGCCCAAGTTCAGCAGCATCAACCCGGCCAAGGCGCGGATCCGTGTGGTCTCTGACGAGATCAGGGACGAGTACGTGCCGGTGTTCGCCGGCAACCACACCAAATCGGGCTGCGACGGCAGGCACGTCTATACGCTGGACGGCAAGACCTACAGCGAGTGCAGCTTCTGTCGCGCTTCCTGTCCGACGCGCGACTTCTTCATCGAACCGGACTCCGGGCTGCCGTTGAAATGCGACATGTGCGAGAGCACGCCGGCGCTGGAAAAGCCCTGGTGCGTGCAGGTATGCGGCGAGGAGGCGCTGACCTACAAGCGCACCGAAGTGCCACGCGAGCAAGCGACGCAGGAGGTATCGGGGGAGATCGAGGCCAGCCTGCAGGCGCTGATGAAACAGCACGGCATGGAGGCGGTGATCCACCACCTGAAGGAAATGGCCAACAAGGACCGCTGAGCGATCCGGCTGCGTAGGCTGCGCGAAGCTACCGCGCTTCGCGTTAAGATAGCGCTTCGGTGGCGGCAAAAGGATGGCAAAGATGGAGCTGGCGCGGGCATCGTGAGCGAAGCGGTCCTCCCGTTCACGCTCGCCATCGCCGCAGAGGCGCTCGCCGACCTGCGCGCGCGGTTGCAGGCTACGCGCTGGCCGGCGCGCGAGACCGTGGCCGACTGGAGCCAGGGCGTGCCCCTGGCCAAGATTCAGGCGCTGTGCAGCCATTGGGCAAACGACTACGACTGGCGGCGCTGCGAGGCGCGGCTGAATTCCATCGGCCAGTATCGAACGCGCATCGATGGGCTGAACATCCATTTTCTCCACCTCCGCTCCAAGCACGCCGACGCTGCGCCGCTGCTGCTGACCCACGGCTGGCCCGGTTCGGTGGTCGAGTTCCTCGAGGTGATCGGGCCGCTGACCGATCCGCTGGCCCACGGCGGCAACGCCGCCGACGCCTTCCACGTGGTGGTGCCCTCGCTGCCCGGCTTCGGCTTTTCCGACCAGCCGACCACCACCGGTTGGGGCGTCGAACGCATCGCCCAGGCCTGGCTCGCCCTGATGCGACGGCTCGGTTACCAGCGCTTCTTCGCCCAGGGCGGCGACTGGGGCGCGGCCATTGCCACCGCCATCGGCATGCTCAACGCGCCAGAGTGCGCCGCCATCCATCTCAACATGCCGCTGATCTATCCTGAAGCGGCGGACATGGAAGACCCGACCGCGGCCGAGAAAAGTGCCATCGCCGCGATGAAGTTTTACCGCAACAAGGACTCGGGCTACGCCCAGATTCAGCACACCCGACCGCAGACCCTGGCCTACGCGCTCACCGATTCGCCGGCGGCGCAGGCTGCCTGGATCTACGAGAAGTTCCACGCCTGGACCGACCACAGCGGCGAGCCGGAGAGCGCCCTGAGCCGCGACGCCATGCTCGACAACATCATGCTCTACTGGCTGCCCGCAGCGGCAGGCTCCTCGGCCCGCTTGTACTGGGAGAGCCTGTCCTTCTTCAAGAACAGGTCGCTGGCGCTGCCGGTAGGCGTCACCGTCTATCCGCGGGAGATCTTCCGACCGTCGCGACGCTGGGCCGAGCGCCACTTTGCCAACATCGTCCACTGGCACGAGGCCGACCGCGGCGGCCACTTCGCCGCCTTCGAGCAGCCGGCGTCGTTCGTGGCAGAAATGCGCGACTGTTTTCGCCCACTGCGATGAACGGCGTGCGCGATCTGCTCGAATCCCGCCATCCCGGCCTCCTCGCCGCGATCGAAACAGCGCTGGTCGAGGCGGAGACGCTCTACAACGCGGCCAGCGGCCAGCCGCCGTCGGAGTTTCTGCTCGAGCACACGCGACGCACCTCGGCCATCGCGCAGATGATCGCCGCCAGAGAAGGCGCAGACGCCCTGCTGCCGGTGCTGGTGGCACTGTTCCACGACGCCGGCAAATTCCACGAGGGCGAATACCACCAGGACGGCGTGCCCGAGGAAGAACACGCCGCCATCCTGGCGATGAAGATGCTGGCCGACTTCGGGCTGGAGCGCGCCGCCATCGACACCGTGGCCGAGGCGCTGCGCTCGCTCTACGACGAACGGCGGCCCTGCCGCGGTCCGGCCCGCATCGTGCAGGACGCCGACCGCCTCGACAAGCTGGGCGCGCTGGGCGTCGGCGCCTTCTTCACCAAGGCGGCGCTGCGCGGGCGCGGCATGGTCGACGGACTGGTGCAAGCGGCAAGCCGCGAACTGACCTACGCGCGGGCAGCGCCGCGCTCGATGTTTACGGCGACGGGAAGGCAGCTCGCCCAGGAACAGGGGGCGAGGACCGTCACCTTCTTCGCGCAACTGTTGGAGCAACTCGACGACTGGGGCATCGCGGCTTTCGAATGCCGCAGCGTCGTCCTCGACGAGGAGTTCAAGAGCCGCGACGGCGCCCTGGTACGCGGCATGGAGGTGACCGTCGTCATGCCGCGCGCCTGCCCCGATTGCGGCGGCAAGCTCCGCCTGGAGCATGCCCGCGAACAGGGCGTGAAGTGCGAGCGCTTCATCGCCCGCTTTCGCTGCGACGCCTGCGCCTACCTGGGCGGCACCTCGCTGTGCCTGCCCGTGATCGCCTGAAGCAGAACTCTAGGCGATCGCACCGACCGGGGTGATCGGAATCACCCGGCGCGTCGGCGCCGGCTCGCTGGCAGTTTGCACCTTGCGTTGCCCCGGGAAGGCCAGCGCTTCGGTCAGCATGTAAGCGGCTTGAGCGTAGGAGGTCGGGCACAGGGTGAAGCATTCCTGGCAGTCCCAGCACTCCTTGGCGGCGATCTCCGGAACGAAGCTGATCTCCTTCATGGGGCCGTTTTCGATGAAGCCGACCGCGTTCAGATGCTTGACCTCGTTGCAGTAGCGCACGCAGAGACCGCAGAGGATGCAGAACGAGGCTTCGCGCTCGAAGCGGTTGCGGTCGGCACCGTACTCCTCGGCCAGCTTCACCAGCTCCGGCGCATCCGGCGCGTGGGCCAGCAATTCCTCGACCAGCACCTTGCGTATCTTGTCCACCTTCTCCGAGCGGGTGCGCACGACGATGTCTTTCGCCACCGGGTAGACGCAGGAGACGACGTAGCTGGTCCAGCCGCGCGACTCGACCTCCACCATGCACAGGCGGCAACCACCGAAGGCCTCGAGCTTTTCGTGGTGGCAGAGGGTAGGAATATAGATGCCGGCAGATTTTGCGGCGTCGAGCACCGTCATGTCGGCGGTGGCCTTGATCTCCTGGCCGTCTATGGTCAGAACGATTTCACTCATTTCGCTCATTTACCTTCACTCCTCCCGCCGGCCACGTCGGCAATACGCGCTTCGTACTCGGGCTTGAAATAGTGGAACATGCTCTTCAGCGGATCGCCGGAGGTCTTGCCCAGGGCGCAGAGGCTGGCCACGTTGGTCACCATGATCAGGTCCTCGAGCTTTTCCAGGTCGCCCGGCTTGCCGCGACCCTCGGTGATCTCGGTGAGGATGTGCAGCATCTGCGACATGCCTTCGCGGCAGGGCACGCACTTGCCGCAGGATTCCTTGGTCAGGAAGTCCATCAGATAGCGCGCCACTTCCACCATGTCGGTGTCTTCGTCCATCAGCAGCAAGCCGCCGGCGCCGATCGGCGCGCCGAGCTTGGACATGCCGTCGAAGTCCAGCGGCGCGTCGATCATGTCGGCCGGGATCGAGCCACCCATGGCGCCGCCGAAGTGGATCGCCTTCAAGGTCTTGCCGTCGCGCACGCCACCACCGATGTCGAACACCAGGGTGCGCAGCGGCGTGCCCATCGGCACCTCGACCACCCCGCTATTGACCACGTTGCCGGACAGGGAGATGAGCTTGGTGCCCTTGCTTTTCTCCGAGCCGATGCTGGTGAACCACTCGGCGCCGCGGGAGATGATCTGCGGCACGTTGGCCCAGGTCTCGACGTTGTTGAGGTTGGATGGCTTGTCCCAGATGCCGGAGACCGAGGTGCGGATGTACTTGGGTCGCGGCTCGGGAATGTTGCCTTCAATCGAGCGCATCAGGGCGGAAGACTCGCCGGAGACGAAGATGCCGACGTCGAAGTGCAACTCGACTTCGAAATCGAAACCGGAGCCGAGGATGTTCTCGCCCAACAGGCCGTATTCCTTCGCCTGCGCCAACGCGTTGCGCACGTGCTTTTCCAAGAGCGGCATGTCGTGGCGGGTGTACATGAAGCCCTTCTGCGCGCCGATGGCGTAGGCGCCGATGATCAGGCCCTCGAGGATCTTGTGCGGATTGCCGGTGAGCATGGCGCGATCCATGAAGGCCGCGGACTCGCCCTCGTGACCGTTGACGATCACGTACTTGATCTTTTCCGGCGCCTTCTTGGTGGTCTCCCACTTGGAACCGGCGGGAAAGCCGCCGCCGCCGCGGCCGCGCAGGTTGGCCTTCTTGACCTCGTCGAGAACCTGGTCCGGGCTCATGGTGGTGAGCGCTTTGATCAGCGCCGCGTAGCCGCCGACCGCCAGATAGTCGTCGATCTTCATCGGATCGATCTTCGGATTGTCGCCGATCAAGAGGCGCGTCTGGTGCTTGTAGAAGGGCACCTCGTTCATGTGCACGGCCTTGGCCCCGCTCGTCGGGTCCTTGTACACCAGGCGCTCGACCACCTCGCCCTTGATCGTCGCGGCGACGATCTCCGGCACGTCGGCGGGAGCGACCTCGAAGTAGCAGATCTCGCCGGGCGTGACCACGACGTTCGGCCCCTTCTCGCAATAGCCGTGGCAGCCGGTGGTCCGGACCTCGACCTTGGCACCGAGCTTGTTCTGCTCGACGTGGGCGATGAAGGCCGCGGCCACCGCTCGCGAGTCCATGCCGTCGCAGGCCGCGCCGGCGCACACCGCGATGCAGGGTTTGGCCGGATCCCGCTGCGCCAGGATCTCCGCCCGATATTTTTCCAGTTCAGCCGCTGTCTGTAGCTTGGGCATAGTCGTCACCTACTCGTAGCTTTTGAGAACGGCTTCGGCCTTTTCGGGCGTCATCCTGCCGTAGTGCTTGCCGTCGACGATCAGCTCCGGCCCGATGCTGCAACTGCCCAGGCAGGCACCGGTGTCGAGCGTGAATCGATTGTCGGCGTCGGTCTCGCCGACCTTGATGCCGGTGATCTGCTCGACCTTGTCCAGCAGCTTGGCCGCTCCGCGCAGGTGGCAGGTCATGCCGGTGCACACGTGCACCTCGTGACGCCCCTTCGGGGTCAGGCTGAAGGTCTTG
>JAHFRE010000362.1 GCA_023258955.1 Sterolibacterium sp.
CAGCGGCAGCAACACGTCGTCTACGATGACCAGGCGGTCGCCGGCGTCGGCGACGATGTAGGCGAGGTCCTCGGGTGAGAGCCGCAGGTTCAGGGTGTGCAGCACGGCGCCGGCGGCGGGGATGCCGAAGTAGCACTCGAGGTGACCGTAGTGGTTCCAGAGCAGGGTGCCGACCGCTTCGCCACGTTTGACGCCGGCGCCGACCAGGGCCTGCGCCAGTTGCCGGGCGCGGCGGTGGATGTCGGCGTAGCGGGTGCGGTGCAGTGATTTGTCGGGCCGGCGGGAGACGATCTCCTGGCGCGGATAAAACTTGCCGGCGCGCTCGAGCAGGTGGTTTACGCTCAGCGGCGTCTTCATCATGGTGCTGTCCATGGTTCCCTCCTCAACTTGCCATCTATGCCCTCGAGAACGCGGCGATGATCTCCGGCGGCGCCTGCACCAACTCGACCAGCACGCCCTCGCCGCAGATCGGGAAAGCCTCGTTGGCGCGCGGGTGGAGGAAGGTGATGTCGTAGCCGGAGGCGCCCTTGCGGATGCCGCCTGGGGCGAAGCGCACGCCCTGGGCGGTCAGCCAGTCGACGGCCAACGGCAGGTCGTCGACCCAGAGGCCGACGTGGTTCAGCGGCGGCTCGTGCACCGCCGGTTTCTTGGTGGCGTCCTTCGGCTGCATCAGGTCGATCTCGACGGCGTAGGGACCGTGGCCGAGGCGGGTGATGTCCTCGTCGACGTTCTCGCGCTCGCTGACGTAGTTGCTGACGACGGTCACGCCGAGCATGTCGCGCCACAGGCGCAGCAGCCGCTGTTTGTCCGGCGCCCCGATGGCGATGTGCTGTATGCCCAGCACTCTGAAGGGTCGGTCGTTCATGGTCTTCTCTTGAGCAGGAACAGCAGGCCGACGATGATCATCGGCAAGGACAGCCATTGTCCCATGCTGACGCTGTAGGAGTGGCCGAAGATGCCGGCGTCGGGTTCGCGAAAATATTCGGCGAGGAAACGCAACACGCCGTAGCCGATCAGGAAGGCGCCGGAGACGGCGCGCGGTGGCCGCGGTCGCGCCGCGTAGAACCAGAGGATCAGGAACAGCAGCAGGCCCTCGCCGCCGAACTGGTATAGCTGCGAGGGATGGCGCGGCTGGTCGTCGACCTGCGGAAACACCATCGCCCAGGGCAGGCCGGGATCGGCGACCCTGCCCCAGAGTTCGCCGTTGATGAAGTTGCCGAGGCGACCCGCGGCCAGACCCAGGGGCACCAGCGGCGCGATGAAGTCGGTGACCTGGAAGAAACCCTTGCCGGTCTTCCTGCCGTACAGCCACATCGCCACCAGCACGCCGAGAAAGCCGCCGTGGAAGCTCATGCCGCCCTTCCACACCATGAGGATTTCCAGCGGATGGGCGAAGTAGTATGCCGGCTCGTAGAACAGCACTTGGCCGAGGCGGCCGCCGAGAACGACGCCGAGCACCCCGTAGAAGAGCAGATCGTCCAAGCTCCGCGCGTCGAAGCCCAGCTCCGGCCGGCGCGCGGCGCGCACCCGGCCGAGGACGACGAACAGCACGAAGCCGACCAGGTACATCAGGCCGTACCAGCGCACCGCCAAGGGACCGATGGCGACGGCGACGGGATCGAAGCGGGGATGGATGAGCATGGGGATTCGGCCTCGGTGCTTCGCTGCATGATAACCCGCGCATCGTCATGGCCAAAGCCGCGGCGGCCTCGGGATAGAATGCAAGGTTCGTATCAGGAGAATCGCCATGCCCGAATACCGTTCCCGCGCTTCGACCCACGGCCGCAACATGGCCGGCGCGCGCGCCCTCTGGCGCGCCACCGGCATGAAGGAGGGCGACTTCGGCAAGCCCATCATCGCCGTGGTCAACTCCTTCACCCAGTTCGTTCCCGGCCACGTGCATCTCAAGGATCTCGGCCAACTGGTGGCGCGGGAGATCGAAGCGGCCGGCGGTGTGGCCAAGGAGTTCAACACCATCGCCATCGACGACGGCATCGCCATGGGTCACGGCGGCATGCTCTATTCGCTGCCCTCGCGCGAGCTGATCGCCGACTCGGTCGAGTACATGGTCAACGGCCACGCCGCCGACGCCATGGTCTGCATCTCCAATTGCGACAAGATCACGCCGGGCATGCTGATGGCGGCGCTGCGCCTCAACATCCCGGCGGTGTTCGTCTCGGGCGGGCCGATGGAGGCGGGCAAGGTGCAGGTCAACGAGAAGATCGTCTCCATCGACCTCATCGACGCCATGGTCAAGGCCGCCGATGCGGCCGTCTCCGATAGCGAGGTCGCGGAACTCGAGCGCTCCGCCTGCCCCACCTGCGGTTCCTGCTCGGGCATGTTCACCGCCAATTCGATGAACTGCCTGACCGAGGCGCTGGGCCTCGCCCTGCCCGGCAACGGCACCCTGGTGGCGACCCACGCCGACCGCCGCGAGCTGTTCCTCAAGGCCGGACGCACCGTGGTCGAGCTGTGCCGGCGCTGGTACGGCGAGGGCGACGCCGCGGCGCTGCCGCGCTCCATCGCTTCCTTCAAGGCCTTCGAGAACGCCATCACCCTCGACGTGGCGATGGGCGGTTCGACCAACACCGTGCTCCACCTCCTGGCGGCGGCGCAAGAAGCCCAGGTCAACTTCACCATGGCCGACATCGACCGCATCTCGCGGCGCGTGCCCTGCCTGTGCAAGGTGGCGCCGAGCACCGATAAGTATCACGTCGAGGACGTGCATCGCGCCGGCGGCATCATGGCCATCCTCGGCGAACTCGATCGCGCCGGACTGCTCCACACCGAGCTGCCGACGGTGCACAGCAAGACCCTCGGCGAAGCGCTCGACATCTACGACCTGGTGCGCGCCCACGACACCTCGGTGTTCGACTTCTACCGCGCCGCCCCCGGCGGCGTGCCAACCCAGGTGGCTTTTTCGCAGGAGCGGCGCTATCCGGAGCACGACCTCGACCGCACCGCCGGCTGCATCCGCGACAAGGACAACGCCTATTCGCAGGACGGCGGTCTGGCCGTGCTGTTCGGCAACATCGCCGAAAAGGGCTGCATCGTCAA
>JAHFRE010000363.1 GCA_023258955.1 Sterolibacterium sp.
GCCGCTGCCGCGCCAATACGAGTTCTCCCGCCTCAACCTCACCTACGTGGTGCTCTCCAAGCGCAAGCTGATCCAGTTGGTCGAAGAAGGCCACCTCGACGGCTGGGACGACCCGCGCATGCCGACCCTGGCCGGCGCTCGCCGCCGCGGCTTCACCCCGGCCGGATTCCGCCTCTTCGCCGAGCGCATCGGCGTCTCCAAGTCGGATTCCTGGATCGACATGAGCCTGCTCGAAGATTGCATGCGTGAGGATCTCAACCAACAGGCGCCGCGCCGCATCGCCGTGCTCGATCCGCTGCGCCTGGTGATCGACAACTATCCGCCCGGGGAAGAAGAGCTCTGCCGCTCGTCCAACCATCCGCAGCGGCCTGAACTGGGGAGCCGCGAGATACCCTTCTGCGGCGAGTTGTGGATAGAGCGGGACGACTATATGGACCAGCCGAGCAAGGGCTACCACCGCCTCTATCCCGGCAATATGGCGCGCCTGCGCCACGGCTACGTGGTCAGGTGCAGCGGCGCCGAGCACGACGCCGCCGGCCGCGTCACCACGGTGCATTGCGAATACCTGCCCGACTCGAAATCGGGCACCGCCGGTGCCGATCTCTACAAGGTGAAAGGCAATCTGCACTGGGTTTCGGCACGTCACGGCATCCGCGCCGAGGTGCGGCTCTACGACCGGCTGTTCTCGCGCGCCAACCCCGGCGCCCGTGAGGATGGCGAGGAGCGCGACTACCTGGCCGACCTCAACCCGCAGAGCAAGCGCGTGGTCAGCGCCTGGCTCGAACCGGCGCTCAGCGCAGCGCAACCCGAGCAGGGCTTCCAGTTCGAGCGCCACGGCTACTTTGTCGCCGATCGGATCGACTCGCGGCCGGGCGCACCGATCTTCAACCGCACCGTGACGCTGAGGGACTCCTGGGCAAAATAGGAAGCCCTCTGTCTTTCGTCATGTGAAATGCCATTTCACATGGTGCATCGCGGCATGACTTTTGGCGGCGACCGGCGTAGAAATCGTGTTTTGCGAGTCCACACGATGGACCCGTTTCAACATCGACCTACGAGGGGGACGTCATGAGCTGGAACACACTGAGCAAACGCGCGCAACAACTGGGCTTCATCCTGTCCTACCGCAGCCGCGCCGCCAGCGGCGGCGGCTATCTGCCGGAGATGGCGACGCCGCCCGAGAGCGA
Organism: Sterolibacterium sp.; assembly: GCA_023258955.1. Lineage (GTDB taxonomy): Bacteria > Pseudomonadota > Gammaproteobacteria > Burkholderiales > Rhodocyclaceae > CAIYYX01. Next base: position 1,188 of record JAHFRE010000363.1, read on the forward strand.
TGGTCCCTGGCTGTGCCTGGGCAGCTACGAGAAGATCGCCGGGCTGTGGTTCTCGCCGATCACCGATGAAGCGCGCAGCCTGTCGCGCGCGCACCTGGCAAGCCTGATGGAGGACAGCGATCCTTTCATCGAGACCGTCGGCGACTACGACAGCGAATTCTTTGCCGCCAGCGCGCCGGCGCGCGCCGCCGTCGACCACCCCGAGTGCGGCATCATGCCCGCCTGAGGCGGTCAAACGCGGGCGGCCGTGCCGCCCGCCGGTCAGCGCAGGGCGTCGCTTGCACGAAAGACGCGACTGACGTATACAGCTTCCATGGACGTCAATGCCCTGCTCCAACCAAGAATAAGAGATGCCGAAGCGCTGCGTGAATTTGTCGATGATTTCGTCGACCAAGTCCCGACCATAGAACGCGAAGTCGCCCGTCTCAAGGCCGACCCCCACGACAAGACGGTGGTCGCCAACCTGTTTCGCGCCCTGCACAACATCAAGGGCAACGCCGCCATCTGCAAGGTCGAGCTCGGGGTTGCGATCGCCCACCCGATCGAGACCCTGCTAGCGCGGGTACGCGCCGATGAAATCGAATTTTCCGATCTCTTGGCCGAGGTCATCCTGCTGGCCACCGACAGGCTGGAACTGTCGCTCGAGGCGCTGTCCGCCGGACGCGCCATCAATCAGCTGAAATTGCCCGAACTGGTGGGCGCGCTCGAGAGTCTGGCGGGCGCCGACAAGCATACCCTCAACGAGCGTTCGGTCGGGCTGATCGAGGCGGTCACCGGCTTTCGCCCGGTGGCGGCGGCGCGCGTCCTGAAGTCGCGCGGCTCGGTGATTGCGCGCAGCACCGAGAGCGTCGCCAGCGATCTGCGCTTTTTCCGCTCGCTGGCTCTGCAGTTCGAATCGCGCTCGCCGCTGTTCGAGGGGCGCAGCAAGCGCCTGCTGCACTTTGCCCTGGAGAGCAACAGCGCCGCCGGCCAACCGGTGGCGCCGGCGCAGCTCGAGGCGGCCGTGTACATGCACGATGTCGGCATGATGCTCCTGCCGGAGTCGGTCTGGCTCAAGGTGGAAAGGTTGAGCGACGAAGACAAGCGGCAGATGCGCGGCCACCCGGCGCTCGGCGCGGGCCTGCTGGAGCGCATGGACGGCTGGCAGGAAGCGGCGCAGATGGTGGCGCAGCACCACGAGATGCCCGACGGTGGCGGCTACCCGCTGGGCCTGGGGGCGGAAGAGATCTGCGCCGGGGCAAAGATTCTGGCCATCGTCGACGCCTTCGAATCGGTGACCCTGAAGCACAGCCACCGCGGCCAGTCGCGCTCGCTGGTGCGCGCTATCGCCGAGATCAACGCCTGCGACAACCAGTTCGCGCCCGAATGGATCGCCTCCTTCAACATCGTCGTCAGGAAAATGCTCGAGGCTTGAGCCGCTCCCCGGCCTAGCGCAGCCCGAGCAGTTCGACCTCGAACACCAAAGTTGCGTTGGGCGGGATGACGCCGCTGGCACCGCGCGCGCCGTAGCCGAGCTCCGGTGGGATGGTGAGTTTGCGTGAGCCGCCGACGCGCATACCGACCACGCCCTCGTCCCAACCGGCGATCACCCACTTGCCGCCGAGCAGAAACTCGAACGCCTCGTCGCGATCCTTGCTCGAGTCGAACTTGCTGCCGTCGGTTAGCCAGCCCGTGTAGTGCACCGAGACGTTCCTGCCCGCCGTCGCCTCCTCGCCAGCACCGATCGTTAGCTCTTCGATGACCAGGCCGCTGGCCGTTGTCCTTGTGTTCATGGCTGCTCTCGCGATTTGGAAAGCGCCATTATGGCTCAAGAAGACGCCGCGACGCTCAGAAGCAGATCACCTGCCGCACCACCCGCGCATCG
>JAHFRE010000155.1 GCA_023258955.1 Sterolibacterium sp.
GATGACCGACCAGGGCTGCATGATGCGCGCCTATTCGCGCCCCATCGTCGCCGCGATCAACGCCTGCCGCGAAGTGGCCACCTTCATTCCGGCGCTCGGCTACTCCTTCGCGATGCGTCCGGTGGAAATCGAGATCGGCCACGCCGAGCGCCACGCCGGCGAATCGAAGTACTCGCTCTACAGCCTGATCCGCCTCAACTTCGACCTGATGACCGGCTTCTCGGTGCTGCCGCTGCAGCTGTTCTCCCTGGCCGGGATGGCGGTGTCGCTGCTCTCCGTGCTGTTCGTCGTCTATCTGGCGATACGCCGCATCATGATCGGGCCGGAGGCCGAGGGCGTCTTCAGCCTCTTCGGCATCGCCTTCTTCCTGATCGGCCTGACCCTGTTCGGCGTCGGTCTGCTCGGCGAGTATGTCGGCCGCATCTACCAGCAGGTGCGCCATCGTCCCCGCTATTTCATCGAGGCCGTACTTGAATCCAAGCTCGAGCCCGGCGACAGCGATGCCTAGCGCCGTCGTCTTCGCCTATCACCAGGTCGGCGTCCGCTGCCTGGCGGTGCTGCTGGCGCACGGGATAGAGGTGGCCCTGGTGGTCAGCCACGAGGACGATCCTGGTGAAAATCTCTGGTTCGACAGCGTCGCCGAACTCGCTGCGCTCGCCGGCATTGCCTGCATCAAGCCTTCGAGCGCGCGCGACCCCGATCTGGCACAAAGGATGGCGGCGATCGCGCCGGATTTCATCTTCTCCTTTTACTACCGCTCGATGCTGCCGCCGGCGCTGCTGGCCCTGGCCCGCCGCGGTGCCTACAATATGCACGGCTCCTTGTTGCCCAAGTACCGTGGGCGGGCGCCGGTGAATTGGGCGGTGTTGAAGGGCGAGCGGCAGACCGGCGCCACCTTGCATCGGATGGTGGAGAAACCCGACGCCGGTGCCGTCGTGGCACAGCAGGCGGTGCCGATACTGCCCGACGACAGGGCGTTTGATGTCATGGTCAAGGTGACGGTCGCCGCTGAGATGGCGCTCGACGCCGTCCTGCCCGCGCTGATCAAAGGCGAGGCCCGCGAGACGCCGCTCGACCTTGCCGCCGGTTCCTACTTCGGCGGCAGAAGACCCGAGGACGGCCGCGTCGACTGGCGGCAGCCCGCAAGCGACATCCACAATCTGGTGCGCGCCGTCGCCCCGCCCTATCCCGGGGCCTTCTGCACCCTGCCCGCAGGCAGCTCGCTGCGTCTGCTGCGCACTCTGCGGCAGCCACAGCGAGTGCCCAAACACCACGTGCCCACGCTCTACTGCGAGGGCGAGACGGTGCTGGCCGACTGCGCCGACGGCGGCGTGCTGCGCCTGCTCGAATGGGAGGGCGACTGGGATCGCCAGCCGGTACAACTCGCGCTCCAACTCGCCGCCTGACGGCCCCACTTCAACCCTGATCGATCCAGCGAAAGCAAATGAAAAAAGTTCTGATCCTCGGCGTCAATGGCTTCATCGGCCACCATCTGTCGCAACGCATCCTGCAGACCACCGACTGGGAGGTGTATGGCATGGACATGCAGTCGGAGCGCGTCGCCGACCTCGTGGACCATCCGCGCTTCCACTTCTTCGAGGGCGACATACTGATCAACAGGGAGTGGATCGAGTACCACGTCAAGAAGTGCGACACCGTCTTGCCGCTGGTCGCCATCGCCACGCCGGCGACCTATGTCAAGGAACCGCTGCGCGTCTTCGAGCTGGATTTCGAAGCCAATCTGCCGATCGTGCGCCAGGCGGTGAAGTACGGCAAGCGGGTGATCTTTCCCTCGACCTCGGAAGTCTATGGCATGTGCGGCGACGAGGCCTTCGATCCGGAAAACTCCAACCTGATCTACGGCCCGATCAACAAGCCGCGCTGGATCTACGCCTGCGCCAAGCAGTTGATGGACCGCGTCATCGCCGCCTACGGCCAGCAGGAAGGCCTCGACTACACGCTGTTCCGACCCTTCAACTGGATCGGCGCCGGACTCGACTCGATCCACGCCCCCAAGGAAGGCAGCTCGCGCGTCATCACCCAGTTCCTCGGCCACATCGTGCGCGGCGAACCGATCAAGCTGGTCGACGGCGGCGGCCAGAAGCGCGCCTTCACCTACGTCTCCGACGGCATCGACGCGTTGATGAAGATCATCGCCAACCGCGACGGCATCGCCAGCGGCAAGATCTACAACATCGGCAATCCGGCCAACAACTACTCGGTACGCGAACTGGCGAGCATGATGCTGGAGATGGCCAGACGCTATCCCGAGTACCGGGCCAGCGCGGAGAAGGTGGAAGTGCTCGAGACGACTTCCGGCGAGTACTACGGCAAGGGCTACCAGGACGTGCAAAACCGCGTCCCCCTGATCGCCAACACCAAGGCGGAGCTCGGCTGGGCGCCGCAGGTCTCCATGGCCGAGGCGCTCACCCACATCTTCGACGCCTATCGCGGCGACGTCGCCGCGGCGCGCCACCTGATGGACTGAGCCTTGAAGCTCGCGCTGAAGATCGACGTCGACACTTACCGCGGCACGCTGGTCGGGGTACCGCGCCTGGTGGCCCTGTTGCGCCGCTTCGAGCTCAAGGCCAGCTTCTTCTTCTCGCTCGGCCCCGACCACACCGGCCGCGCCGTGATGCGGGCGCTGCGCCCGGGTTTCGTGCGCAAGGTCAAGCGCAGCTCGGTGCTCTCCCACTATGGGCTGAAGACCCTGCTCTACGGCACGCTGCTGCCCGGCCCCGATATCGGCAAAAGCTGCGCCGGCATCATGAAGAGCGTCGCCGAAGCCGGCCACGAGGTCGGCATCCACTGCTGGGATCACGTCAAATGGCAGGATGGGGTCGAGGGAGCCGACCAGGCTTGGACCGAAGCGCAAATGGAAAGAGCCTGCAAGCGCTTCCTCGAAATCTTCGGCAATCCCGCCAGGGCTCACGCCGCCGCCGGTTGGCAGATGAATCCGCACGCGCTGCGCCTGACCCAGCGCCTGGGCTGCGCCTATAGTTCGGACAGCCGTGGCGCCCGGCCCTTCATGCCGATTTGCAACGGCGAGCTGGTCGCCTGCGCCCAACTGCCGACGACCCTGCCGACCCTCGACGAGATCATCGGTGCGAACGGCGTGACGGCGGAGAACGCCCACGAGTCGCTGCTCGCGGCGACGGCAAAGCCGCAGACCCAGGTCTATACGCTGCACGCCGAACTGGAGGGGCAGAAGCTGGAAGCGGTGTTCGAACGGCTGCTCGAAGGCTGGCTGGCTCAGGGCTACCAACCCTGCACCTTGCAAGAACTGCACGCCAGCCTCGATCTCAACACCTTGCCGCGCCACGAGGTGGTCAGGGGCAGCGTCCCCGGGCGCTCGGGTACCCTGATGCTGCAAGGCGATGAATTTCTGGCGACCGCTTAGGAGAGCGACATGATCACGATAGGCAAGAAGGTCGATGACTTCAGCCTGCCCGCCACCGGCGGCAAGGACTTCCACCTGACGCAGGCAAGCGGCGAGAGCGTCGTCCTCTATTTCTATCCCAAAGACAGCACGCCGGGCTGCACCACCGAGGCGGGGCAGTTCCGCGATCTGCACGGGCAATTCGCCCAACTCCGCTGCCGCATCTACGGTGTCTCGCGCGACAGCATGAAGTCGCACGAAAACTTCAAGGCCAAGCTCGCCCTGCCGTTCGAACTGCTGTCCGACGTCGAGGAAAAGCTCTGCCAGGGTTTCGCCGTGATCAAGCTGAAGAAGATGTATGGCAAGGAGGTGCGCGGCATCGAGCGCTCCACCTTTCTGATCGACGGCCGCGGCGTGCTGCGCTATGAGTGGCGCGCGGTCAAGGCCGACGGTCACGCCGCCGAGGTTCTCGCCGCTGTGAAATCCCTCTAGGAAAGAAGCCCATCCCCGATGATCGCCAAACCCAAGCGCAGTATCAGCAGTACCAAGCTGTTCATCCTCGACACCAACGTGCTGATGCACGATCCGACCTGTTTGTTCCGCTTCGAGGAGCACGACATCTTCCTGCCGATGATGACCCTCGAGGAATTGGACAACAACAAGAAGGGTATGTCGGAAGTGGCGCGCAACGCGCGTCAGTCGAGCCGCATGTTGGACGAGATCGTCAGCGCCGACGAGGCGGACATCGCGAACGGCATCGCCCTGGCGACGGCTTCGCACGACCTGGCCAGCGGCAGGCTGTTCCTGCAGACCGAGGCGATCAACGGCGTCATCCCCGCTTCACTGCCCACGGCCAAAGCCGACAACCAGATCCTGGCGGTGGTCCTGCACCTGGCCGGCAAGTTCCCCAAGCGGCCGGTGATCCTGGTCACCAAGGACATCAATATGCGCATCAAGGCCCGCGCTCTGGGCCTCGAAGCGCAGGATTATTTCAACGACAAGGTGCTCGAGGACATCGATCTCCTCTACACCGGTGCGCGCGAGTTGCCGGCCGACTTCTGGGACACGCACGGCAAGGACATGCAGTCGTGGAAGCAAGACAGCCGCGCCTTCTATCGGATCAAGGGGCCACTGTGCAGCGAGTTGCTGCTCAACGAATTTGTCTGGCAGGAAGGACCGCAGCCGCTCTACGCCTGGGTCAAGGAGTGCGCCGGCAAGACCGCGCTGTTCGAAACCCTGACCGACTACAACCACCAGAAGAACGCCGTCTGGGGTATCACCGCGAAGAACCGCGAGCAGAACTTCGCCCTGAATCTGCTGATGAACCCGGACATCGATTTCGTCACCCTGCTCGGCCAGGCTGGCACCGGCAAGACCTTGCTGACCCTGGCCGCCAGCCTGACCCAGGTGCTGGACACCAAGCGCTATTCGGAGATCATCATCACCCGCGTCACGATTCCGGTGGGAGAGGACATCGGCTTCCTGCCCGGCACCGAAGAGGAGAAGATGACCCCCTGGATGGGGGCGCTGGAGGACAACCTCGACGTGCTCAACCGGCCCGCCGATGACGGCCAGGGCGGCGTCCAGGGCGGTGACTGGGGCCGCGCCGCGACCATGGACCTGATCAGGAACCGCATCAAGATCAAGTCGCTCAACTTCATGCGCGGTCGCACCTTCATCAACAAATTCCTGATCATCGACGAGGCACAGAACCTGACGCCCAAGCAGATGAAGACCCTGATCACCCGCGCCGGCCCCGGTACCAAGGTGGTGTGCATGGGCAACATCGCGCAGATCGACACGCCCTATTTGACCGAGGGCAGTTCGGGCCTGACCTACGTGGTCGATCGCTTCAAAGGCTGGCCGCATTCCGGCCACGTGACCCTGCAGCGCGGCGAACGCTCGCGCCTGGCCGATCACGCCGCGGAAGTACTCTGAAACTGGCTGGCTACAACGAAGCGTAGAGCGTCGGGCGAAGGGTCGCCCCGAGTCCGACGCCACGTAATCCTGCGAGCGCAGCGAGCCCCCGTCACCCCCTTCCCAGGGAAGGGGGCGGGGGGAAGGCTCTAATTAGCGGCAAAGCAGTACAGCAACCCGGCGCCGCCGGTGCTCTTCAGATCGTTGGCGCTGCAGCCGCCGTCGGGCCCGCGCGAGGGGTGCGAGGTGACCCATGACTTCATCGGCGCGCTGTCATCGATGCCCAGCCGATCCGAGTGACCGACCATCGCGGCGCCGCTCGTACTGCTGGTCCAGTTGTGGCAGGTGCGGTCATCCGCGCCGCTGAACGCGGTACCGTCGGGCTGGGAGCCGGTGAGGATGTCGTGCATGTTCGGCTTGTCGCCGCGGCCGTTGACCACCTCGCCCTTTTCGGTGAGCGCCGTCTGTTTATTCAGATTGTTGTTGCCGTGCAACTCGGCCAGATCCTTGGCGATCACCACGCCCTTGGCGTTGCGCCACGGTCCGCGCCCGATCCTGTCGCGCGCGTTGACCGCGCCCGCGCCCTGGGTGGACAGGTAGGCGTGCCAGTTTTTCGCCTTCGCCCCGGCCGCCTGGGCGAAGGCCCGACAATAGCGATCGGCGCCCTCGAGGCCGCCGAGATTGCCGCCCTTGCCGGGGCTGACGCTGGTGACGAAGAAGCTCATATTGCTCTGCTGCGCCAGGGCAGCGCCGGTCAGACTCAGACAGGCGAGGAGGAGGCTGATCTGCTTGGTGCTCTTCATGGCGGTTCTCCAGGTCAAGGAATCAATAGCTGCCCGGCTGGGCGAAACTCTGAAAGCGGGTGTATTCGCCGAGGAAGGTCAGCTTGACGGTGCCGGTGGGACCGTTGCGGTGCTTGCCGATGATCACCTCGGCCACCCCCTTCTCCGGCGTGTCGGGCTTGTAGTACTCCTCGCGGTACATCATCAAAATGATATCAGCATCTTGCTCGATGGCGCCCGACTCGCGCAGATCCGACATCAGCGGCCGCTTGTCGTTCCGCTCCTCGACCTTGCGCGACAGCTGCGACAGAGCGATCACCGGCACCTGCAGCTCTTTGGCTAGCGCCTTGATCGAACGCGAAATCTCGGAGATCTCGGTGGCCCGATTCTCATTTTCGCGGGTCGAGGTCATCAACTGCAGGTAGTCGATGACGATGAGCCCCAGCTTGCCGCCGAAGGAACGCGCTAGGCGTCGGGCGCGGGCACGCAGGTCGGTGACGTTGAGCGCGCCGGTTTCGTCGATGTGGATCGGCGCCCCGTGCAGCTTGCCCAGCGCCACCGTCATCTTGTCCCACTCGTCGTCGTTCAGGCGGCCGGTGCGGATGCGATGGGCGTCGAGGCGGCCGACCGACGAGAGAAAGCGCATCGCCAGCTGCGGCCCGGACATTTCCAGGCTGAAGATCGCCACCGGCAAGCCGAGGTCGACCCCGACGTGCTCGGCGATGTTGAGCGCGAAAGCGGTTTTGCCCATCGAGGGACGGCCGGCGACGACGATCATGTCGCCCGCCTGCAGGCCGGCGGTCATCTTGTCGAGGTCGTGGAAACCGGTCGGCACGCCGGTAACGTCCGAGGGGTTCTCCTGCTCGTAGAGTTCCTGGATGCGGTCCACCACTTCGCCGAGCAGCGGCTGGATGGCGACGAAGCCCTGGGTGCTTCGGGCACCGGCTTCGGCAATCTCAAAGACCTTGCTCTCCGCCTGGTCGAGCAGGGTCTTGGCGTCGCGCCCGGCCGGGTTCAGCGCGCTGGCGGCGATCTCGTCGCCGACGGTGACCAGGCGGCGCAGCACGGCGCGTTCGCGCACGATCTCGGCGTAGCGGCGGACGTTGGCGGCCGACGGCGTGTTGTTGGCGATTTCGCCGAGATAGGCGAGACCACCCGCCTGCTCGATCTCGTTGTTCTTTTCGATCGCCTCGTACACCGTGACCACGTCGGCGGGACGCGCGCGTTCGATCAACCGGGCGATGTGGCGAAAGATGCGGCGATGGTCGTCGCGATAGAAATCCGCTTCGGTGACGATGTCGGCGATGCGATCCCAGGCGCTGTTGTCGAGCAGCAGGCCGCCGAGCAACGACTGCTCGGCCTCGATCGAATGCGGCGGCAGCTTCAGGGCGGCGACCTGCGCATCCTCGTTGCGGTTATTGGCGTAGGCATTTGCCGCCATCTGGGCCATGAATCTGTCTCCTCCTTGCAGCTCCCTAGTCTACTGCGGAAGAAGGAACAAGGCGAGAGAACAAGCTGTGCGAATGCTGTGGAGCAATTGGGGATAAGCGGCAACGCCGGGCAGGACTCAACTCAGGCGATATTGCGCTCCCGACGTTCTGCCGCATCGCTTTCGGGCAGACGTACGCCGTCTTGCTTGACGATTGGACGCGGCATGGCACCCAGGGCGATCAGCACCGGGTCATAGACCGGACGGTACAACGGGCGGCCCTCCTTCTTAGCACGGCGCAACCGGCGCGATAGATTGACCTGGTCCTTGTTCTTTTCAACATAGCGGGTCACGCGCTGTGCAGCGGTCAACGGTATGGGTCGTGGGGCGTCGCGCGCGTTCCCGTTCTTGGCAAGGGCAAACACCGGAATAAGATGATTTCGACCATGCCGCCATGCGACCACGTGAATCAGGCCCAAAGTGCGAAGGGCAGGAATGTAGCTTCGCGTCATGACAGTCTTCGCTGAAAGCCCGGTCTTGTCGGCTATCTCGATGGCAGGCAGGGCGCCCTCCCTCAATGCGCTGAGAATTCTTGATGCCCCATGACGGACCTCAGGTACAGGCGAGCCGTCGTTTCCAGTCTTCATGTCCATTGCTGGATGCCTCCCGTTTGCCAATAACGTCGATCCCGGGCCGTCGACCCGGCATGCAACGATCTAGAAGGGCGAATCCTCCCTTATCAGGGATTGATATCGGAAACTTTTGTCGATCCTTTAGGGCAAACGCGATATATTTTTTGCTTCGTCGACTCGATGGCTTTGGTTGGTGGCCGACAAGGGATTAGCCCCCCATCTGTCGTCCGTAGAGCGATCACGAAACGTTGCTTTTCTGCAACAATAGTGTCGTTCCATAGAGTGTTTCATTAGCATTACTCTCAGTCGACTGTCGTCGCCAATTTTCTCCTTTAGCATCAAACTGAACGCCACTATTCGCCGAGGCGGAGCCGCGCATTTTCATGGTAAGCTGAACTATAACTTGGCATATATTGAGCCCGTCGCAACAGGCTGCGGCGCGTTCTCCAAAAAGGAACAGGAACATGACCACTATCATCGCGATGCCACCTGCCACGCTTGCCGGATTGTCGCCGCAAGTCATAGCGACCCTTGGCACGGATGCGATAGCAGCGCTGACTTCCGATCAGGTGGCAGTGCTGAGTTCAGATCAGATCCAGGCATTTACGACGAGCCAGGTTCGGGCCCTGACTAGTGACGAGATATCCGCCTACCTGAACACCGATCAAATCAAGGCGTTGACCACGTCTCAGATTGGCGCGCTAACGACAGACCAGATCGTGTCTGGTTTGACGACCAATCAGGTAAGGATCTTGGGAACGCAGCAGTTGGATGCACTGTTGACAGACCAAATAAAGGCGCTGACGACCAAGCAGGTTGCGGCGCTAACGACAGGGCAGTTGAACAAGCTGCTGGTGACGCAGATCCCGGCGCTGACGACCGACCAGGTCAAGCTCGGTCTGACCAGCGACCAGATGCGGGGATTGGCTTCGGCGCAGTTGGATGCATTGACGAGCGTT
>JAHFRE010000156.1 GCA_023258955.1 Sterolibacterium sp.
CATCTGCCTCGAAACCATCGCCGCCCTGCTCGACATCGACGGCGTCGCCGGCATCCACGTCATGGGCCACAAGAACGAGGAGGTGCTGGCCGAAATCATCACCGAGTCGGGCCTCGGTTCGGGCGCTGGGCCGGGCGCCGGATCAATTTACCAATAGCGAATTGTTTCACCATTGCCTTTGGCAGCGATAATATATACTCAGCCGTCGGCATTCCACTCTGAACAGGAGACACAGCATGAACGATACGAGCAAGGAAGAGCAGCAACTGGTGGATTGGCTGGCGGACATGAACGAAGACGACGCCCTGGCCCTGGCCAAGCGGATGCTGCTCGAGGACAAGACCGACCCGCTGCGGGTGATGGAGCTGTGCCGTCGGGCCATGGACCTCGTCGGCAAGCGCTTCGAGGAGGGCGAATACTTCCTGCCCGAACTGGTGCTGGCCGGCGAAATGTTAGAGACCATCGGCGCCATCGCCAAGCCGCTGATCCAGCAGGTGCCGGGCGAGGTGGCGAAGAAGTTGGGCAAGGTGCTGATCGGCACGGTACACGGCGACCTGCACGACATCGGCAAGAACATCGTCTCCTTCATGCTCGACATCAACGGCTTCGAGGTCAAGGATATCGGCATCGACGTGCCGGTGAAGTCCTTCGTCGACGAGGTCAAGGCCTACCAACCCGATGTGGTGGCGCTGTCCGGCTTTCTGACCCTGGCCTTCGATTCCATGAAGGAGACGATCGAGGCTTTCGAAGCGGCCGGGATGCGCGACCAGTTCAAGATCATGATCGGCGGCGGTCAGATCGACGAGACCGTGCGCGCCTACACCGGCGCCGACGCCTTCGGCGTGAATGCGGTCGAGGCGGTCAATCTCAGCCGCAAGTGGATGGGCGTGGCGGCATGAGCCCTGCGCCCGCTGGTCGGGCGCCCGAAAGACACACAGCGTAATCCGAGCCATCGGTGCTTTGGATGGCCCGGTTGACATCGCGCATCTAATGTGGGATACTTTCCCACATCATGAGCACCGAACCGCAAACCGCCGCACCCGACAGCCGCGCCGATCTCGCGCTGCAGGCGGCGGTGCGCCTGAGCGGACCGCTGATCGAACTGCTGGTGCGCGAAGGTGTCAGCTATAGCCAATTTGCCAGCAGCCTCAAGAACGCGTTCGTGGGGGCCGCCGAGCAGGTTCTCTGCGCCGCTGGCGCCAAGGTGACCGATTCGAGCCTCAGCACCCTCTCCGGAGTGCACAGGAAAGACGTGCGCGTTTGGCGGGAGGCCGGCCAGGCCCCAGCCAAAGCCAAGAACCTCAGCGCGGCCATGGAGACCTTTGCCCGCTGGAGCGCCGATCCCGACTATCTGGACCAGCGCGGCAAGCCGCTCGCACTCGACGCGCATGGCAAGTCGCGATCATTCGATGCGCTCGCCTACGCCATATCCAAAGACGTCAGGCCCAACGTCATCCTGCAGGAACTGCTGCGTCTCGGTCTGGCGCGCAGGGTCGACGGCGACCAGGGCAAGATTGAACTGTGCACCGAGGCCTTCGTTCCAAAGAGCGGCACGCCGGAAATGATGCAGCTCTTTGCCGATAACGTCGGTGACCACATCGCCGCTGCCGCCAGCAACATCGCCGGCTCGGCACCGATGCTCGAGCAGTCGGTGTTCGGCGATGGATTTACCGACGAATCGATCGCCGCCTTGAGCGACCTGTCACGCAAGCTCTGGGCGAGCGGCGCCAAGGAGTTCGTGCGCCAGGCGCTGGCTTTGAACCGCCGCGACGAAGGCCGCCCAAATGCCGATCGCCGGTTCCGCTTCGGCATGTATTGTTATCGTGGCCAGCTGGCACATTCCTAGCGGCCAGACGCTGAAAGGGTTTTCAATGTTCAACGCATCGCATCGCTGCTCCACTTTGCTCCTCGTCGCTGCGCTCACCCTGCTGACTGCAGGCTGCGGCGCTGGCGGCGCGGCGGTGCTCGGCCTGATCGCCGGCGTCGGTACCGGCGGCACCGGAATCGCCGTGATCACCGGCTTCGGCAGTCTGATCGTCGACGGCACTCGACGCGACGACAGCCAGGCCAGCTTCAGCTCCGAGGAGGACCAGGGAACGGCCATCGCCACGCCGCCAACCGCAGCGATGCTCGGCCACACGGTGGAGTTCGGCTACGACGTCAATGGCGCGATGGCCTCCGTCGTGATGTCTCCCGCCTTGGTCGGCCCGGTCACGGCGGTCGGAACCAACAGCGTCACCCTGCTCGGCACCACGGTCGCCGTCAACACCGATCCGGCGCTCGGACCGGTGACGGCGTTGGCAGGCTACGCCTCGATCTCGGCGATCCAGGTGGGCGACCGCCTCGCCGTATACGGACTGCCGAAGGTCGACGGCCAAGGTGGCAGCGTCGTCCAGGCGACCCTGATCACCCAGAAGCCCGCTGGCACCGGCATCCGTTTGACGGGCTACGTGTCGCAACTCAACGCCAGCGCGGCGCGCTTCGCCATCGGCAGCAACACCATCGACGCCGGCGCAGCGATCGTCAGTCCGGCGGCAACCGCGCTGGCCAACGGCCAGCTGGTCACGGTGTGGAGCAATGGCGCAGCCGCTGGCAGCATGATCACCGCGACCAACGTTCGGATCAAGCTGTCCGCGGCCAGCACGGGCAACCTGACGCTGTCCGGGGCCATTTCCGCCTACGCCGGCAACGCCAGCTTCAAGTTGCTCAACGTGACCGTCGACGCCAGCAGGGCGACCGTGGCGCCAGCGGGCACCCTGCTGACGGACGGGAAATACGTGGTGGTGACCGGACAGTACGATGCCGGCAGCGGCAAGCTGACGGCGACCGCCGTCACCGTTTACGCACCCGCTGCCGCCGCCGCGGTCGAGTTGCACGGCACGATCCTGAACTTCGTCTCGGCCTCGAGCTTCACCGTGCGCGGGGTCGTGGTCGACGCCAGTTCAGCGAACTTCAGCGGCGGCGCCGCCAAGGATCTGGCCAACGGCGTGTTCGTCGACGTCACCGGCGCGGTGGCCAACAACGCCGTCAAAGCAAGCGCGGTGACGGTGGTGGCGGCCAATCCGACGCAAGCACCCAGCGGCGCAACGGTCGATCTGATGGGAACGATCACCAGCTATGACCCGGCGACCCGCCACTATTCCATGTCCATCGCTGGCGGTAGCAGCGTCAGCGGGACCATGGGCAGTGGCCTGTTCCTCAACAACGGATCCGCCAGCGACCTTACCGTCGGCAAGTCCATCGTCATCAGGGGCGTGATGAACAACGGCGCCGTTACAACCTCCGTCGTTAGTTTCGCGCAGTCTGGTTCACTACCCGGAACCAGCACGCCACCGACCCCTGGGTCTTCGCCTGCCATGACGTACATGGAAGGTACGGCCTACAACGTTACCGCGACCAGCTTCATGTTGAATGGCGTGACCATACAGAGCAACGGTGTGACCGTCACGGGCGTCGGCGGGATGATGGGCGGACGCGGAATGATGTCCGGGGCACGGGTTGGCGTCAATGTCCAATACACAGGCGGCGTCTATGTGGCAAGCACGATCACGCTATTGAACGGCTGATTCGCTGTTTCTCTGATTACACTCTTACACAGGAGATTGTCATGATGGGTTTTGCAGGAAGCACTCTGGCTTCACCGATGCCATCGAATTCACTTGGCGGCGTCGGCATGATGAATATCGCGGCGAACGTGCAGGGCCTGCCCGCTGCCGCGGGCCTCGCGCAAATGGGGCCGGCGCTGGCCTTCGATCCCATCGCCATGGACTTCGACAATATGCCGATGCTCTCTGGGATCATGGACTTCGGCAGATCGGCGGGCATGTTCGGGGCAAATCACGTCGCTGGCTTTACCTTCACGATCAGCAATGGCAGGGTGACGGCGATGCAGGAGGTGATCGGCAGCGGCAGCACTAGCCATACGCTGAACCTGTCGCTGCCGCCGACCGCCAGCTTCGCGGTGGCCGGCAACTCGGTCGTTGAAACCCTGGTTCAGGGCAACGCCGTCGAGACGCGCACCTTCGTTCAGACCGGCAGCACCAATCCCTATGTCATCGCCAGCGATGCCAAGACCTTCATCCAAGCCGGCAGCGCCACCACCCTGCTGTACGTCAATCCGTACGAACGCGACAAGTTCACCGTCGATAGCTCAGGCCATGTCACCCAGGTTCAGGCCGTTGCGACCAACGGCACGCTGACCACGGTCCCAGCCAACAGTCACACCAGCTATGTGCAACTCGCAGCCGGCTTCGTCGAGAAGACCGTGACCATCGGCGCGTACAGCTACTACGATGTCTTTCACGACGGCAACGGCGATGGCGTCTATACGGCGATCGCGCACGGAATCGGCAGCAGCGTAGACCTGGTCGGCTTGAAGGCCCAACTCACCCCAGCCATCGACGCGGTTCTGTAGCCGCTGGTGCGCGGCCGAAAGAAACCTCGGCCGCGCACAGGAAAAGATTACAGAACTGTAATCTGGCGGTAAGCTCGCTGTTGGCCGGCATCGATCACACTGGCGGCTGTTCCAATCAACGAGGATCTCCGCCATGATTGATCGTCCCCACGCGCTGCCGGTCGCCAGGATCCTGGTCGCCGTCGCCTTCCTGACGCTCACCGCGAGCGCTTCCCTTTCCTCCCATGCGGCCGACGATCACGCCGGGCACGGCGCTACGCACGACGCCAAGCCGGGATCGGCGCAGACCAACGGCCCGATGACCGACGGGGTGGTAAAGAAGGTGGACACGGCTGCCGCCAGGGTGACCATTGCCCATGGCGCCCTGCCCAACGGCATGCCACCGATGACCATGGCCTTCGCCGTCAAGGATACGGCGTGGCTGGCCCAGCTCAAGGAAGGCAACAGGATTCGCTTTGCCGTCGATACCGTCAACGGCAAGTTGACGGTGGTGAGTTTCGAACGCGC
This sequence comes from Sterolibacterium sp., assembly GCA_023258955.1. Taxonomy (GTDB): domain Bacteria; phylum Pseudomonadota; class Gammaproteobacteria; order Burkholderiales; family Rhodocyclaceae; genus CAIYYX01. The sequence continues at coordinate 4,922 of JAHFRE010000156.1, forward strand.
CGAATGAAACGCTCGCCAAGCGGCATCCCGTGGCTGGCAGCCATGCTGACCGCCACCTGCTTGACCGCGGCGGCACAGGAGCCGGTGCCTGGCGCGAACGTCGCTTCCCTGCTCGACTACGCTCGCGCCCACAATCCGGAATACGCGGCGATGCGCTTCGAGGCCGAGGCGGCTGGCGAACGGGTGCAGCCCGCGGGCGCGCTGCCCGATCCGACGCTGCGCGTCGAACTGATGGACGTCACCAACGCCGGTCAGGCGGCGGGGCCGAACCTCTTGCCCGGGCGCGTTGGCAGCGCCAAATACACGGTGATCCAGCCTCTGCCCTTCTGGGGCAAGCGCGATCTCAAGCGCGAGGTGGCGAGCGCCGAAGCGCAAGCGGCGGGCGCTGCCGCCACGGCGACCTGGGTCGATCTGGCGGCGCGGGTCAAGGCCAGCTACGCCGACTACTATCGGGCCAGCGTCAGCGTTGACTTGACGCGGGAAATCCTCGAGCTGATGGCGCAGTTGGCCCAGATCACCCAGGCGCGCTACGCCTCGGGGCTGGTGCCGCAGCAGGACGTGTTGCGCGCGCAGCTGGAGCAGACGGCGATGGCCAGCGAATTGATCGGCATGGAGATGGAACGGCATCACCTGCATTCGCGCATCAACGGCCTGCTGCTCCGGCCAGACGCCGCCCCCCTGGCGGCGCCGCTGGCGCTGCGCCCGCTGCCGGCGCTGCCGACCGCGGCGGCCTTGCAGGCGCAACTGGTCGAGCACAACCCGCAACTGGCAGCGCAGCGGCTGAAGCTCGCGGCGGTCGAGAAGAACAGCGACCTGGTGCTGCGCAACCGCTATCCGGACTTCGCCCTGGGACTGGCACCGACCCAGGTGCGCAGCGGTGTCGCCGAGTGGGGGGTGATGCTGGAACTCAACCTGCCCTTGCAGCAGGACTCGCGGCGCGCACAAGAGCGCGAGGCGCGCGCCATGGTCGCGGCCGCCGAGGCCAGACGCGACGCCCTGCAATCGCAGCTGCTCGCCGACCTTTCGCTCAACCTCGTCGCCCTGGACGCAGCGCGCCGCACCGAAGCGCTCAGCCGCGATCGTCTGCGACCCCAATCCGAGCTCAGCTATCGCGCAGCGCTCGCCGCATACGAAAATGGCAAATTGGATTTCGCCAGCCTGCTCGAGGCGCAGCGCCAGATCCGGCGCAGCCGCCTGGAAGAACTGAAGGCCCGGGTCGAGGCGCAGCTGCGGCTGGCCGACATCGAACGGCTGATAGGAGAAGACCTTTGAAGACCGCCCCAAGCCTGATCGCCGCCGTCATCCTGATCGCAGCGGCGCTGACCGGCGGCTACCTGCTCGGCACACACCAGGGACAAACCGCAGCTGGCCCGGCGACGGGCGTAGCGCCGGCGGCGAAGGCTACGGCGCGCAAGCTGCTTTACTACCGCAATCCGATGGGCCTGCCCGACACCTCGCCGACACCGAAGAAGGACCCGATGGGCATGGATTACATCGCGGTCTACGAAGGAGAAGACAGCGGCGAAGCGAGCGCCGCGGACGCCCCCAACCAGATCAAGATCAGCACGGAGAAGATCCAGAAACTCGGCGTTCGGGTGGAGACCGCCGAATTGCGCAGTCTGGAGAAGATGGTGCGCGCGGTGGGGCGGATCGAGCCCGACGAGCAGCGACTGTTCACCATCGCCCCGAAGTTCGAGGGCTACGTCGAGCGGCTGCAGGTCAACGTGACCGGACAGGCGGTGAGCAAGGGGCAGCCCCTGTTCGAGGTCTACAGCCCGGAACTGGTCTCGGCGCAGCGCGAATATGCGCTCGCGGTGCAGGGCGTGCAAGCCTTGAAGGACGCCGGCAAGGACGCGCAAAGCGGCATGAAGCAGCTGGCCGAAGCCAGCCTGCTGCGTCTGAAAAACTGGGACATCTCCGACGCGCAGCTGAAGTCCCTGGCTGCCTCAGGCGAAGCGAAGCGCACCCTGAGCTTCCGTTCGCCGGTCACGGGCATCGTCACCGAAAAGAAGGCCGTCCAGGGCATGCGTTTCATGCCCGGAGACGCACTCTACCAAGTCGCCGATCTATCGACCGTCTGGGTCATCGCCGAGGTCTTCGAGCAGGACATCGGCCTGGTGAAGACGGGTACCCAGGCCAGGATCAAGATCAACGCCTATCCGGACAAGGTCTTCGAGGGCCGCATCGCCTACGTCTATCCGACGCTGAAGGCGGAGACGCGCACGGTGGCGGTGCGGATCGAGCTGGCCAATCCCAAGGGCCTGCTCAAGCCGGGGATGTTCGCGCAAGTGGAGCTGCCCGTCGGCCGGGCGGAGAAGCTGCTCACCGTCCCCGATTCGGCGGTGATCGACAGCGGCACCCGACGCATCGTCCTGGTCCAGCTCGAGCGAGGCCGCTTCGAGCCGCGCGAGGTCAAGCTCGGTGCGTTCGGCGACAGCTACGTCGAGGTGCTCGACAGGATCAAGGCCGGTGAGCAGGTCGTGGTCGCCGCCAATTTTCTGATCGACGCCGAGAGCAATCTCAAGGCCGCCATCGGAGGTTTGAGCGGACCGGCTGGAAAGGCCGCTGCTGTGCCCGCTGCGCAACCGGTCAAGGCGGCTGCGACGGGCCATCGGGCCGAGGGCATAGTCGATAGCGTCGACGCCAAGGCCGGCAGCGTCACCATCAGCCACGGCCCGGTGGCCTCGCTCAAGTGGCCGGCCATGACCATGGATTTCAAGCCGGCCAACGCCGCGCTGTTCAAGGAACTCAAGCCCGGCGCCAGCGTCAGCTTCGAATTCGTCGAGCGCCAGGCGGGCGAATGGGTGATCATCAGCGTCAAGCCCAACGCCGCTCGCCCGGCCGCCAGCAGGTCCGCCACCACCGCAGAGCCGCACCCCGGCCACTGAGGGAGGATCACCATGCTGGCCAGCGTCATCGAATGGTCGGGCAGGAATCGCCTGCTGGTTCTGCTCGCCACCCTGTTCATCATCCTCGGCGGCAGCTACGCCGTGGTCACCACCCCGCTCGACGCGCTGCCCGATCTGTCCGACGTGCAGGTCATCGTCTACACGGAATATCCCGGCCAGGCGCCGCAGGTGGTCGAGGACCAGGTCACCTATCCGCTCACCACGGCCATGCTCTCGGTGCCGAAGTCCAAGGTCGTGCGCGGCTTTTCCTTCTTCGGTGCCTCCTTCGTCTACATCATCTTCGAGGACGGCACCGACATCTATTGGGCGCGCTCGCGCGTGCTCGAATATCTCAATTTCGCCTCCGGCCGCATGCCCAAGGGCGTGACGCCGCAGATCGGTCCAGACGCCACCGGGGTCGGCTGGGTCTACCAGTACGCGCTGCTGGCCAAGAACAGGACGCTGGCCGAACTGCGCAGCATCCAGGACTGGTACGTCCGCTATCAGCTGACCAAGGCCCACGGCATCGCCGAGGTGGCTTCGATCGGCGGTTTCGTCCAGACCTACCAGGTGACCGTCGATCCGACCAAGCTGCGCGCCTACGGCGTCTCTCTGCTGAAGGTGACCCAGGCCATCCGTGACTCCAACCGCGATGTCGGCGGCCGGGTGGTGGAAATGGCCGAGACCGAGTACATGGTGCGCGGGCGCGGCTACCTGCGCGGCAGGAGCGACATCGAAGACCTGGTGGTGAAGAGCGACAAGGGGACGCCGGTCCTGGTGCGCGACATCGCCCGGGTGGAACTCGCTCCCGACGAGCGGCGCGGTCTCACCGAACTCAACGGCGAAGGCGAGGTGGTCTCCGGCATCGCCATGGCGCGCTACGGACAAAACGCGCTGGAGGTGATCCACAACCTCAAGGACAAGATCGCCGAGATCGCCCCTGGCCTGCCCGACGGGGTGAGCATAGAGACGGTCTACGATCGCTCCGATCTGATCCACCGCGCGATCGACACCCTGAAGCGCACCCTGGCCGAAGAATCGGTCATCGTCGCCCTGGTCTGCTTCGTCTTTCTCCTGCACCTGCGCAGCGCCCTGGTGGCCATTTTGATGCTTCCGGTCGGGGTGTTGATCTCTTTCATCGCCATGCGCCTGCTCGGCATGAACTCCAACCTGATGAGCCTGGGCGGCATCGCCATCGCCATCGGCGCCATGGTCGATGCGGCGATCGTCATGATAGAAAACGCCCACAAGCATCTCGAACGACTGGCA
>JAHFRE010000157.1 GCA_023258955.1 Sterolibacterium sp.
CTTCTCCTTGTTGTGATCTCAGGGGTAGAAAACGTAGATTCTATATCCTGTCGCGCCGGTGACGCTGGCTTCGAGCGTCAGATCGAAGGCGAACTCGCTGTTGGCGGCAAAGCCGCCGCTTGCCGCGACGCTCGACGGCAGATATTCAGCGGGTGCGAGCACCTTGCGCAGCAGCGCCTGGTCGCTGACGTCGGTCAGGGTCAACTCGAGGTGCGGATAGGCCTGGACAAACGCGGCGCGGTTCTTCAGGGTCGCCGTCAACACGAGTTGGGCGCGGTTGCCCGGATGCAGGTCGGAGGTCTCAATGCCAAGCAGATCGGCCTTGTGCGGCAGGGACGGGTCAACGCCGAACAGCAGCGACGCTTCTTGCAACAGCGGATTGGCGGCGGGAAAGCTTTGCGCCAGTTCGACGCGAAAGTGCAGCGTCGCCTGCAGCAGCAAGGCGCAGGCGGCGAGCACGGCGCCTGCGCCCCAGGCCCACGCGCGGCCGCGATGGGAGCGGCTATAGGAAACAGCGGCGAAGACCTCGTCGAGATACCCGGGCGAAGCTGCCGGGGCAGGCGACGCGGGTTCGGAGGCGACAGCGGCGGGCGGTTCAGGATGGGTGGCAAGCACCGGTGACGGCGCGGACAGCGCTGTCGCGTCGATCGGGGGCGGCGGCGCCGGTGCTGCTTGCGATTCACTGGCTGGGGCGGGCGTTGCCTGGTCGACCAGGCTGCTCAGCGCATTGAACACCTGCCGGCACTGGCCGCAACGAACCTTGCCCTGTTTGACCTTCAGCTGTTCGGCGGAGACGCGAAAAGCCGTGGCGCAGCCCGGGCAGCGGGTCAGCATCATGAGCCCCGCCCCTCCAGCCTCACCCAGCCTTCGCTGCTGGCCCCGATGTCGAGACGCAGGTGGGGCGCGTAGGCGGCGATCACCTGCTCGGCCTGGGTCTCGAGGATGCCGGAGAGGGCGATCCGCCCTCCCGGCGCGACGCGTGCCGCGAGCACGGGCGCGAGGACGCAGAGGGGATTGGTGAGGATGTTGGCGACCACCAGGTCGAAGCCTTCGTCCAGGCCCGCCTGGGAGTGACGCAATTCGATCACGGCGGCGTTGCGCGTCGCGTTGTCGCGCGCCGCCACCAGCGCGTCGGCATCGATATCGACAGCGACCACGCGGCCAGCGCCCAGCTTGGCCGCGGCGATGGCGAGTATGCCCGAGCCGCAACCATAGTCGAGCAGGCTAGCGCCGCGGACGAGGGTCGAGCTGAGCCATTCCAGACAGAGCCTGGTCGTCGGGTGCGACCCGGTGCCGAAGGCCATGCCCGGATCGAGGATCAGATGCACCGCCGCCGGGTCGGGCGGCTCGTGCCAGCTCGGCACTATCCAGAGGCGGTCGTCGATGCGGATCGGCGCGAATTGGTCCTGGGTCAGCTGCACCCAGTTCTGCTCGGCGACGTCTTCGAAATCCAATTCTGGCAGGTCTTCAATTCCGGCGGCCAATGCCGCTTGCGCCACCCGGCCGATCAGGTCGTCGCTGGCGGCGAACAGGGCCACCACGCGGCTCTCGCGCCAAAGGGGGGTGCCCGGCGAGTCCGGTTCGCCGAACTGGGGTGATTCCGCCGCCGTGCCGGCAAGGGCATCCTCGACCGCGACCGAGAGCGCCCCCTGCGCCAACAGCGCGTCGGAGAGCGCGTCGACGTCTGCTGCGGCGACGTTCAGGCTGACGTTGCGCCACATGTGCGGCTCATGATTTGCCCTTGGTCGCCTCTTCCTTGGCCGCGAGCTTTTCTTCCAGATAGTGGATGTTGGCGCCGCCTTCGAGGAAGCGGGCATCGTGCATCAGTTCCTGGTGTAGCGGGATGTTGGTCTTGATGCCTTCGACAACCATCTCCGACAAGGCGATGCGCATCCGCTTGATCGCCTGCTCGCGGCTGTCGCCGGTGGCGATCAGTTTGCCGATCAGCGAGTCGTAGTGCGGCGGCACCGTGTAGCCCTGATAGACGTGCGAATCGATGCGGATGCCCGGCCCCCCCGGTTGATGGTAGGTGTCGATGCGTCCCGGCGAGGGGGTGAACCGGAAGGGATCCTCGGCGTTGATTCTGCATTCGATGGCGTGGCCCTTGGTCACCACTTCGCGCTGACGGAACCACAGCTTCTCGCCGTCGGCGATGCGTATCTGCGCCTGGACGATGTCGATGCCGGTGACCAGTTCGGTCACCGGGTGCTCGACCTGCACCCGGGTGTTCATTTCGATGAAGTAGAACTCGCCGTTTTCGTAGAGGAATTCGAAGGTGCCGGCGCCGCGATAATTGATCTTGCGACAAGCCTCGGCGCAGCGTTCGCTGACGCGGGTCAGGGCGCGGCGATTGATCTTGGGCGCCGGCGCCTCCTCGATCACCTTCTGGTGGCGGCGTTGCATCGAACAGTCGCGCTCGCCCAGATAGACGGCGTTGCGGTAGGCGTCGGCGAGCACCTGCACCTCGATGTGGCGCGGATTCTCCAGGTACTTTTCGATGTACAGCGCTGGGTTGCCGAACGCCGCCGCCGCTTCGGCGCGAGTGGTGGTGACGGCGTTGAGCAGGGCCGCCTCGGTGTGCACCACGCGCATGCCGCGGCCGCCGCCACCGCCGGCCGCCTTGACGATCACCGGGTAACCGGTGGCACGCGCGATGGCGATGATCTCCTTGGGTTCTGCCGGCAATTCGCCCTCGGAACCCGGGACGCAGGGCACCCCGGCCTCGGTCATCGCCCGCTTGGCGTTGACCTTGTCGCCCATCAGGGCGATGGTTTCTGGGCGCGGCCCGATGAAGACAAAGCCGGACTTCTCGACCCGCTCGGCGAAACCGGCGTTTTCCGAGAGGAAGCCGTAGCCGGGGTGGATCGCCTCGGCATCGGTGACCTCCGCCGCCGAGATGATCGACGGGACGTTGAGGTAGCTCTGGGCCGAAGGCGGCGGACCGATGCACACCGATTCGTCGGCCAGCTTGACATACTTCGCCTCGGTATCCGCGACCGAATGCACCACCACCGTCTTGATGCCCAGTTCGCGGCAGGCGCGCTGGATGCGCAGGGCGATCTCGCCGCGGTTGGCTATGAGTATCTTTTCAAACATGGAGGGCCGCGGCGCTCAGCCGATCAGGAACAGCGGCTGTCCGTATTCGACCGGCTGGCCGCTGTCGACCAGGATCGCCTTGATCACGCCGCTGTGATCCGATTCGATTTCGTTCATCAGCTTCATCGCTTCGATGATGCACAGCGTATCGCCCTCCTTGACTACCTGGCCAACTTCGACGAAGGCGGCCGCGCCCGGCGCGCTCGATCGATAGAAGGTGCCGACCATGGGCGCCTTGACCGCGTGGCCCTCTTCGACCGGCGCGACCTCCGCTTGCCGCAGCGGCTCGGGTGCCGCAGTTGGCGGAGCGGGCGGCGGCGGCTGGCCGCTGACCAGGTAGGTCTGGTTGTTGATGACGTGCTTGACGATGCGAACCTTTTCTTCCCCCTCGGTCACCTCCAGTTCGGAGATGCCCGATTCTTGGACGAGGTCGATCAGCTTCTTGAGTTTTCTTAAATCCATAGTGTGCTCCTGCAGGTCTGAACGGCCGCGGCCGCTGGCTCAGGAAGGGCGGGAAGGGGAGAGCCGCGCCAGCGCCGCTTCCAACGCCAGGTCGTAGCCCTGGGCGCCGAGGCCACAAATGACCCCAACGGCGATATCGGAGAGAAAGGACCTGTGGCGGAAGGCTTCTCGGGCGTGTGGATTCGACAAGTGGATTTCGATGAAAGGAATTGCCACGGCGAGCAGGGCGTCGCGCAAGGAAATGCTGGTGTGGGCGTAGCCGCCAGCGTTGATGATGATGAATCGGGTTCCTTCGCTGGCCGCCGACTGAACGCGGTCGATCAACTCGCCTTCGCTATTGCTCTGATAGCTCTCGACCTGGACTCCGCCGGCGCGCGCGCGCGCATCCATGCGGGCGTGGATCTCGGCCAGGGTTGTCCGACCGTAGATCTCCGGTTCGCGAGCGCCGAGCAGATTCAGGTTCGGACCATGTAGGACGAGGATCCGGGGTGGGGAGAGTTCGGACTGACGTTGGCTACGTGTTTGCTTCACCATAGTCGCTAATTTGCCGCAGATAGCTACAAGTTGTCCATTTTACTCCGTCAGCGGCCGTTTTCGGCGAGAAATTTTTCAAGGTCTGCCTCGTTCCATATGCCGAGTTTGGTCGCGCTGACCCCGCCTTTGGGGCCGAGAACCACGGTATAGGGCAGGCCGTCGCCGCGATTCCCAAGCGCACGGGCGACAGCCATCGTGTCGTTGGGGGCGATCAGCAGAGGATAGGAAACCGGTACCGATAGGGCGAAGTTACGGATTTTGTCGGGCGAATCGACGCCGATACCGACAAATTGAACCCCTTTCCCAGAGAATTTGCGCTGCAGACGGGAGAAGCCCGGCATCTCTTTCAAACATGGCGGGCACCAGGTCGCCCAGAAGTTGACCACCAACAGCTGTCCCTGCCATTGCCGCAAGGCCTGCTGCTTGCCGGCCGCATCCTCGAGGGTGAGTGAGAGCAGTCCTTCGACCGCGGCGGCGTCCCTCGCGGCGCTCGTCTGCTCGCGGTTGACCAGGTAACCGGCGATGAAGACGCTGACAGCAGCGAATACGAGCAGGGAATTGCGCGCGACCGGGCTCATGTTCGACCTAGCAGTGCGGCGACGGCTTCGGCGCGGGCGCGTCCGGCCACTTGACCGGTGTGCGGATTGCGCCGGCGCTGGCGTTCCAAAGCGAGCGGATAGATGGACAGCAACAGGGTGACTTCACCACCGTCGAGACGCAGCCGCGCCTCTGGGCTTTCCGGCGTATTGCGGGGATTGCCGGCATGTTCAAAGTTGAACCCGCGGTCGAGCAGGAAGATTTCAACATCCTTGGCGCTGTCGGCGAACAGGTCGATTTCGGCTTCGGCGTAACGCCCGGCCGTTCCGTCGAGCGCCGGGCCCGTCAGGTAGGGATGGAATTGCTCGAGTTGGAGCATCATGTCCAGCGCGCATCGGCGCAGGACGCCGATTCGCTCGCGCAACTCCTCCTCCTGGAAGACAGCCTGATAGGCGCGCAGTTCTTCCTCGACCTCCTGATTGGTGGGGAGTGCCTCGCTATCGGGAGCGCCGAGATTGCGCGCCGCCTTGCGTTTGGCCAAACCGTAGTCGGCTATCCCGTCTTCTGCCATCAGTCGAGCGGCGTGACAGGCGATGTCGCGGCGCATGGCGTCGATGTGCGGATGCTTGGAGCGGCGGGGCATGGCGGCGCGATCGGTTACAATCCCCGGCCATTCTACACGGCATTGCAGGCGACCCGCCATGCACCTGCACATACTCGGCATCTGCGGTACCTTCATGGGCGGCGTCGCTCTGCTGGCGCGAGCTGCCGGCCATCGCGTCAGTGGCTGCGACGCCAACGTCTACCCGCCGATGAGCGATCAACTCGAAGCCCAGGGAATCACCCTGACCGAGGGTTACTCGGCGAACCAGGTGACTCTGGCGCCCGACATCTTCGTCGTCGGCAACGCCATCTCCCGCGGCAACCCATTGCTCGAGGCGATTCTGGAGCGCGACCTGCCCTATACATCGGGGCCGCAGTGGTTGGCCGAGAACGTCCTGCGTGGCCGCTGGGTTATGGCGGTCGCTGGAACCCACGGCAAGACAACGACGACGGCCATGCTGACCTCGATACTCGAGTACGCGGGCCTCACCCCTGGCTTTTTGATCGGCGGGGTTCCCCAGGATTTCGGCGTTTCGGCCCGTCTGACCGATTCCCCCTTCTTCGTCATCGAGGCCGACGAGTACGACACCGCCTTCTTTGATAAACGCTCAAAGTTCGTGCATTACCGTCCGCGGACGACGGTGCTGAATAACCTCGAGTTCGATCATGCAGATATCTTCGCCGATCTTGCTGCTATAGAGACGCAGTTTCATCATTTGGTGCGAACGCTGCCAGCGAACGGGCTGATCGTCGCGAACGCCGCCGAAAGCGCTGTCCGACGGGTGCTGGACCGTGCCTGCTGGACTCCGGTGGAGTGGTTCAACAGCGATCGGGGATGGTGGGCGGGGGAAGCCGGCTATCGTGGAGACTTCGAACTGGGGCTGGCGGACAAGACGCTCGGCAGCATCCGCCTGGTCCTCCCCGGTGCGCACAATCGTTCGAACGCGCTGGCGGCGCTGGCGGCGGCGCGCCACGCCGGGGTGCCGCCGGCGGTGGCGCTGGCCGGGCTCGAGCGATTCAAAGGGGTCAGGCGCCGGCTCGAGTTGCGCGGCGAGGTGGGCGGCGTGCAGGTGTTAGACGACTTTGCCCATCACCCGACCGCGATCACGGTGACCATCGCCGGGCTGCGGGCCGACATGGACGGTTCAGGGCGCATCCTGGCGGTGCTGGAACCTCGCTCCAACACCATGAAGCTCGGCGTCATGAACCGGCGGTTGCCGGAGAGCCTCGCCGGGGCCGATGTCGTCTATTGTTTCGCGCACCAGCTCGGCTGGGACGTCGGACAGGTCTTGGCACCGCTAGCCGACAAGGCCAAGGTGTTCGACCAGATGCCGGCGCTGGTGGCTGCCATCGCTGCCGAGGCGCGATCGGGTGATCGCATCCTGGTGATGAGCAACGGCGGCTTTGGCGGCATCCACGGCTCGCTGCTGGACGCTTTGGCGAGCCCGGACCGGGCCCGCCGCGATTAGCTAAGCCGTTTGCAGGCTGCCGCGCATCTTCTCCAAGGCACGCGCTTCGATCTGTCGAATGCGCTCGGCCGATACGCCGTACTCCGCCGCGAGTTCGTGCAAGGTTGCGCCTTCACCCTCCTCGCTCAGCCAGCGTCGTGCCACGATGTCGCGGCTGCGCGGGTCCAACGCCGCCAAAGCCTGCTGCAAGCCCTCGCCCTGCAGGTGGTCGTATTCTCGCCGTTCTAGCACCGCCGTCGGCTCGCCGCTGGCCTCTGCCGCCAGATAGGTGATGGGCGCGTAGTGCTCGTCGTCGTCGCTCAAGGGCTCGAGCGCAACGTCCTGGCCGGACAGCCGCGTTTCCATCTCCATGACTTCCTCGGGCTTCACCTTCAGGTGCTCGGCCATCGCCTTGACTTCGTCAGGGCCCAGGGTGTTCACACCCTGCTTGAGACTGCGCAGATTGAAGAAGAGCTTGCGCTGGGCCTTGGTCGTGGCGATCTTCACCATGCGCCAGTTCTTGAGAATGTATTCGTGGATTTCGGCCTTGATCCAGTGGATCGCGAAGGAAACCAGCCTCACACCCCGCTCCGGGTCAAAGCGTTTGACCGCCTTCATCAGGCCTATATTTCCCTCCTGGATCAGGTCGGCGTGCGGCAGGCCGTAGCCGAGGTAGCCGCGGGCCACAGAAATGACCAGGCGCAGATGCGAAAGCACCAACGCCCGCGCGGCCTCGAGGTCATCCGCTTCGCGGAAGCGCCGGGCGTAGCCGAGCTCTTGCTCTTCGGTGAGCATGGGCATCTTGTAGGCAGAGTGGAGATAGGCCTCCAGACTGCCGGCCGCCGAGGGCAGCGCCAAAGCCATGGCATCTGTCGAAAATGGTTTGCTTAACAAAGCGTTACCCATAAACTATTACCTCCCAGGAAAGATTCTAGCACTCCGGGCGTTCGAGTGCCAATAGTCTCAGGAGTTCCCTCGCCGGTGGCAAGCACCTCCCTATGGCACAATGGGCGCGCCTGGCGGAAAAAAGAACAGAACTCCCGAAAGGACTACATGGAAGCGCTCAACGACATCGCTGGCCGCACCAAGCTGGCAGGTTCGAACAAGTTGGAAATCCTCATGTTCTCCCTGGGCGTCGATAGTCGCACCGGCCGCCGTGAGACGTTCGGCATCAACGTGTTCAAGGTGCGCGAGGTGATGCGCGCACCGACGGTGACTGCGGCGCCGGAAATGGCCGAGGCAGTCAAGGGGATGGTGTCTTTGCGCGGCGTGTTGGTCCCTGTGGTGAGTCTGGCCCAATACATCGGGATTCCCTCTGAGACGGCCAGCGACATCATGATTGTCACCGAGTACAACGGACGCATCCAGGGCTTCCTGGTCGAAGGCGTAGACACCATCCTGAGGCTGGACTGGTCGAATATGCGCGTCCCGCCGGAGATGCTCACCTCCAGGCTCGGGGGATTGGTCACCGCCGTCACCGAGTTGGCCGATGGCCGACTGGTCATGATGCTGGACGTGGAGCGGATACTCGCCGAGACCTCGTCCTACGACGATAAGGAACTGGCGCTTAAGGACATCCACCCGATCGACGTCGGCGAAGCGACGATTTTCTTCGCTGACGACTCTTCGGTGGCGCGCGGCCAGATCATCGCCACCCTCGATGCGCTGGGCATCAAGCACATCAGCGCGGTCAACGGCCGGGCGGCGTGGGAGGAACTGCAAAGGATCGCGGCGCACGCCGCTGGCGCCGGCAAGAAAGTGAGCGACATCATCCGCCTGGTGCTAACCGACGTCGAAATGCCGGAGATGGACGGTTATATGCTGACCAAGCACATCAAGAGCGACGGACGATTCGCCGGCATCCCGGTGATCATGCATTCGTCGCTATCCTCCGATTCGAACCGCCAACTCGGGGTGTCGGTCGGGGTGGACGAGTACGTACCGAAGTTCGAACCGAACAAGCTCGCCGAGGCCCTGACGCGCCGCCTGGTCGGGGTCGCAGCGGCGCTGAAGGAGGCCGTCTGAGCCTGCCGCACCTGACTACAGCGTCTTCTTGAACAGGTCCTCGACGGGTCCGGGGCGGCCGAACAGATAACCCTGATAGGCTTGGCAGCCAAGTCGGGAAAGAAAGTCGCGCTGTTCCTCGGTCTCCACCCCTTCGGCGATCACCGACAAACCCATGGTTTGGCTCAGGGCGATGATGGCTTGGGCGATGGCGGCGTCGTTGATGTCGGTGAATACGTCGCGCACGAAGGATTGATCGATCTTCAACTGATCGAGGGGCAGGCGTTTGAGGTAGGACAGCGATGAGTAGCCGGTGCCGAAGTCGTCCAGGGAGAAACCGACCCCCTGGGCTTTCAGCGTGGTCATCTTGTCGAT
>JAHFRE010000364.1 GCA_023258955.1 Sterolibacterium sp.
AGCGTCGCGCCGCCCCCAGCGACCGGCGCTCCAACGCCCTGTGGTTGACCGAGAAGGGCAAGCGACTGCTGCGCACCATGAAGCAACGGGTGCTGGCGCACGACCAGCGCCTCTCCTCGGGCATCGGCAGCCAGCAGGCCCAGGAGCTGATCGCCATGCTCGAACGGATGCGCCGCAGCATCCTGGGCGGCGAAGCGTAGTCGACCAGCGTCGGCGCGGCCAGCGCTCGGCTGCCGCTGCGGCCGCCGCGCCTGGTCAACGGTGCTGTGCTTTTTTGCACAGAACCGTTGCATAAATCCGGGTTTCGCCCGACATGCACTCCTCCTACAATCGATCGCAGGACCCTCTGCGTTCGCGGTTGCAACGGCGCCGCGCAGATCGACAACAATCACTACACCTTCGGGAGGCCAAGACGCCATGAAACGCAAAACCCTTGCACTCGCCATCGCATCCGGATTTTCCCTCTGCGGCAACGCCGATGCGCAACAGGCGCAGGCCGCCGCCAGCGCCAGCGATCCGAGCACCACCATCACGGTGACGGCGCGGCGCCGCGCCGAAGCGCTGCAGGACGTTCCCGGCGCGGTCAGCGCCTTTTCCGGGGTAGCGCTGGAGAACGCCGGCATCCCCGACCTCACCGGCCTGACCGACCTGATTCCCAACACCACGCTGAAGGCCTCGCGCGCCACCAACACCACGCTCACCGCCTTCATCCGCGGCATCGGCCAGCAGGATCCGGTGGCCGGTTACGAGCCGGGCGTCGGCGTCTATCTCGACGACATCTACATGGCGCGGCCGCAGGGGGCCCTGGCCGACATCTACGATCTCGAACGGATCGAAGTGCTGCGCGGTCCGCAGGGCACGCTCTACGGCCGCAACACCATCGGCGGCGCGGTCAAGTACGTGACGCGCAAGCTCTCGGCCAAGCCCGAACTCGAGCTGAAGGCGACCCTGGGCAACTACGGCGAACAGGATTATCTGCTGAAGGGCAGCGCTCCGTTGACCGACACGCTGCGCGTCGGCGGCACCCTGGCGGCGTTCAACCACGACGGCTACGGCAGGAACGTCGTCACCGGCCAGGACAACTACAACAAGGACGTGCTGGCCGGACGCGTCAGCGTCGAGCTCCTGCCGAGCAGCTCCTTGTTCATCCGCTTCGCCGCCGATCGCACCGTCGATGACTCGCTGCCCAAGCAGGGCTACCGTTTGACCGCGGGCCCGGCGCCGACCAACGAGCCGGTGCTGTCAGGCAATTACGATACCCGCGCCAACCTCTACACCGTGCTCGGCCACAAGCAGCAGGTGATCACCTGGGGTGACTCGCTGTTGCTCGATTGGGAGATCAATCCGACCCTGTCGTTCAAGTCGGTCACCGCGCATCGCGCCGGCAAGTCCTGGGCGCCGATCGACTTCGACTCGCTCAACACACCGCAGTTCGAAGCGCCTTCGATCTATCACGACAGCCAGACCAGCCAGGAATTTCAGCTCACCTACACCGGTGCCAAGTGGCAGGGAGTGGCCGGTGTCTTTTTCATGAAGGCGAACGCCTTCAACGAATTCGACGTGCTCTACAACGCCGCCGGCGGGCTCTCCCTCTACACCCTCGACGACATGGACACCAAGACCTGGGCAGCCTACGCCGACGCCAGCTACAAGCTCACCGACAGTATCGACCTGAGCGTGGGCGGACGCTATACCAACGACCAGCGCCAGGCGCGCATCTTCAAGCGGACCTACCTCGGGCTGCTCGGCTCACCCACCCTGGGCAACCCGGCGGCGGTCGGCCTGGCAGCGAACACCGACCTGGACAAGAACACCCTCGATCGCACCGACACCAAGTTCACCCCGAAGATCGGCTTCGGCTGGAAATTCGCGCGGGAGCACAATCTCTACGGCACCTATTCCGAGGGTTTCAAGGGTGGCATGTTCGACCCGCGCATGGACCTGTCGGCCTCCGGCGGCCCCACCACCGCCGCGTCGCTGCTGAAGATGCAGGGAGCCAAGCCGGAAGAGGTCAGCACGGTCGAGCTGGGTCTCAAGTCGCGCTTCAACGAGGGTCGCATCCAGACCAACGCCGCCGTGTTCTTCACCGACTACAGCAACGTGCAGATTCCCGGTTCGGTCCCGACCTACAACGCCGCCGGTGTCGTCACCGGCTTCGCCGGCAGCCTGACCAACGCCGGCAAGGCCAGGATCAACGGCCTCGAACTGGAGGCGCTGGCACACGTCACCAGCGCCTTCACCGTGAACGCGATGTACGGCCACATCGACGCCAAGTACAAGGAGTGGATCGTCGCCAACGGCCTGACCGGCAGCGCCGCCGCCCTGGTCAACATCGCCGACAGCGCCGAGTTCCAGAACACGCCGAAAAACACCGCCAGCGTCACCGGCACCTACGAATGGCCGCTCGCCGTGGCCGGCAGGGACGGTGCGCTGGCCTGGGGCAACACCTTCTCCTACAAGAGCAAGACCTTCCAGGCGGAGAACGCCCGCCTCTCCGGTGTCGCCGCCTGGGACGCCAACGTCGGCCAGACCAATACGCTGGCGCAAGAGGCCTACACCCTCTGGGATGCGAGCCTGGTGTGGACCAGCAAGGACCGGAAGACCAAGGTGGCGCTGAACGCCCGCAACCTGACCGACAAGCGCTACAAGGTGGCAGGCTATCCCTTCGCCGGTTTCTTCAACACCATCACCGCCTTCTACGGCGATCCGCGCACGGTCAAGGCCAGCGTCGATCTGAAGTTCTGAGCGGCGATGCAAGAAGGCGTAGAGCGCAGCTGGCAAAGCAGCGACGGCTTGGCCCTGTTCGCCCGCGACTACGCGGGCGCGCCGGGGCCGGCGCGCTGCCCGGTGGTCTGCCTGCACGGACTGACCCGCAACTCGCTCGACTTCGAGGACTTCGCACCCTGGGTCGCGGCGCAGGGACGGCGGGTGATCGCTATGGACGTGCGCGGCCGCGGTCGCTCGGCGCGGCC
>JAHFRE010000365.1 GCA_023258955.1 Sterolibacterium sp.
TGAAGCCCTTGAACAGCATGCCGATGCGAAAAGCGTGGTGCTCCGATGAATGCACGGTATAGACCATCTTGGCTGTGGCCTCGATCACGCACTGCGGTCCGCCAACGTGTTCGGGCGGAATGGCGAGCAGAACCGTGACCTCGCCGGCGTTGAAGATGTTGTAGTCGACGACCACCGACAAGCCAAACATGGAAATGTCGTTGGTCACGCCGTGATAGGTCGGCCTGGTCTCCTCGTCCTGGTGCTGGTGGTAGACGATCGCGACCTTGAGCTTCAGCGGTACGCGTGGTTCGCCACGGTGCTCTTCTCTAGTCACCTGTCGGCCCCACTGCGCAGCGGCCGGAAATCCTGGGCAAAGGCCACCCGCCTCAAGGGAATCGAGTGCGTATAACTAGGCATATTTTTCCTTGGACCGATTATAGCCGCAGCGCTCTTCGCCGGACCGGCGGTCTCTAAGCCAATTCGCAACGATTGCGGCCGCGGCGTAGGCCGCCGCCGCAGCGCCAAGAAGAAACCCCGCCGCGGCGGGGTTTCTTCTTGGCGAATCGCCAGCAACTTGTTTGGTGGGGCGTGCAGGGGTCGAACCTGCGACAAACGGATTAAGAGTCCGCTGCTCTACCAGCTGAGCTAACGCCCCGGGGTGCTATTCGCCCAATGCTGATTGGTAGGTCGTGCGGGATTCGAACCCACGACCAACGGATTAAAAGTCCGCTGCTCTACCAACTGAGCTAACGACCCGGCGAAGGGTCGGAATTATAGGAACTCACTCCGACCCTGTCAAACCGCTGCGCCGGGGCTGTGGTCACGATAGCGCGTCGGATCGGCCACCGCGGCGTCGGCAAAGCCGGCGCGGCGCAGGCGGCAGGAATCGCAGACCGCGCAGGCGCGACCCGTCGCGTCGGGTTGGTAGCAGGACACCGTCATCGCGTAGTCGATACCGAGCGCGTTGCCGCTGCGGATGATCTCGGCCTTGCTCATGGCGATCAGGGGAGCGTGCACACTGAGCTTGTGGCCTTCGACCGCCGCCCGGGTGGCCAGGTTGGCCATGGCCTCGAAAGCGCGCAGGTATTCCGGGCGACAGTCGGGGTAGCCCGAATAGTCCACGGCGTTGACCCCGACGAAGATGTCGGTCGCACCGAGGACCTCGGCCCAGGCCAGCGCCAGCGAGAGCATGATGGTGTTGCGCGCCGGGACGTAGGTCACCGGTATGCCGGGTCCGGGACCACCGATGGGCACAGCGATGGCGGTATCGGTCAGGGCGGAGCCACCGAACTGGGCCAGGTCCAGGCGGACCGTGCGCTGCGCGCTGGCGCCGAGGCTGGCGGCAACGCGCGCTGCCGCCTCGAGCTCGACCCGATGCCGCTGGCCGTAGTCGAGCGACAGGCAATGGCAGGCGAAGCCCCGGGCACGCGCCAAGCCCAAGGTCGTGGCCGAGTCGAGACCGCCTGAGAGCAGGACCACGGCGTTCTTATCGCTCATGTCTTTCGCAAACTCCTCTCGCCCGGTGCGCGCTCAACGTCCACGCTCGGCACCCCAGAGAATTTTGTGCAGCTGCAATTGCAGGCGCACCGGCAGCCGGTCGCGCAGGACCCAGTCCGCCAGCAGCGCCGGATCGAGCATGCCGTGAACCGGGGCGAACAGCAGGCCGCAAACCTCGGCGAGGTGAAGCTCGGTCAGGCGCTGCTTGGCCCAGAGGTAGTCCTGCTCGCTGGCGAGCACGAACTTGAGCTCGTCCTGGGCGCGCAAGTGGTCGAGGTTGGCCCAGAGGTTCTTGTCCGCCTCGCCCGAGCCCGGCGCCTTCAAGTCCATCACCCGCACCACGCGCCGGTCCACCCCGGAGATGTCCAACGCGCCGCTGGTCTCCAGCGACACCGAATAGCCGACGTCGCACAGGCTCGCCAGCAGGGTCGCGCAGCCGGCCTGCGCCAGCGGCTCACCGCCGGTGACGCAGACGGTGCGGCAGTCGTGGCTCGCCACTGCAGCCAGCACTTGCTCCAGCGCCATGCTGCTGCCGCCGGAAAACGCGTATTCGCTGTCGCACCAGAGGCAGCGCAACGGGCAGCCGGTGAGGCGGATGAACACGGTGGGCAGGCCGACGCGGCTCGACTCGCCCTGCAGCGAATGGAAGATCTCGGTGACGCGCAGGGCAGCGTAACGGTGCGCGGAGGCTGCGGCACCGGCGGTGCCGATACCCGTGGCCATTACTTCTTCTTCAGGCGCGGCCGTGCGGCAAGCGCAGCGCTGCTCCCCGGATATCTGGCGACCAGGGCTTCGAGCGCCTTGCGCGTGCCCACTCGGTCACCGGCGGCCTCGAGCGCGTTGGCCTGGCCGAGCAGGGCGTCCGGCGCTTTGCCATCGTTGGGCCAGCCTTGGGCAAGCTTGGCGAACATCTCGGCGGCCTTGCCGAACTCGCGCAGTTGCTGGTGGGCGGAGGCGGCCCAGTAGTGGGCACCCGGCAAGACCGGGCTCTGCGGATAAGCGGCGATGAACTTTTGCAGGGCAGTGAGCGCCTCGCGATACTTGGCAGCCTTGAACAGGCCCAGGGCCGCTTCGTAGTCGCGCGTCTCATCACCGGGATCGACCTCGGGCAGCGCGCTCTTGGCGCTGTTGCCGGCCTCGGCCTGCGCCGCCTCGAGCCGGCGCAGGCGGCCGTCGAGATCGCTGTAAAAGTCGGTCTGGCGCTTTCGCGCCGATTCCGCCTCGTAGGCCTGCACTTCGATCTGGCCGCGCAGCTTGGCCAATTCCGCCTTCAGCAACTCGATCTGGCTGGCCAGGTCGAGTTGCGCGCTGCTCAGGGTGTCTACACGCCGGCCCTGTTCGAGCGCATCGACGCGCAACTTTTCGATTCGGGCGCGGGCCTCGTCGTCGTCGAAGATGCCCGCTCGCGCCGGCACCAAGGCCGCAGCCAGCGCCAGCGCGAGCAGCGACCGGCGCAGCATCGATCAATACTCGCCGCTGTAGAGCATGT
>JAHFRE010000158.1 GCA_023258955.1 Sterolibacterium sp.
CGAGGCGCTGCTGCAGGAGGAGATCGAGCTGATGCTGCAGATCAACGGCAAGCTGCGCGGCAGCCTGCGGCTCGCCGCCAGCGCCGCGCGCGAGGAGATCGAGCAGGCGGCGCTGGCCAGCGAGGCGACGCTGAAGTTTCTCGAAGGCCGACCGGCGAAGAAGCTGGTCGTCGTTCCCGGCCGGCTGGTCAACGTCGTCGGCTGAACGTGCGCCGCGCATTTCTCCTGCTGCTCTTCTCGCTGGGTCTGGGCGCCTGCGGCTTCCAGTTGCGCGGCAGCTACCCGCTGCCGTTCGAGACCATCAACATCGCCCTGCCGCAGGAGTCCGAGCTGTACGCGGTGCTGAAGCGCGCCATCGTCGCCGGCAGCAGCGCCAAGGTGGTGGGTCCGTTCGAACCTGCGCAGGCGAGCCTGGTCGTGCTGGCCGACAGTCAGACCAAGGACATCCTCAGCATCACCGCCGCGGGCAGGGCCCGCGAATACCAGCTGGTGCGCAGCTTCCGCTTCCGCGTCAGCAACAAGGACGGGCGGGACTGGCTGCCGCCCAGCCAGATCGTCCTGCGCCGCGACATCACCTTCAACGACGACCTGGTGCTGTCCAAGGAGTCGGAAGAGGTCCTGCTCTGGCGCGACATCCAGAACGACCTGGTGCAGCAGGTGCTGCGCCGCCTCGCCGCGGCCAAACCCCCCGTCTGAGCTCAGCCATGCAGCTCGCCGCCGGACAACTGCAGAGCCATCTCAAGGAGCAGCTGGCGCCGCTCTACCTGCTCCACGGCGATGAGCCGCTGTTGGTGCTCGAAGCGGCCGACAGCATCCGCGCCGCAGCGAGAGCCCGCGGCTTCGACGAGCGCGAGGTGCTGGTCGCCGGTCCCGGCTTTCGCTGGGAGGCGCTGGCCCAGGCCGGCGGCAACCTCTCCCTGTTCGGCGGCGCCAAGCTGATCGACCTGCGCCTGCCCACCGGCAAACCAGGACGCGAAGGTGGCGAGGCCCTTTCTCGCCACGCCGAAGCGGCGGCCAAGGCCGGCGGCTGCGCCCAGGGCCTGGCCACCCTGATCACCCTGGGGCAGGCCGACTGGCAGACCAAAAAGGCGGCCTGGTTCGTCCGGCTGCAGCAGGCCGGGGTGGCGTTGGAGTTGAACGCCCCACCGCTGCCGGAATTGCCCAACTGGATCGCCGCCCGCCTGGCGCGGCAAATGCAGTCGGCGACTGCGCCGGCGCTCGCCTTCATCGCCGCCCAGGTCGAGGGCAACCTCCTGGCAGCGCACCAGGAGATCCAGAAGCTGGGCCTGCTCTACGCCGAGGGCCAGCTCAGCCTGGAGCAGGTCGAAGCGGCGGTGCTCGACGTCGCGCGCTACGACATGGACAAACTGCGCGCGGCGCTGCTGGCCGGCGACGCGGCGCGCGCCGCGAAGCTGCTGGCCGGCCTGCGCGGCGAAGACGCGGCGCCGCCGCTGCTGCTGTGGGCGATGGCGCAGGAAACGCGCACCCTGACCCAGCTGCGCGCCGCGGTCGATGGCGGCGCCAGCTTCGATGGCGCCTGCGCCGCGCTGCGCATCTTCGGCGCCCGCCAGGCCGCCTACCGCGGCGCCGTGCAGCGCTGTTCAGGCGCCGCCCTGCGCGCCGCGCTCTTGCACGCGGCGCGCATTGATCGCATGATTAAGGGTCTGGTGCGCGGCGACCTGTGGGACGAGTTCCTGCAGCTGGCGCTGCGCCTCGCCCTGCCCAGAAACGCCAGGAAGATGCCGGGATGAAGATCGAGGACTACATGGAGCAGTTGGGTCGCGCCGCCAGGGGCGCGGCGCGCTTGGTGGCCAGCGCCTCCACCAAGGCCAAGAACGACGCCCTGCTGGCGATGGCCGCCGCGGTGCGCGAACAGCGCGAGCGCCTGCTCGCCGCCAACGCCGAAGACCTGCAGCGGGCCGGCGCCGCCGGCCTCGAGGCGGCGATGATCGACCGGCTGACCCTGTCCGCCAAGGGGGTCGAGACCATGGCGCAGGGCCTCGAACAGGTGGCCTCGCTGGCCGATCCGGTGGGCGAGATCAGCGAGCTCAAGCGGCGGCCCTCGGGCATCCAGGTGGGCAGGATGCGCGTACCCCTGGGCGTGGTCGGCATCATCTACGAGGCCCGGCCCAACGTCACCGCCGACGCCGCCGCGCTCTGCCTCAAGTCGGGCAACGCCGCGATCTTGCGCGGCGGCAAGGAAGCGCTGGCCTCGAACCAAATGATCGCCGCCTGCGTGCGCCAGGGTCTGCTCGAGGCCGGCCTGCCCGAGGCGGCGGTACAGGTGCTGGACAATACCGACCGGGCCGCTGTCGATCTGCTGGTGGCGATGCCGCAGTACGTGGATGTGATCGTGCCGCGCGGCGGCAAGGGGCTGATCGCGCGGGTCGCTGCTGCCGCGCGTGTGCCGGTGATCAAGCACCTCGACGGCGTGTGCCACGTGTACATCGCCGCCAGCGCCGACCTCGACAAGGCGCTGCGCATCGCCGACAACGCCAAGACGCAACGCTACGGCACTTGCAACACCATGGAGACCCTGCTGGTCGACGCCGCCGTCGCCGAGCGCGCGTTGCCGCCCCTGGCTGCGCTCTTCGCCGCCAAGGGGGTGGAGTTGCGCGGCTGCGAGCGCTCGCGACAACTGCTGCCAAACATCGCGGCAGCGTCTGAAGCCGACTGGTACGAAGAATATCTGGCGCCGATTCTGGCGCTGCGCGTGGTCGACGGCGTCGACGCGGCGATGGAGCACATCGCCCGCTACGGCTCGGCGCACACCGACGCCATCGTCACCGAAGACTATTCGCAGGCGCTGCGCTTTTTGCGCGAGGTCGATTCCAGTTCGGTGATGGTCAACGCCTCGACCCGCTTCGCCGACGGCTTCGAGTATGGGCTCGGTGCCGAAATCGGCATTTCGACCGACAAGTTCCACGCGCGCGGGCCGGTCGGTCTCGAGGGGCTGACGTCGCAGAAGTGGATCGTCCTGGGCGACGGCGAAGTGCGCGCCTGACGACGGAGGGCAGACGATGCGCCGAATCGCGCTGTTGAGCTTCACCGTGGCCCTGCTGCTGGCCGCGGCTCCCTGGGCGAGCGCGGCCATCGAGGTGGCCGGCGTCGCCTTCGCCGACCAGGCCCGCGTCGGCGATAGCGAGCTGCGCCTGAACGGCGCCGGTGTCCGCGCCAAGTTCATCTTCAAGGTCTACGCGATGGGCATCTACGTGGCGCAAAAGCAGGGCAGCGCCGCCGAACTGCTGGCGGCCAAGGGCGCCAAGCGCATCCAAATCGTCTGCTTGCTCGATCTGCCCGGCGAAGACTTCGCCAAGGCGCTGATCGCCGGCATCGAGAAGAACTACAGCGGTGCCCAGCTGGAGCAACTGAAGGCGCGCAGCGACGCCTTGCAGCAGACCATCCTGGCATTGAAGCTGGCGCCCAAGGGCTCCCTGATCCAATTGGACTGGCTGCCCGGGATCGGCACGCGCCTGCTGTTCAACGGCGACAAGCGTGGCGAGGATTATCCGGGTGAAGATTTCTATCAGGCCCTGCTCAACATCTGGCTGGGCGAACATCCGGCAGCGCAGGACCTGAAGGACGCGCTGCTCGGCAAGAAGGGTTAGCAAGCCATGGACACAGCCGACTACCAGGCCGTGGTCAGCGCGACGGGCTTTTCGCTGGGCCTCAAGTGCGACGCCGACCAGATCACCGCCATCGATTTTCTCGAGTCCCGTCCCGCCCAGACACCGCGGACCCTGCTGGCCAAGGAAGGGGTGCGCCAGTTGCGCGCCTACCTCGGCGATCCGAACTTCGAATTCTCGCTGCCGCTGGCGCCGGCCGGCACCCATTTCCAGCGCCGCGTCTGGGCCGCGATCGCCGCCATTCCCAAGGGCAAGACCCGCAGCTACGGCCAAGTGGCGGCGACGCTGGGCAGCGGCCCGCGCGCCGTCGGCGGCGCCTGCGGCGCCAATCCCTATCCGCTGGTGGTGCCCTGCCACCGCGTCATCGCCGCCGACGGCGGCTTGGGCGGCTTCGGGCGCGACCGCGGCGACTTCCTGTTGATGATCAAGCGCTGGTTGCTCGAACGCGAGGCTAATGATCCGATTGGCTGAGGAATCGATTGGCTGCTTGAAGTCGCTTTCCGAGGAGGTTGGCATTCCATAGCAGAGCTTCATCAACCTCTACCTGCGCAGCGTCGCAGCGCACGCTGAACCTGAACTGGAGGTAAGTTCTTCGGTGACGCGGCAGCCATTTGCCGTGATCATACTTCTGGGTCGCTTGGACTTACCCAACATGAACCGGCTCAGCACCCATTCCGATCAAAGTGGCATCGACAGAAGACTGAAAGGAAACGACATTGGTATCTTGATCAACCAAATGCAACAGCGCGCGCGCTGTTGCGGCTGCAGCACTGCCGCTGTAGCCGGTCGCCGTGACAATGGCTGTCGTGAAATTGTCGGCAACGACTATCTTGTTAACAATACCTGCCGCATCGATCAGGCCTTGGGCGGTGGTATTTGTTTCGGCGCCAGCCAGGATATTCATAGCTGCCTGACTTCGTGTCATCTGATTGTTGTTTAGCGCATCGATCCAGAATGTCCCAGCCGGATTTCGTCCAAACAGATTCTGGAAGATGGCCGCAACAAAATCGGTGTTTGATCCTGGATACAGCCTAGCCGATTCAGCGCTGTTGCCGAAGCCATCGATGATGGCCTTGACTGCGGCGTTGGTGCTGTAGGAAGCAATGAAGGCCTGCACGCCTGTCGGAGCGCGGGCCGCGCTGAGCTGTGCCGTCATGCTCTGCAAGCCGAGCGGATCGGCAGGACGGCCAAAATACGCGACGTAGAGTTTTTCCGCCATCGCGTTGTATTCTGAAGCGAGACCGTTACCTACGTTTATGCCATCCAGTGTCAAGGCGATCGTGGCATCAGGGAACTTTAGGCGCTGTATGTTGGAAAGCGTGTCCGTGCCGCCGGCGCCGACCATGTCCGTGACGAGGTAAGCACTGCCCGTGTGGATGACATTGTAATTGGCGAGGCGGCCAGCGGCCGCGTCGAATACCACCGTCGTGGCATGGCCGGTCAGGCCAGTGAGCGAACTATCGGCGGTCAGGGCGCTCACCTCCAGCGCAAAGCCGCTCGTGATTGCGGCGAGGCCGGAAGCGTCGCGGGCGAATTGGGCCGCGGTGATTGCCAGCGTTGGCGTTGCTGCGTCGGTCAGGGTGACGTTGGCGAGCCTGCCTAAAGCCGCGAGCGAACCCAGGGCGTCAATATTGGCGCCTATGTTGATGGCGCTGTCGCTCACGGCGATCGTCGTCGACTGCGCCTGGCCACTAACGCCCGCAGCAGTCAGCGCGGTAACGACGCCAGTGACATGGATACCGACTTCTGGCGCCCAAGTGGCATGCTGGTCGTTTGATGTTGCAATCAGCAGGCTTTCTTCGCCACTGCCGCCGGTGTACGTTACCTGGCCTAGATCGCGGCCGGAAATGACGCATTCGCCGGACAGCGCCTCCTTGCCCATCAAATTGGTCACGCCGTTGAGATTGACCAGACCGCCACCTTGTGGGTCGAAGATGTGGAAGTCCAGGCCGGTGACGTCTTGAGTCGTCACAAACAGGCTGCTCAGTGGCACCGTGTCGCCAATCAAAACCAGATTGGTTGGTTTTGCTGTGATCTGGGCGGGCGCTGTCGCTACGTGCTTCAGCGAAAAGGCGTTTGCCGTGGACAAGCCATCGAGGGCGGCGATGAGCAGTTCGTTGCCGTACTGACCGGTGTATGCGCCGGCAGTAAAGGTGACCTTGCCGAGGTCGGCAGCCAAGATCTCGTAGTGTGCCCAACCATCAATATTGGTCAGCGTGCTGCCAAAAAGGTTTGTCGCACCATTGAGATTTAGCGTGTCTGACAGGGTGGGATCAAGCGAAAAGATGTAGAACTTTATCGGTGAATCACTGCTCACTCCGGTCACCGCAAACATTTCGGTTACAGGAATTTCCGTTCCTGGCGCCAAATAGTGCGCGATGCCGCTACCGGCCAGACCGATGTTCATGATTTGCAAGGCCGCCGCCACGCTTGTTTGCTGTGCCGCGTTGACCGCGGTGATGCTGAGCGCCTCGCCATTTTGCACAAAACCGCCGCCGACATAGGTGAGCTTGGCAAAGTCATCCGCCGAGACCTGGTAGGTCATGTCTTGGGTGGTATCGACTGGGGTCCCCAGCAAATTGATCGCGCCATTCAGCGAAACATGACCGCTGCCTGTAATAGGGCCGGTCGGATCGTGAATCGTGTAGGAAAGGATAGGCGAGTCGGGTGACGACGCGGTAAACAATTCGGACAGCGAAACCTGCTCCCCGGCGCGAACGACGGTCTGATCCGTTGCGACATGCAAGACAGGTACCTGTGTGGTCGGACCCACTTGTATGCCGATGTCTTGCCAATCACCCCAGTAGGCGCCGTTGAAGGCGCGCACCATGATGCTGGCGTTGCCTGGACTCGGCCCCGCATTGTAGGTCGCATCGGGGAGGCTTGCCGCGGAAACGGTCAACGCGCTGTCGCTGGTGTGCGCACTGCCCCTAACGCCGCCTATGGTGAAGGCGCCAGCCGCGGCGTCGTAAATCTGGTAGGAGACAATTTGTCTGCCGGCGGGATCCCGCGCCGAGAAGGCGCCGGCGATCAGTGAGGAACCGTTCGCTGCCATGGCGAGGGTCGTAAGGGGCGTTATCACCGGGGTATCTAGTCGATAGATGACAATGTCTTGGGGCAGGGCTCCGGAAAAAGCATCGGCCGGGCCGTGGGCGCTTTCGATGATGATGTCGTCCAATGACCCGTCATTGGCCTTGATGCCTGCATTGTCGATCATCAGCGCGCCGTAGCCGGAACCGGAGGCAACGGTCACGATATGGCCGCCGCAATATCCGTCAAAGTCAACGATGTCGCCTGTTCTCAGTTGCGTCTGCCATGTCAATTGCTGCGCGGCCGTTGCCGTGCTGCTGTCATAGGCGACAAACCATTCGCCGTTGGCGCCGGGAGGCGCCATGCTGCGGGTGAAGGAACTGTTCACTGGCAAGGAGGCGCCTGCCGCCGCTGCGATATTGCTGGCCAACACCCAGCAGCCATTGAAGCCCCACGGTTTGCCAACAAAGCTGGCGGCCACGGCGGCAATTTCGTTGGGGGTCGCAAGGTTCGGGGTGGCGTCTACGTAGCCGGTGCGCGTAACGATGTCGAGCGAACCAAGCGATGTACAACCTGCCGGCGGTGCTATGAAGAACTGGGGCGACGGGTTTCCGGTCAAGCTATTGGCGAGCGCTGTAAGCGAGGAGAGTTGTGCAGCGTTGGCGACACCGGCGCTGCCATAGGCATATAGCGACAGGTATTCACTACGGAAATTGTCTGTGGACGCCGCAAAGCTTAGACCTGCCAGATAGCCGTAGCTCGCATTGAAATACCCCTGGTCGGTATATTCAAAGACGATGCCAATGTTGGCATCGTCGTTTGTTTGGGCGTTCGCGACAAAGCTCGCGACGTTGTAGTTGCCGGTCAGCGAGCCAACGGCGCCGGTGCTGGTAACGACATATTCGTTGCGGTCAAGTCCGGTCAGAACCACATATTCGGGCAGGTTGCCCGGCGTCACCGTGATCCACTGCGACAGCGAGTATTGTTGCCCCGGCGAGGCAACGATCGAACCTTGCGTGAAATAGAGTGGCATGAACGCGTCCCTTGGCCTTGGTTCAGAATTGATTCGGCGCGCATCCAACCGAGGCTGTCTGACGGCGCGGCATAGCGGCAGCGATTGATCGCCGCATGGACGACCTGTTAAGGCAGGCTACTCTTTGAGGCTGATTCAATCAATGTCAAATTCTGGTGATCTGATTCGAACGGAAAATTGTGCGAAGGATTTCGCTTTGTCACATGCAATGATGGCGTAGCTCGACTATTCGTGCCATGCCGTTGTGGTCAACTTCGCATCGAACGCAGCAGTTGATGGGGGTTTCTGCGTGCGGTACAGGAATTCCGCCTTTGCTTTTGGCAAATCGGCACCAAAGCTAGGCAAGCTTGACGCTGCACGCAACGCAGGGATCCAGCGCCAGAGCGCAGCGGCGCGCGAGACTCAGCGCCGCCTCGGCGGAGGCGCAGGCGCGGCCGAGCAACAGCGAGTGCAAAGGCCCCTGCGCGGCGAAATTGACCTCGGTCGGGGTGACGATGGTGTAGCTCGCCACTTTGCCCGCGGCGATCTCGAGCTCGTGCACCAGGCTGCCGCGCGCCGTCTCCACGCTCGAGCGCCCGCGACCCTCGCCCAGCGGCGACGCCACCACCATGCCCGGCAGTGGCCGGCTCTGGTCGCGCAGCACCTGCGCTGCCAGTTCCCGCATGCGCGCGACGACGCGCGCGGCGAGCGGTGGCAGCTGCGCGAGCAGACCGTCGCCGCGCCGGCGGCGCAGCGCCCCCAGTTCGTTCTCCGCGGAGGGGGGCGCGCCCGCATCCTCGCTGCGCAGCAGGGCGGCGCAAAGGCGCGCCCCGGGGGTGCGCTGGTGTTCGCTCCAGTGGCGCAGTTGCTCGGGCTCGCTGAGGCAGAGCCAAGGCGACAGCGCCATGCCGAAAAACTCCTGTTCGAGGTAGGCGACCAAGCCCGCCGCGTTGATGCTCTGCGCATCGCGCAGCAATTCGCGGCGCCAGCGCGCGAAGTCTCGCTGCTGCTGCGCCAGGCCAAGTTCGCGCGGCCAGTCGATCAGCAAACGCCACAGGTGTTCCTGCGCCGCCTCGGCGGCGACCGCTGCATCATCGCCCTCGCTCGCCTGCCCTGTCGCTGCCAGCTGCGCGCTTCTCGCAGCCGCCCCCTGGGCGCGGCTGCAGAGGC
>JAHFRE010000159.1 GCA_023258955.1 Sterolibacterium sp.
TGGAAGAGATGGTCAATATGATTTCCGCGTCGCGCGCTTACCAGACCAACGCCGAGATGATGAACACGGCCAAGGCCCTGATGTTGAAGACGCTGGCCATCGGCCAGTAACGAGAGGATAGGAACATGACCAGCACAGTGAGTGCGGCGACAGGCAATAGCTCGGCGGCGATCTACGATGCGATCAACGTCAGCAGTTCGGGCGCTGGCAAGACCTCGGCCACGAGCAGCGATGCCCAGGACCGCTTTCTCAAACTGTTGACCACCCAGCTGCAAAACCAGGATCCGTTGAATCCGCTGGACAACGCGCAGATGACCTCGCAGCTGGCCCAGATCAGCACGGTCGACGGCATCACCAAGCTCAACGCGACGCTGCAAAGCCTGGTCAATAGCAGCAGCCAGAGCCAGACCCTGCAGGCGGCCTCCCTGGTCGGCCACAGCGTATTGGTGCCCGGCGGCAGCCTGAGTCTCAGCCAAGGGCAGGGCGTGGGCGGCGTCGATCTGGCCGGGCCGGCTGACGACGTGGTGGCCACGATCAAGGACGCCAACGGTCTGACCGTGCGCAACCTCGACCTGGGCAAGATGGCCTCCGGCACCCACACCTTCAGCTGGGACGGCAAGGCCGACAACGGTGCGACGGCGGCCGACGGCGCCTACAGCGTCAGCTTCGCCGCCAAACAAGGTAGCGTCGCCGTGGGCGCCACCGCCCTCGAACTGGCCCTGGTCACCAGCGTCGCGCAGACGGGGACCAGCGTCAGCCTCAACATCGGAGCGAAGGGCATGGTCACCCTCGCTGACGTCAAACAAATTATCTAAGCGGCGGGAGACAACTATGGGTTTTCAACAAGGATTGAGCGGGCTCAACGGGTCGGCCAAGGCGCTCGAGGCGATCGGCAACAACATCTCCAACGCCAACACGGTCGGCTTCAAGCAGTCTACCCCGGGCTTCGCCGACGTCTTCGCCTCCTCGCTCTCCGGCGCCGGCAGTTCAGCCCAGGTGGGCATCGGCACCACCGTGAAGGCGATCACCCAGGAGTTTTCCCAAGGCAACATCACCTCGACCAACAATCCACTCGACATCGCGATCAACGGTGCCGGCTTCTATCGCATGCTCGATTCGTCCGGCGCGCCGTCTTACACACGGGAAGGCCAGTTCCAGGTGAACAAGGACGGCTTTATGGTGAACTCTTCCGGACTCAGGCTCGCTGGCACCATGCCGGCCACCGGTTCGACGCCCGTGCCCATCTTCATCGATACCTCGAACATTCCCCCGGTCGCCACCGGCCAGGGCGCGCCGGTCAAGACCGGCCTGGTGATGGGCCTCAACCTCGATTCGCGCGAGGCCCTGCCGGTCAACGCCTGGGACTTGAGCACGCCGCTGGCGAATCCCCCTGTGTCGAAGTTCAATCCGACCGATCCGACCACCTACAACAAGTCGACCTCGGCCACCGTCTATGACACGCTGGGCAATGCCCACCAGTTGGGCTTGTTCTTCGTCAAGGTTCCTCCAGGGGTTTCCACGCCCGACACGGTCAGCACCGTCCCCGGGCCGACCCAGGACTGGTACGTATATACCAACATCGACAACGGCAAGAACAATTCGCAAAGCGGTGCCGTGGATGCCAACGGCAATCCGCTACCGGTCGACTTGATGCGGCCGATGATCCTGACCTTCGATTCCAGCGGCAAGCTCTTGATGTCGACCACCTCGGCCGATGATCCGACCAACCCCTCGGCGACCAACGTCGCCGCCGGTACCGCCGCCGGACTGTTTTCGACCGTGCTGTCGCCGGGTGTGGTCACCAGCGCCAAGGCACCGATGACCTTTCCCCTGAACCTCGAGTCCACCACCCAATACGGCAACGTCTTCGGGGTCAACAGCATCACCCAGGACGGCTATACCTCGGCCCAGCTCGCCGGCCTCACCGTCTCCCAGGATGGCGTCGTCTCGGGCCGCTACAGCAACGGTCAGAGCAAAGCGCTGGGCCAGGTCACCCTGACCAGCTTCAAGAATCCCAACGGCCTGATGTCGCTGGGCGGCAACCAGTGGGCGGAGACGGCGGCCTCCGGGCAGCCGCAGATCGGCACGCCCGGTGCCGGCGCCAATGGCATCTTGCAGTCCTCGGCGATCGAGGAATCGAACGTCGATCTGACCAAGCAGCTGGTGGACATGATCACCCAACAGCGCACTTACCAGGCCAACGCGCAAACGATCAAGACCATGGACCAGATCCTGCAGACCCTGGTCAGCCTGCGTTAGGTCGCTGAACCATGGATCGCCTGATCTACACCGCGATGACCGGCGCCGCCCAAACCATGGGCAGACAGGCGGCGGTGGCGCAGAACCTGGCCAACGTGTCGACCACCGGCTATCGCGCCGAGGAGCATCGGCTGCGCGCGGTGCAGGTGCTCTCGCCGGCGCTGCCCACCCGCGCCTTCGTGGTCGATTCCAGCACCCACAACGACTTCACACCGGGGCCGATGCAGGCCACCGGCCGCAACCTCGACATCGCCGTCCAGGGCAGTGGTTTCATCGCTCTGGTCCTGCCCGACGGCAGCGAAGCCTACACCCGCAACGGCAGCCTGCAGCTCGACGTGAACGGGGTATTGCAGACGAGGAACGGCATCCCGGTCGCCGGCGATGGCGGCCCGATCAGCGTGCCGCCCGACGTCAAGATCAACATCGCCAACGACGGCACCATTTCCGTGGTGCCCGAGACCGGGGCGCAAAACACGGTCAACGCCAACGGTCGCATCAAGCTGGTCAATCCGCCGGAAGCCGATCTGGTGCGCGGTGCCGACGGTCTGTTCCGATTGCGCGGCGGCGGTGCCGTTGCCGCCGATCAGAACACGACGATGGCCAGCGGCTATCTCGAAGGCAGCAACGTCAACCCGGTCGAGCAGATGGTCAACATGATTTCTCTGGCGCGCCAGTTCGACCTGCAAACAAAATTGCTGACCACGGCCGGCACCAACGACCAAGCGGCGACCCAGATCATCACCAACTTCTAGCGGCGAAGGCCATAACCCATGATTCGTTCCCTGTGGATCGCCAAGACCGGCCTCGACGCGCAGCAGACCCAGCTCGACGTCATCTCCAACAACCTGGCCAACGTCAGCACCAACGGCTACAAACGCGCCCGCGCGGTGTTCGAGGATCTGCTCTACCAGACCCTGCGCCAGCCCGGGGCCCAGTCTTCGCAGCAGACCAACATTCCCTCCGGGCTGCAGCTGGGCACCGGCGTCAAACCCATCTCCACCGAGCGCATCTTCACCCAGGGCAATCTCAACCAGACCGGCAATCCGCTGGACATCGCGATCAACGGCCAGGGCTTCTTCCAGATCACCATGCCCGACGGCACGCTCGCGTACACGCGCGACGGTTCCTTCCAGAAGGACGCCAACGGCCAGATCGTCACCTCCAGCGGCTATCTGCTGTCGCCGCCGATGACCGTGCCGGCCACAGCGACTTCCCTCACCGTCGCCCGCGACGGCACGGTCACCTATACGCAGCAGGGTAGCGCGGCGGTGTCCAATCTCGGCAACATCCAGTTGGCCACCTTCGTCAATCAGGGCGGTCTGCAGAGCGCCGGCGAAAATCTCTACGTCGAGACGGCCTCCTCGGGTACGCCGACGCCGACCCAGCCGGGGAGCAACGGCACCGGCCTGCTCAACCAGGGCTACGTCGAAACCTCCAACGTCAATGTGGCGGA
This sequence comes from Sterolibacterium sp., assembly GCA_023258955.1. Taxonomy (GTDB): domain Bacteria; phylum Pseudomonadota; class Gammaproteobacteria; order Burkholderiales; family Rhodocyclaceae; genus CAIYYX01. Next base: position 3,713 of record JAHFRE010000159.1, read on the forward strand.
GGAACTGGTGAACATGATCCAGACCCAGCGCGCCTACGAGCTCAACTCCAAGGTGATCACCACCTCCGACCAGATGTTGCAGAAGCTGTCACAGCTATGATGGGGAATGAACGATGAAGCTGCGTGAATTGATTGCGTTGGGCGGCGCGGCGGTGGTTCTGGCCGCCTGCGTCACGACGACGCCGCCCACCGCGGTGCACCAGCCCATGACGGCGCGACCGGAGCCGCGCAATTTCGTCGCACCGTCGAACGGTTCGATCTACAACGTCGCCTCGAGCCGGCCGCTGTTCGAGGACCGGCGCGCCCGCTTCATCGGCGATCTGATCACCATCAACATCGCCGAGAAGACGGCGGCGTCGAAGAACTCCGAGAACAAGACCTCGCGCAGCGCCAGCATCGACTCGGGCATCGATACCGTGGCCGGTCTGCCGCTGAAGGCGCTGATGGGTTCGACCCTGGCCATCCACGACACCAACAACTTCGACGGCAAGGGTCAGAACACCTCGGCCAACGACTTCACCGGCACCATCACGGTGACGGTGATCGAGGTGATCCCCAACGGCAATCTGCTGGTCTCCGGCGAGAAGCAGATCGGCCTCAAGGAAGGCGAGGAGTTCGTGCGCTTCTCCGGCATCGTCAACCCCAACACCATCACCACCGCCAACACCGTGCAATCGACCCAGGTGGCCGACGCGCGCATCGAATACAAGGCCAACGGCTTCCTCGATTCGGCGCAGGTGATGGGCTGGCTGGGCAAGTTCTTCCTGTCGTTCTCGCCGTTCTGAGCAAGGGAGCCTGAGATGAGCGGCATACAGAAGGGTTTCATGGCGGTGCTGCTGATCCTGGCGACGCTGATGGTGATGGACTCCGCCCGCGCCGAGCGGATCAAGGACCTGGCCTCGATCGCCGGTGTGCGCAACAACCAGTTGATCGGCTACGGCCTCGTGGTCGGCCTCGACGGGGTTGGCGATCAGACGACGCAGACGCCGTTCACCGTGCAGAGCATCATCAACATGCTCTCCAATATGGGCGTGACCATGCCGCCGGGCACCAGCCTGCAGTTGAAGAACGTCGCCGCGGTGATGGTGACCGCCACTCTGCCGCCCTTTGCGCGCAGCGGCCAGCAGATCGACGTCACCGTGTCGTCGATGGGCAATGCCAAGTCGATTCGCGGCGGCACCCTCCTGATGACGCCGTTGAAGGGTGCCGACGGCAGCGTCTACGCCATGGCCCAGGGCAACGTCGTCGTCAGCGTCGGCAACAAGGCGGCGGCGACGCCGCTGTCGGCGGGGCGCATCGCAGGCGGTGCAACGGTCGAGCGCGAGGTGATGACGCCGGTGGGCCAAGGCGAGTTCGTCTATTTCGATCTCAATGACAGCGACTTCGGCACCATGCAGCGGATGGTCGATGCGATCAACGCCACCACGCCCGGCGCGGCCACCGCCGCCGATGGTCGCCAGGTGCGGGTGCGCGCCCCGGTCAGCGCCGCCGAGAGGGTGGCCTTCATCGGCCGCATCGAAAACCTGCAGGTGACTCCGGCGCAGATGGCCGCCAAAGTGATCGTCAACGCCCGCACCGGTTCGGTGGTGATGAACCAGGCGGTGACCCTCGACAACTGCGCCGTTGCCCACGGCAATCTTTCGGTGACGGTGGTGGGCGCCGACGGCGCTCCTGTTCCTCCCCCCGCTCCTGTTGCCGCGGCGGCGGGAGAAGCCAAGCCAGGCGAGACCAAGCCAGAAAATGGCGGCCTGCTCAACGTGCGTCGTGCGGCCAGTCTCGCCGACGTGGTCAAGGCCTTGAACGCCATCGGTGCCAACCCCCAGGATCTGGTCGCGATCCTGCAGGCCATGCGCTCTTCCGGCGCGCTGCGCGCCGAGTTGGAAATCATCTAGCACGTAACAGGTGCTAGCACGTAACAGGTGCTAGCACGTAACAGGTGCTAGCACGCATCAGGTGCTGGGCAGGAATTGCCGGAGAATTGCCCTGCTGTTCCCGCGATGGCAAATTCGCCCGGAGGCTTAGCCTAAGCCCATGTCCGTCGCCGATCTGAACAATACCCTCGAGGTCAAAGGCCTGGCCGCGCTGAAGCTGCAGGCGCACGCCAATTCGCCCCAGGCGATCAAGCTGGCGGCGCAGCAATTCGAGGGGCTGTTTCTGCAGATGGTGTTGAAGTCGATGCGCGACGCGACGCCGCACGAGGGCATCATGGACAGCGAGCAGTCGCGCCTCTACGAGTCGCTGCTCGATCAGCAACTGGCCCAGGTGTTGTCGAGCAAGGGCGGTGGCACCGGTCTGGCGGCGATGATCGAAAAGCAGTTGTCACGCGTCGCCAGCGATCCGCAGTCGCTCGGCGATTTGCCGCTGCTGGTACCGGCGACGCCCATCCCGCTGCCGGCAGCGCCGCCAGGCTTGCCTCTGGGCCAAGGCGGCAGCGCCGTGCCGGCCGCGGCGGCGGAGACCGCGTCGGCACCGCGCGACTTCGTCAGCCGGGTCTGGCCCTACGCCTGGGAGGCGAGCCGGGCCACGGGCATACCGGCGCACTTCATGGTGGCCCAGGCGGCGCTGGAGACCGGTTGGGGCAAGTCGGAACCGCGCGGGCCCAACGGGCGACCCAGCTACAACCTGTTCGGCATCAAGGCGGGCAAGGGATGGAGCGGCGCCGTGGTCGAGGCGAGCACCACCGAGATCGTGGACGGCCAGGCGCAGCGACAGGTCGAACGTTTTCGCGCCTACGACTCCTACGCCGACGCCTTCAACGACTACGCCAGGCTGCTGACCGCCAATCCGCGCTACGCCGCGGTGCTCGGCAGCCAGGACGCGGGCAGCTTCGCCCGCGCCTTGCAGCAGGCCGGCTACGCCACCGATCCCATGTACGCCGCCAAGCTCGAACGCATCATCGGCGGCGGCGTGCTGCGCGCGAGCCTCGCCGGCTAGGTTCAACACGCGGCTTGCCGCGCGTCCAAGCTGCTGCGTGGCACGGAGCTTGCTGTTTCTCCCCTGAAGATTCAACCCGCGGCAACATTTGCCGATAGTAGTCATACCTCCCGGAGCAGTCATGGGCACCAGTCTATTGAGCATCGGCATCACCGGCCTCAATGCCGCGCAAGCGGGTATTTTGACGACTGGCCACAACATCGCCAACGCCTCGACCCCGGGCTACAGCCGGCAGCAGATCCAGCAGAGCACCAACATTCCCGAACTGACCAGCGGCGGCTACATCGGTCAGGGCACCAACGTCGATACGGTGACCCGCTCCTACAACCAATATCTGAACCTGCAGGTGCTCGGCTCCCAGACCAACGCCGCCGAGATGAGCGCCTACCAGGCGCAAATCTCCCAAATCGATAACCTCCTCGCCGATCCGACCGCGGGCCTGTCGCCGGCTCTGGCAGCCTTCTTCAAGGGCGTGGCCGACGCCACCGCCAATCCGACCTCGGTGGCGGGACGTCAATCGATGATCGCCCAGGGCCAGGCGCTGGCTGCCCGCTTCCAGGGTCTGGACAAGCGCCTGACCGAGATCCGGGACGGGACCAACGCGCAGATCGGCAGCGAGGTGACGACCATCAATTCGCTGGCCGCTCAACTTGCCGACGTCAATCAGCGCATCATCGCTTCGCAGGCGGTGAGCTCCACCCAGCCCGCCAACGATCTGCTCGACCAGCGCGACCAGTTGATCAACAAGCTGAACAAGGAGGTCCGGGTCAGCACCACGATCCAGGGCGATGGCACCTTGAGCGTGTTCATCGGCAACGGCCAACCGCTGCTGGTCGGCACCCAGGCTTCGATAATGCAGGCGGTCCCCGACCCCGCCGATCCGCAAAAGACCGCGGTCGCCTTCAAGATTCCCGGCAGCGCCAGCGTGGTGCTCGCCGATTCGCTGATCACCGGTGGCAACCTCGGCGGGCTGGTGAGCTTTCGCGACGTCAGCCTGGATGCGGCGCAAAACGCTTTGGGCCGCATCGCCACAGGACTGGCAACCGCTTTCAACCAGCAGCACCAACTCGGCCAGGACCTGAACGGCACCCTCGGCGGCGCCTTCTTTACCGTCGATACGCCGACCGTGTTTGCCAATTCCCTCAACACGTCGGGTGCCGTGCCGACCTTGAGCATCGCCAGCGTCGCGGCGCTCACCGGCAGCGACTACCTGTTGACCAACGACGGCGCCAACAATTTCACCCTGCACCGGCTCTCCGACGGAACCTCCACGGCACTCGTCGCCGCACCGCAGACGGTCGACGGCGTCAGCATCGACGTGACGCCGCTGGCCGGTGCCGGCGCCGCGGAGAGCTGGTTGATCGAACCGACGCGTTACGGCGCGCGCAACATCGGGGTGGCCATCACCGATCCCAACGCCGTCGCCCTGGCGACGCCGATACGCACCACCATCTCGGCCAGCAACACCGGCGATGCGACCATCGACTCGGGCACGGTGACCAGCACCGCCAGCGCGCCCCTGGCCAGCACCGCCAACGCGGCGAATCCGCCGATCAAGATCGTGTTCAATTCGGCGAACGACTACACCATCTGGGACAACACGCTGCCCGCCGCCCCGGTGGTGCTCGAAGCGGCCATCCCCTACGTCTCCGGCGCTGCGGTCTTTCCGACGCCGGGCGCGCTCGACTACGGCTACCGGATCAAGATCAACGGCACGCCGCAGGCCGGCGACACCTTCAACGTCGATGCCAACCTCAACGGCGTTTCCGACAACCGCAACGGCTTGGCGCTCGGTCAGCTGCAGACAAAGAATCTGCTGGGCGCGCAGCCGGGGGGCCAACCCACGGCGACCCTGCAGACGGCCTATTCGCAACTGGTCAGCCAGATCGGCAGCAAGATGAACGAGGTCCAGGTCACCGGCGACGCGCAGCAGACCCTCGCCGATCAGGCGCAGACGGCGCGCGATTCCTTTTCGGCGGTGAACCTCGACGAGGAGGCCGCCAACCTGCTCAAGTACCAGCAGGCCTACCAGGCGTCGGCGCGGATGATGACCACCGCCAACAAGCTCTTCGACACCATACTGCAGATCTGAGGACCCCACCATGAGCATGCGTGTCAGCACAGGAATGATCTACGACGCCGGCGTCGGCGCCATCAACCGGCAGACGGCCAGCCTGATCCACA
>JAHFRE010000160.1 GCA_023258955.1 Sterolibacterium sp.
TGAAGGACTCGTTGACGTTGAGGATCACCTCGTCGGCGTCGGTGATGGTGATACCCTCCTCGGTCTCGAAGGCGATCGCCGCGACGCGCAGAGCCGATTCGGCGCGCTTGCGCTGGCTGATGTCGCGCAGAAAGGCGCTGAACTCGACGCCGCGCGCCGTCTTGATCGAAGAGATCGCCAACTCGATCGGAAACTCGTGGCCGTCGCGATGCAAGCCCTCGATCTCGACCCGGGTGCTCAGCACCGGGCCTTCGCCGGTGGCCAGAAAGTGACTCAGTCCCCTCAGGTGGGCGTCGCGGTAGCGTGGCGGAATGATGGTCTCGTGCAGCAGGCGGCCTACCGCCTCGTCGCGGCTCCAGCCGAAAAAGGTCTCGGCGTGCTTGCTCCAACCGGAGATCCTGCCGCCGGCGTCCATCTGGATCACCGCGTCCAGCGCCGCATCGACGATCGCGCGCAGCCTCTCCCCGTCTTCGATGCGGGCCTCGAGCAGCGAATTGAACCGGTCGGCCATGTGGTTGAAGCTGTCGCCGACCTGGCTCAGTTCGTCGCGCGTCTGCAGATCGACGCGCCTGCTCAGATCGCCGGCGGCGAAGCCCTGCGCCGATGCGGCCAGCGAACGGATATTGTGCACCGTCGAATAGTAGATGCCCGCGAACAGGTAGTAGGCGATCAGGAGCAGCGCCAGGGCGATGCCGACGCTCCACAACATGTCGGTCTGGGCGACGCGAATGCGCGCGTTGATGAAGCTCTCGGTGGTCGGCAGCAGCGTCTGGTAGAGGTGCAGATAGCCCTTGTCGATCACCAGCGTCGCGCTCTGGAAGAAATGCGCCGGCTGGGTGTCGAAGCGTCCGGCGAGTATGCTCGCCTGGAGGCGATCGAGAAAGCTGTACAGGGAGGTGTCGATATCCGCGAAGGCGGCAGCCAGCCGGCCGTGGATCTCGGGGTTGCGCGGCGCCGACTTGTGCAGATTGACGGCGAGCGACTTGTGGGCGCTGTGCAGATCGGCGATCAGCTCGTACATCTTGCCCTTCTGCTGTTCGGAGATCCTGCCCGTGGCCAGGATCGCCGTACCCAGGGCGCGCACCTGGCCGAGCGTCTCCAGCGCCAGGGGCAGGTCGACGATGGCGGTGTCGATCAGATAGTGCGCGTCCATGCCCGGATGAAACGACAGCGCATACTCGTCGGCGATCTGCGTCTTCAGCCGCTGCAAACGCTCGAGCAAGCTCACGTGAGCCAGGAAGTTCTCCGCAGCCGAACTTGCCAGGCCCGTCCGTCGCAACTGATCCCATTCCGCCAGGATCAGCCGCCACTCGGCGCTGCCGGCGAGCGGGGCGGACATCATCTCGATCAGCGTGGCAAAGCTGGCCACCGTTTCGACCTCCTTGCCGGCGCGCGCCTCGCGCAAGGTCGAATCACCGCTCAGCAAGCCGCCGGAGAGGCCGCGATGCTGCTGCAGCAGCTGCATGGTCCGGGTCACCGGACCGATCAAGGCGAGGCCGGCGAGTTCGGTCTCGGAGACGGCGACGACCTCGTTGAGGCTATCGATCAGCCGGTATCCGACCGCGGCGACCGCGACCAGAAAGATCAGTGCCAGCGCCAGCAGCTTTCTTGGCATGGCCAGCCGGTTCATCAGCGAAATCGCCGGGGCGAAGAAAGCCTGCATCGGGAAGCACAACGATAGCTCGGACCGCGACACTAGCATCGCCAGCGGTCGAACAAAAATGATCTCGATCAAGTGGCGCAGCGCCGGGCGACGCGCCCGGCGCCGACGCCGCCGCCTCAGTTCTTGGCGTAGCTCAGCTGGAAGCTTTCGACGCCCTCGAACTCACCGACTTCCTGCGCCAGTTCGGAGAGCGGGGCCGCGGTGCTCTGAGCGCGGGCGATGGCGACGAAGCGCCACTCCGCGTGGCCGTCCTGGACAGCGATGGCGACGGAGCCGTCGGCCAATTCGTAGCCGCGCCGGTCGGCCATCGCCCGCAGGGCCTGCTCGCGCGGCTGGAAATCCTTGCGAAAGCGCAGCAGCATCGCCACCGCGTGCCGCGTCGGCAACCAGGCTTCCAACTTCGACACCCACAGCATGCACACCACCGAGAGCAGGGCCAGCAGCATCGCCGCGGCGTAGAAGCCGATACCGACCATGATGCCGATCGCCGACGAGGCCCAGATCGAGGCGGCCGTGGTCAGACCGCTGATCGAAAAACCTTCCTTCATGATGACACCGGCACCGAGAAAGCCGATGCCGGTGACGATGCCCTGGATGACGCGGGTCGGATCGACCCCGGTCGACACGACGATGTGGCCACCGTACCAGTAGGCCGGATAGCCGGCGAAGACCGTCAGTGCGGTCGATGCCATGCAGACCAGCCCGTAGGTGCGCATGCCGGCGGCGCGGCCATGGTAGGAGCGCTCGTAACCGACGAGCAGACCCAGGAGCAGAGCGCCGATCAGGTTCAGGGAAATGATGGCGTTGATCTCCACCTCGGGGGCAGACCAATAGGCGGCCAGGGCTTGCAGCGTCGGCATGTTCGCTCTCAATGCTTGTCGAGGCCGCCATGCTTGCGCAAAAACCGCGGCAAAGCAACCGCGTGCGACAATCCGAGCTTGACCGAGGAAGCACGATGACCCTCTACGCACTGGGCGAGCGCAGCCCGCAATGCGCCAGCGACAGCTGGATCGCCGACAACGCCACGCTGATCGGCTCGGTGCGGCTCGCCGCCGGCGCCAGCGTCTGGTTCGGCGTGGTGATCCGCGCCGACAACGACAGCATCAGCATCGGTGAGCGGAGCAACATCCAGGACAACGCCGTTCTGCACACCGACGCCGGCATTCCCTTGCTCCTCGGCCATCACGTCACCGTCGGCCACCAGGCGGTGCTGCACGGCTGCAGCGTCGGCGACGCCTCGCTGATCGGCATCGGCGCCATCGTCCTGAACGGCGCCCGCATCGGTGCCAACTGCCTGGTCGGCGCCGGCGCCCTGATCGCCGAAGGCAAGAGCTACCCCGAGCGGACGCTGATCCTCGGCTCGCCGGCCAAGGTGGTGCGCGAGTTGTCAGACGCCGAGGTGGCCGGTCTGCACGCCTCGGCCGAGGGCTATTTCCAGCGCTGGCAGGACTACGCCCGGCTGCTCGCGCAGCGCTGAGCTCAAGGCTGTTTCTGCGGTACCTGGACGAACACCTCGTCCGGCTTGATCAGCCCCAGCTCGTAGCGGGCGCGCTCCTCGATCGCTTCGTAACCGATCTTGAGGTCGCGCACCTCGGCGTCCAGCCCGGCGTTGCGCGCCTCCAGCTTCTGGTTCAGCTCGCGCTGCGCCGCGAGCTGCCGATCCACCTCCCAAACCCGCAGCCAGCCGCCCTTGCCCAGCCAGAGCGGGTACTGCAGCAAGACGATCAGGACGGCGAGCAGCAGCGCAGGCCAGCTCACGGCACCTCTATTTGCGCAGGTTGTAGAAGGCGCCGCGTCCCGGATAGGTGACCGATTCGCCGAGGTCTTCCTCGATGCGCAGCAGCTGGTTGTACTTGGCGATGCGGTCGGAGCGCGACAGCGAACCGGTCTTGATCTGCAGCGCGTTGAGACCGACGGCGATGTCGGCGATGGTCGAATCCTCGGTCTCGCCGGAGCGATGCGAAATCACCGAGGTGTAGCCGGCGCGCTTGGCCATCTCGACGCAGGCGAAGGTCTCGGTCAGGGTGCCGATCTGATTGATCTTGATCAGGATGGAGTTGGCGACGCCCTGGGCGATGCCCTCCCTGAGGATCTTGGTGTTGGTGACGAACAGGTCGTCGCCGACGATCTGCACCGTCTTGCCCAGCCGGTCGGTCAGCAGCTTCCAGCCGGCCCAGTCGTTCTCGGCCATGCCGTCTTCGATGCTGATGATCGGATACTTGTCGGCCAGGCGCGCCAGGTAGTCGGTGAACGCGGCGGAAGTCAATTCGAGCTTCTCCGAGGCGAGCTGGTACTTGCCGTCCTTGAAGAACTCCGAGGCGGCGCAGTCCAGCGCCAGCACCACGTCCTTGCCCGGCGTGTAGCCGGCGGCGTCGATCGCCTGCAGGATCATTTCGATCGCCTCTTCGTTGCCGGCGACGTTGGGCGCGAAGCCGCCTTCGTCACCGACGGTGGTCGGATAGCCCTTCTTGTCCACCAGCTTCTTCAGGTTGTGGAACACCTCGGCACCGCAGCGCAGGGCGCCGCGGAAGCTATCCGGCCCGATCGGCACGATCATGAATTCCTGGATGTCGAGATTGTTGTTGGCGTGGGCGCCGCCGTTGATCACGTTCATCATCGGCACCGGCATCTGCATCGGCCCGGAACCGCCGAAATAGCGGTAGAGCGGCAGACCGGCCTCCTCCGAGGCGGCCTTGGCCAGGGCGATGGAGACGGCGAGTATGGCGTTGGCGCCGAGGCGCGACTTGTTCTCGGTGCCGTCGAGTTCGATCAGCGTCTTGTCGATGAAAGCCTGTTCCTCGGCGTCCAGGCCGATGATGGCCTCGGAGATTTCGGTGTTGACGTTCTCCACCGCCTGCAGCACCCCCTTGCCGAGAAAGCGGCCACTGTCGCCGTCGCGCAGCTCGATGGCCTCGCGCGAGCCGGTGGACGCGCCCGAGGGCACGGCGGCGCGGCCCATCACGCCGGACTCGAGCAGCACGTCGGCTTCGACCGTGGGATTGCCGCGCGAGTCGAGAATTTCGCGGGCGACGACATCAACGATTGCACTCATAGGAATCTTCCTTGGACAGGTTTCAGGCCGAATAGCCCTCGATTAACAACATGTCAAAACGCCCCGCGCCTGCGCGCGCGCGGCGCGCCGCCGCGTATTCGGGCGAATCGTAGAACGCATGCACCACGGCGGCCGAGGGGAATTCGAGTATCACCAGACGCTGCGGCTGCCAGTCGCCTTCGATCACTTCGGTCTTGCCGCCGCGCGCCAGATAGCGGCCGCCGAACTTTGCCACCGCGACCTGGGCCAGATCGCGGTAGGCCGCCATCTTTGCCGGATCCGTCGCCTCGATATCGACCACCACGTAGACCGCCATGTTCAATCCTCCAGTAAGCCCGGTCGCTTGACCAGGGCGTCGATATCGACCAGGTGGCCGAGCAGGGTCCGCATCTTGGCCAGGGGCCAGGCGTTGGGACCGTCCGACCAGGCCCGCTCCGGATCGGGATGGGTTTCCATGAAGAGGCCCGCCACACCCACCGCCACCGCCGCTCTGGCCAGCACCGGCACGAACTCGCGCTGCCCTCCGGAGCTCGTGCCCTGCCCGCCCGGCAGCTGCACCGAGTGGGTGGCGTCGAACACCACCGGGCAATCGGTGGCGCGCATGATCGCCAGGCTGCGCATGTCGGAGACCAGGTTGTTGTAGCCGAAGCTGGCGCCGCGCTCGCAGACCAGGATGTTGTCGGCGCCGCCGCTGGCGGCGCGCGCCTTGGCCACCACCTGCTGCATGTCGGCCGGCGCCAGGAACTGTCCCTTCTTGATGTTCACCGGTCGCCCGGCGCTGGCGACGGCGGCGATGAAGTCGGTCTGGCGGCAGAGAAAGGCCGGCGTCTGCAGCACGTCGACCACGGCGGCGACGCGGCCGATCTCCTCGATGCCGTGCACGTCGGTCAACACCGGCACGCCGATCTTTTGTCTGACCTCGGCCAGAATCTCGAGGCCGTCGTCCAGGCCGGGACCGCGCGGCGATTCGCCGGAACTGCGGTTGGCCTTGTCGTAGGAGGCCTTGAAGATGAAGGGCAGTTGCAGGGCGGCGCAGATCTGCTTGAGCTCGCCGGCGATGTCCAGCGCCATGGCGCGCGACTCGATGACGCAGGGGCCGGCGATCAGGAACAGCGGCCGCGTGATGCCGACGTCGAAGCCGCAGAGCTTCACGAACCGGCAGAGCGGGCGGCGAGCGCCGCGCGCACGAAGGAGATGAACAGCGGATGGCCGACGCGCGGATTGGAGGTGAATTCCGGATGGAACTGGCAGCCGACGAACCAGGGGTGGGCCTGCGGCCCCGCCTTGGGCAGCTCGATCATCTCGCACAGGGCCTTGCCCTCGGCCGAGACACCGGAGACCTTCAAGCCGTCGGCTTCGAGGCGCGCCAGGTAAGCGTTGTTCACCTCGTAGCGATGGCGATGGCGTTCGTTGATGCGCGGTGCGGCGTAGATCTCGCGCGCCAGTGAGCCCTCGACCAGGGCGCAGGACTGGCCGCCCAGACGCATGGTGCCGCCGAGATCCGAGTTGGCGTCGCGCTGCTCGATGCGCCCCTCGCGATCCAGCCATTCGGTGATCAAGGCGATCACCGGATGCGGGGACTGCGCATCGAACTCGGTGCTGTGGGCGCCGTCGAGGCCGGAGACGTTGCGCGCGAACTCGATCACCGCCAGCTGCATCCCCAGGCAGATGCCCAGGTAGGGGATCTTGTTGGCGCGGGCGTGGCCGATCGCCGCGATCTTGCCCTCGGTGCCGCGGCGGCCGAAACCGCCCGGGACCAGGATCGCGTCCATGCCCTTGAGCTGGGCCGTGCCGCCGCTCTCGATGCCCTCGGAATCGATGTAGTGGATGTTGATCCGCGACAGGGTGTGGATGCCGGCGTGCATCAGCGCCTCGGTCAGCGACTTGTAGGATTCGGTCAGATCGACGTACTTGCCGACGAAAGCGATGTTGACCTCGTGCTCAGGATGTTGCAGCGAGTGCACCAGCTTCTTCCACACCGACAAATCGGCGGCGCGCGCCAGGATGCCCAGCTTGTGGCAGACGATCTCGTCGATCATCTGTTCGTGGAGTACGACCGGGTTCTGGTAGATGCTGTCGACGTCCACCGCCGAGATGACGCCCTCGGGCTGGACGTTGGTGAACAGCGAAATCTTGCGCCGCTCGTCCTCCGGCACCGGCCGGTCGGCGCGGCAGAGCAGCACGTCGGGCTGGATGCCGATCTCGCGCAACTCCTTCACCGAGTGCTGGGTCGGCTTGGTCTTCAGTTCGCCGGCGGCGGCGATCCAGGGCAGCAGGGTCAGGTGGATGTAGCAGGTGTTGTGGCGGCCCTCCTCGATGCCCATCTGGCGGATGGCTTCGAGAAAGGGCAGGGATTCGATGTCGCCGACGGTGCCGCCGACCTCGACGATCGCCACCTCGGCGCCCTCGGCGCCGCGCTTGATGAACAGCTTGATCTCGTCGGTGATGTGCGGAATCACCTGCACCGTCTTGCCCAGGTACTCGCCGCGCCGCTCCTTCTTGATCACCGACTCATAGATCTGGCCGGTGGTGAAGTTGTTGCGCTTGCCCATCTTGGCGCGGGTGAAGCGTTCGTAATGGCCGAGGTCGAGATCGGTCTCGGCACCGTCTTCGGTGACGAAGACCTCGCCGTGCTGGAACGGACTCATCGTTCCAGGATCGACGTTGATGTAGGGGTCGAGCTTGAGGTGGGTGACCGTAATGCCGCGGGATTCGAGGATGGCGCCGAGGGAGGCGGCGGCGATGCCCTTGCCCAGCGAGGACACCACACCGCCTGTGACGAAGACGAATTTGGCCATGACGAAGCGGCAGCAGGAAAGCCGAATGATAGCCGATAAGCAGCAACTCAGGAAGTCAGTTCGACCCGATCGCGAAAATGCGCCAGCGCTTCCGGGTTGGCCAGGGCCTCGAGATTGTTCACCGCTTCGCCGTGCACCACGCGCCGCACCGCCAGCTCGACGATCTTGCCGCTCTTGGTGCGCGGAATGTCGGCCACCTGGAGGATCTTCGCCGGCACGTGGCGCGGCGTCGTGTTGTCGCGGATCACCTGCTTGATGCGGCTGGCGAGGGCCTCGTCGAGCACCAGCGCTTCGACCAGCTTGACGAACAGCACCACCCGCACGTCGGTCGCCTCGCCCGGCGGCCAGTTCTGGCCGATGACGATGGCTTCGACGACCTCGGGCAGCTTCTCCACCTGGCGGTAGATCTCGGCCGTGCCGATGCGCACGCCGCCGGGATTGAGGGTCGCGTCGGAGCGGCCGTAGATGATGAAGCCGCCGTGTTCGGTGATCTCGGCGAAGTCGCCGTGGCACCAGACGTTGGCGAAGCGTTCGAAGTAGGCGGCGCGGTACTTGGCCGCGTCGGCGTCGTTCCAGAATCCGATCGGCATGGCCGGGAAGGGGCGGGTGCACACCAGTTCGCCCTTTTGGCTCTGCAGCGGCCGTCCCGCCTCGTCGAACACTTCGACCGCCATTCCCAGGCCGGCGCACTGGATCTCGCCGCGATGCACCGGCGCGTTGGGGTTGCCCAGGACGAAGCAGGAGATGATGTCGGTGCCGCCGGAAATCGAGGCCAGGTGCAGGTCGGCCTTGACCTGGGCGTACACGTAGTCGAAGCTCTCCGGCAGCAACGGGCTGCCGGTCGAGAACATGGCGCGAAGCCGAGACAGCCGGTGCGTACGCGCGGGTGCCAGCGAGACCTTGGCGATGGCGTCGATGAACTTGGCCGAGGTGCCGAAGTGGGTCATGCCTTCGGCGTCGGCGTAGTCGAACAGGATGGCGCCGCGGCGCAGAAACGGCGAGCCGTCGTAGAGCAGCAGGGTCGCGCCCGAGGCCAGGGTCGACGCCAGCCAGTTCCACATCATCCAGCCGCAGGTGGTGAAGTAGAAGAACCGGTCGCCGGGCCTGACGTCGCAGTGCAGGCGATGCTCTTTCAGGTGCTGCAACAGGGTGCCGCCCGCCGAATGGACGATGCACTTGGGCACGCCGGTGGTGCCCGAGGAGTACATGATGTAGAGCGGGTGGGCGAAGGGCAGGCGGGCGTAGTCT
>JAHFRE010000022.1 GCA_023258955.1 Sterolibacterium sp.
TGCCGGCGATCAGCCGCTGGAAGACCGCGGCCTGAGCCGCAGAGTCCCTCCCATCAAAGCCCTCACTTCGTATCGCAAGCATTGGGCGGCGCGCCTGGGCGTCGCCCCGTTCCTGCCGATTTCGCGCGCCGAAATGGACGCGCTCGGCTGGGACGCCTGCGACGTCATCCTCGTCACCGGCGACGCCTACATCGATCACCCGAGCTTCGGCGTGGCCCTGATCGGGCGCCTGCTCGAGGCCCAGGGCTTCCGCGTCGGCGTCATCAGCCAACCCGACTGGCGCTCGGCCGAGGCCTTCAAGGCGTTGGGCAGGCCCGAGCTGTTCTTCGGCGTCACCGCCGGCAACATGGACTCGATGGTCAATCGCTATACCTCGGAGCGCAAGATCCGCTCGGAAGACGCCTATACGCCCAACGGCGACGCCAGCAAGCGACCCGACCGCGCCGTCATCGTGTACGCGCAACGGGTGCGCGAGGCCCATCCGGGCTGCCCGGTGGTGATCGGCGGCATCGAGGCCAGCCTCCGCCGCATCGCCCACTACGACTACTGGTCGGACAAGCTGCGCCGCTCGATACTGCTCGACGCCAAAGCCGACATCCTGCTCTTCGGCAACGCCGAGCGGGCCCTGGTCGAACTCGCCCACCGTCTGGCCAAGGGCAAGCAGATCGCCGACATCGGCGATCTGCGCGGCACGGCGTTCGCCACGCCACCGGGCTGGCTGCCCGAGGGCGATGGCCCGGCGGTGGTGCAACTGCCCAGCTACGACCAAGTCGTCGCCGATCCTGTCGCCTACGCCCGGGCCTCGCGCCTGTTCCACCTCGAGTCGAATCCAGGCAACGCCCACCCGCTGGCGCAATTGCACGGCAGCGGCAGCAGCGCGCGACAGGTCTGGCTCAATCCACCGCCGGTCCCGCTGACCACGGCCGAGATGGATCACGTCTACGGTCTGTCCTACGCGCGCGCGCCGCATCCGTCTTACGCCGGGGCGAGGATTCCCGCCTGGGAGATGATTCGCCACTCGGTCAACATCATGCGCGGCTGTTTCGGCGGCTGCACCTTCTGCTCGATCACCGAGCACGAGGGTCGCATCATCCAGAGTCGCTCCGAGGCCTCCATCCTGCGCGAGATCGAAGACATGCGCGACAAGACGCCGGGATTCACCGGCGTCGTCTCCGACCTCGGCGGTCCCACCGCCAACATGTACCGCATGGCCTGCAAGTCGCGCGCCATAGAGTCGGCCTGCCGCCGGCTGTCCTGCGTCTATCCCGGCATCTGCAAGAACCTGCTCACCGATCACAGCGCGCTGATCCATCTCTACCGCCAGGCGCGCGCTACTCCCGGGGTCAAGAAGGTGCTGATCGCCTCCGGCGTGCGCTACGACCTCGCGGTGACCTCGCCCGAATACGTCAAGGAGCTGGCCAGCCACCACGTCGGCGGCTATCTGAAGGTCGCACCCGAGCACGTCGCCGCCGCACCGCTGGCGAAGATGATGAAGCCGAGCACCCAAGCCTACGACCGCTTCAAGGAGCTGTTCGATCAGGCCAGCCGCGCCGCCGGCAAGGAGCAGTACCTGATCCCCTACTTCATCGCCGCCCATCCGGGCACGACCGACGAAGACATGCTCGAGTTGGCGCTGTGGCTCAAACGCCGCGGCCTGCGCCTCGACCAGGTGCAGACCTTTCTGCCGACACCGCTGGCCCTGGCCTCGGCGATGTACCACAGCGGCAAGAACCCCCTGCGTCGGGTCGACGCGGCCAGCGAAGAGGTGGTCGTGGTCAAGGGTGGCCGCGGTCGCCGCGTGCAGAAGGCCTTTCTGCGCTACCACGACCCGGCCAATTGGCCGCTGCTGCGCGAAGCGCTGCGCGCGATGGGCCGCGCCGACCTGATCGGCCGCGGGCGGGAACAGCTGGTACCCGCGTTTCAGCCCGCCGCCAAGCGAGCGCTCGCCAAGCCCGCAACTCCCGCGACGCCAGCGCGCGCGGCCAAGGGGCGCAAGCGTTCCTAGCCCCACGCGGCGCGCGAGGCGTCGATAGCGCCGGCAACGCGCCTGCCGAGGCGATCCACGACGACCGATGTGCGCAAGCCGCTGACGCCGTGCACGCGCACCTCACGTAACAGGTTGCGCGATCGTCGGCGCTGACTTCCATTCGGCCTCAGAGGAACCATTCAAGCCGAGGCGAATAGTCGCGCAGAAGACCTATCGGATCACCTCTTCTGCCAACCCATCCTGCGTCCCAGCTGGAAGGGTCGTGACGATCGCTACATCGCCAAGCACAACGACGGTGGCAAATCGCGGCGGATCCTCTAGCCCATGCTTCGGGTACAACACCTTGGTGCTCGAACTGGCGCACGCCTGCGCATTGATCCTGGGCTCGGAAAATGCCACGGTGACCCGCGGAATTCTCGATCTTCCGTACACCTCCACGAAGGCTGCCATAGACATGTCAATGTAAAATTGTGAGCCGTCGAGTCGCAACGCCCCGATGGGTGTCTCGGCGCCGGATGTCTTGTCGATGACGGAGGCGGCAAACCAGGCGTGGGTCACGGGCAGACTCGAGTCATGCATTGCCCGGCGAACGCGATAGGTATAGTCGCCCTCGCCCCATTTCACCTTCCTGCGAACGCTGACGAAATTGCCTTCATAGGCTGCAGCCTCGTAGTGGGTTCCAGGTAACCCATCGGCGTAGCTGAGAGGTATGGGTTGATTGTCGCTCGACCAGCGGGAAAATATGCCGCCACGTCCGAGAGCTACCTTTGTCTCGAGCTTCTTCGACGGCCAGCCGCCGCTCTTGGTTTGCACTCCACCATAGAACTGGGTTCCGTTCACGCGGAAGAGGCCAAGGGGTGCGATAAAGAGGGCAACAGAATCGTCTACCCGACCGATTATCCGGAAGTCGACCGCGACCTCTGTGACGTCGTCGACCGTGGTGGTGCACACCCACCATATGTCCGCAGCATGCCAAGGATGCCGCGGTGGGTAATAGGCGCGATCCGCGTGCGCGATCAATGGCAGCGCGATCAGCGCAACGCCCACGACGCGTGCCAACGTCCTGGTCACACGGCGAGCCGATCGACCTAGCGCCAACTGCAATTTGCTGGATATCGTTCGACCGCTATCGGCACCCATCATGCTCTGCGACACACTAGGTCTGTTCTGACTGCTCAACCAGGGGAATGCTCGATATCCAGCCGACGAGAACCTTGCGGCTTCCAGAAGCCAGAGGCAAGGCACGGTGGATGCGGTTGGATGGGAAGATGATCAAGGTGCCCTTCCTGCCCAGCAATTCCTGCTCCTCATGCTCCAGGGAGAGCATGCTCGAATAGACATTGCCGGGATTGGGATCCTGGCTGTGTCCACAGTGGTCAGACAGCTCAAAGCCGCCCCCAGTGTATTCATTCGAGTCCGACAGGCTCACCGTGATGGTAAGGCGCCGCCTTGCTAGATAGTCGGCGCTCGGCCCGCTGTCAGCGTGCCACCCGTAGGCGTCGCCGGGCTCATGGTAATCGGTGTATTGGTACTGGCTGCACATGGGCTCGAGATCAGGTACGCGAAAACGATTCGCGTTATGAAAGTTCACGACCGATGTCAAGCTGTCGGTCAGGGCCTGAAAGCCCGGGTGGTCATGGTTGATCCAGGCCACCGTGCAATACGCATCTCCACCGCGGTGCGTGCGGTACTCTGACTTGGCCTCTTTGGCGTGGCCGATCAGCGCGTCTGCCTCGCTCGGCGAGAGAAAGTTGGGGATGATGACGTGCTGTTTCATGTGTCCCGAACCTCGTAGAGAACCTTCGCTGCGAGTGATTATAGCGATGGTGGTGCCGATCGCCGTTCGCGCACAGCTCAGCTTGCAGGTGCCAGCGCAATTGTGGTGTAGGCCGAAGCGAGCCCATCGATGTCGCTCTGCATGGTGGCCGGCGCGACATCATCGAACTCCGGCCGCGTCGGTTTCGCACAAGTTCCACCTTGCTCAGGCGATCGCGTTTAGAATCGAGAAGAGTCACAAACATCAGCCGACGACCGAACTTGGCTTGGTCCAACCCAATGGCTGTCAAGATGCTCGGAAGCACCACAAACAGCAATTTGCCGACCCACACCGATGACATACTTTGATCAGGCTGACTTGACTAGGTTGGATTCGATCCTCCATCGTGTGGAGCATGAGGCGCGCGACAACGATGACCTTGTCAATTCGCTCGCCAAGTTCTCGCTCCGGCTGACCGGCGACGTTTCGGAGATTCTTCGGACAGATCCCTATTCGGACCTATATATCGAAAGAATAAGGAGCGTTCATCGCGAAATAATTGGCAAGGAACATTCTTCACAATTCGAGGGACTTCCCGAACTAAATCTGGAATATGAGTTGCAATGGCCCTACCCCTGGGGCACAAAGTCTCCCGAAACGGTTGGCAGGCTCTTGATAGCCTATGGCTATTTGATCAGAGCCGCCAACCTTCCTTCATCGGCAAGAGTCCTGGAAGTTGGCTGTGGTTTAGGGTCTCTGACGTGGAATTTGGCGCGCATGGGCTACCGTGTCGATGCCATCGATCCGAATCCGCGGCAGTGCGAGTCGGTTTCCGCCTTCACCAAGGACTTTCCTGTCAGGCCCAACGTCATCGCGGCAACACTTGACCAGTGGCTGTCGGATAAAAGCGAGAGCTACAAGTACGATGCGGTCATCTTTTTTGAATCCTTCCATCATTTGACCGATCACCAAAAGTGCCTAGAGACGTTGCTGTCGGCGCACATGGAACCGGATGGAAAGGTAGTTCTCGCAGCCGAGCCCGTATTTGAAAAGACGGGCCCATTATTGCCCTATCCGTGGGGCCCTCGACTTGATGGCGAATCGCTGAGGGCAATGAGACGGTGGGGGTGGATTGAACTTGGATTTACCAAGGCGTATCTGGAAGGGCTGCTCAGGAAGTGCGGACTGCAATTCGAATGGTTCAGGAGCGATGTGGCCTTCCCGCACTCTCATGTGTTGATCGGCTCTCGACCACCGGGGCAGCCGGATGCTGGCATGGCGGCGTTCCGGCATTTCAAGAGCCGATTCTCGGATGGCATCGACTTTTCGAAGGATGGATTGCCTGACTTTGTCGCAGACTGTTCGGGGCTATCGCACGTGGAGCCCTGGGGCCGCTGGTCGGAGGGTGACCAGGTCCGAATCATGTATGCGAGAAAGTTGCCTAGCAGATTCATTCTCGAGATAAGGCTGGCCAGTGTATTTGGGCCAAACACGCACGAGAAAATGAAAATAAAGGTCGGCGATGAGGAATGCGAAGCGGTCCTCGAAACAATCGAGTCACGCTCACTGTATCGATTCAGCTTACGATCGGTTGATGCGGACTCAATACTGATTGTCGTTCCAAACCCATTTCGGCCCAAGGACATACCCGAGTTGCAAAACGAAGACGCCAGACAATTGGGGATAGGCATACGTTCAATAGTGATTGTCTGAGTTGATGGGGATCGCCGCCCTCAGACTCACGCCGCGCGCAGGGCGTCGACGATCTCCAGACGCGCCGCGCGCAACGCCGGCAGAAAGCCGCCGACCAGGCCCATGGCCAGGGCGAAGGCCAGGCTCTTGGCGATGATGGCCGGGTTGAGGGAGAAGGAAAAGGCCAGCTCGTTGAACGATTGCCAGTTCAGCGTGGACACGCTGAAGAACTGCATGAAGGAGGCCAGGCCCAGGCCGACGACGCCCCCGGCCAGGGCCAGCAGCATCGACTCGAACAGGAAGGCGGCCAGCACCCCCGCCCGGCGGAAACCCAGGGCGCGCAGGGTGCCTATCTCTGCGGTGCGCGACGCCACCGCCGCGTACATGGTGATCATGGCACCGATCACGGCGCCGATGGAAAAGATCACCGACAGGGTCAGGCCGAGGATGGTGATGAAGGCCGACAGCGCCGCCGACTGGTCGGCGTAGTACTGGGACTCGCGCTTGGCTTCGAGCTTCAGGCGCGGATCGTCGTCGATCGCCTGGTGCAGGCTGGCGTAGGCCTCGGCGTCGGTCAGGCGGAACAGCATCGAGGAATACACCGGGCGGCGAAAGGCCGGCATCAATTGGTCGATGTCGCCCCACATCTCCGAATCGTAGGCGCTGCGGCCGGCGTCGAATACGCCGACCACGCTCCACTCGCGACCGCCGAAGCGCACCCGCTCGCCCAGCCCGGCGCCGACAAAGCGCTCGGCGATGGCGCGCCCGGCGACGACCTCGTTGGCGCCGGGCCGGAACATGCGCCCGGCGATCAGCTGCGCCTGCGGCCGCAGTTCCAGTCCCATCGGGCCAAGACCGCGGATCACCACGTTGGCCGGCCGCACCGTGTCGCGCTTCATGAGCGAGATCAGCACCACGCTCTCTTTCGACACCAGGCGCGCGCCGCCCGCGCCGATGGCGACCTCCGGCCGGCTCTCCACGATCGCCGCCTTGTCGCGTTCCAGGCCGCTCATCACCTCGCTCTCCGAGCCGCGGCGGATCACCACCGCGTTGTCGGCCGAGCCCGTCTCGACCAGGGTCTTTTTCAATCCGGCGTCGAGCATCAGCACCGCGGCGAAGACGAACACCACCAGCGCCATGCCGCCGGCGGTGAGCAACGTGGTCAGGCGGCGCGCCCACAGATTGCGCAGGCTGTAGCGGAAGGGGATGATCACGGCTTCAAGCGATCGCGCGCAGGCCATCGACGATATTCACCCGCGCCGCGTAGCGGCCGGGCCAGGCCGCTGCCACCAGGCCGACGCCGAGGGTGCACGCGGCCTGCAAGGCGACGGTCTCGATCGACACGGTGAACACCGGGAACAGCGAACCGGTGGCGCGGCCGAAGGCGGCGGCCACGGGAAAGGTCAGGGCGATACCCAGGCAACCGCCGACGGCCGCGATTGCCAGCGATTCGCCGACGATCAGGCCGACCACGAAGCGCGGTGGAAAGCCGAGCGCCTTCAGCGTCGCGTACTCGGCGGAGCGCTCGCGCGCCGTCATCGCCATGGTGTTGGCCATGACCGCCAGGATGATGAAGATCACCAGGAAGGAGACCAGGCGGATGGCGACGACAATGGCCTCGATCATCGAGACGAAGGAGAGCTGGAATGCCTTCTCGGTCTCGGTCAGGGTCTCGGCCAGGGAATTGGCGAATTGGGTGTCGATCTCGCGGCTGATCTCGGCCGCCCTGCCGGGATTGGACAGCTCGACGACGTAGATGCCGACCTGGTTGGCACGGCGCGGCGCCGTCCGCTTCATGGTTTCGTTGAGGTAGTCCCAGTGGAAGAAGAACTGCGAGGTATCGACGCTCTGGTCGCGGCCATCGTAGATCGCCCGCACCACGAAATCCCAGTTACCGGGAAAGATGGTGCCCTTCAGGGTCACGCCGTCGCCGACCTTGAAGCCGTAGGTCTCGGCCAGCTTGCGCCCGACCACAGCGCCCTTGCGGTCGCGCTGGAAGTCGCGCCGCGCCGAGGGATCGATGACGAATTCGGGAAAGAGGTCGAAGTAATTGTGGGCGTCGACGGCGAATTGCGGAAAGAAGTTCTTCGGCTCCTTGTAGATACCACCGAACCAGTTGGCGATCGAGACCTGGCTCACCCCCTCCACCTGGCGAATCTTCTGCTCGTAGCTGGGCGGCAGCGAGAACACCAGCGAGATGGCGTTGCGGGTGATCAGCCGCGCCGTCGACGCCGCCTTGGCACCGGCGTACCAGGCGTCGACCACCGTCGACAGCAGGCCGAAGGCCAGTATCGCCACCACCAAGCCGAGCAGGGTCAGGGCCGTCCTCAGCTTGTGGCGCAGGGCGTTCCTGAGGATCAGCTTGGCGGTCTGCATGTCAGTATGGCCGGGCCGCGACCGAAGGAAGTCCCCGCGGGGCCCCAACGTACTGACCCGCCCCCTCGGGGGGCAGCGAACAAAGTGAGCGTGGGGGCAGTTTCATATTCGCCTCAGGCGCGCAGCTCCTCGCGCCGCGACAGCTCGCCCTTGTCCAGGTGCATCACGGCGCGGGCGTGGGCGGCGGCACGGCTGTCGTGGGTGACCATGACGATGGTCTTGCCCATCTCCTCGTTGAGGCGGCAGAGCAGGCTCATCACCTCGGCGGCGGAGTCGCGGTCGAGGTCGCCGGTCGGTTCGTCGGCGACGATCAGGGTCGGATCGACCACCAGGGCGCGGGCGACGGCGACCCGTTGCTGCTGGCCGCCCGACAGTTCGTTGGGCCGGTGTTCGAGGCGGTCGCTGAGACCCACCAGCTGCAAGGCCAGGGTCGCGCGCTGGCGCCGCTCGGCGCGCGACAGCGAAGTCAGCAGCAGCGGCAGCTCGACGTTCTCCAGCGCCGAGAGCACCGGCATCAGGTTGTAGAACTGAAAGATGAAACCGATGTGGGCGGCGCGCCAGTCGGCCAGGGCGCGCTCGCCGAGGCCGACGATGTCCACCCCCGCGACCACGATGTGGCCTTCGTCGGGCCGGTCGATGCCGGCGAGCAGATTGAGCAATGTGCTCTTGCCGGAGCCGCTGGGTCCCATCAGCGCCAGGAACTCGCCGGCGCCGATGTCCAGGCTGACCCCCGAGAGCACGGCCACGGTCTGCTCGCCGCGGCGATAGCTCTTCACCACGCCATCGAGCGAGATCAGATTCATTGCTTGGCGGCCAGCTTCACCGCCATGCCATCGACCAGCTTGTCGTCGGGCTTCAGCACCAGCTTGTCGCCGGCGCGCAGGGGCACACCGACACCGCTGACGACCAGCGCCTCGCCGAGCGTCTCGGCGCTCGCCACCTCCACCATCTTGAGCCTGCCCTCGTTGACCACGAAGACCACGCTCTTGCCGTCACGCTTGGCCAGCGCCAGCGGGTTGACGACGGTGCGCGGGCGGCGCTGCTCCGGCGCCACCGCCTGGGAGAGGAAAGCCACTTTGGCGCTCATCTCCGGCAGGATGCGCGCCCCCTGCCCCGGGTCACGATCGACGAAGCGCACCTTGGTCATCACCGTCGCCTTGGCCCGATCGACGGTCGGCACCAGGCGTGAGACGACGCCGCGAAAGCGCCGCTCGGGAAAAGCATCGAGCTGGATCTCGCAGGGTTGGTCGACCCTTATCTTCTGCAGATTGGCCTCGGACACGTCGGCCTCGACCTCCAGCGTGTCCATGTCGGCGACCGTCACCACGGCGCCCTTGGTGTCGAGCGAGGAGGAAAACGGCGTCACGGTATCGCCGACGTTGGCGTTCTTGGTCAGCACGACGCCATCGAAAGGGGCGCGGATCAGCGTCTGCGCCAGCGCCACCTCGGCGACGTTGGCGTTGGCCTGGGCCGCCGCCAGCGCGGCGCGGGCGCTGGTCTCGGCGGCGCTGGCCTTCAGGTAGCGGGCCTGGGCGGCGTCGACCGCCGACGCCGAGAGATATTTCTGCGCCGCCAGATCCTGGGTGCGGCGATTGGCCGCCGCCGCGTCGGTCATCTCCGCCTGGGCCTGATTGATGCCGGCGCGCGCCACCGCCACGTTGGCGCGCGCCTGGGCCAGGCTGGCCGTGACGTCCTGGTTTTCGATGCGCGCGATCACCTCGCCGCGTTTGACCACGCTGCCTTCGACCACGCCCAGCCACTCGAGCCGGCCGCTGGCCTTGGACGCGATCGCCGCCTTGCGCTGCGCCACCACGTAGCCAGCGGCGTTGAGCAGGGTGAGCCCCTGGTAGGGATAGGCGCTGCCCACCGTCACCGTCTCGACGTTGGGCTCGCCGAAGCCGCGCCCGACGAGCGCTGCGACGATCAGGAGCAGCGCCGCGGCGAGCAGCCAGCGGCGCCAGCGGCGTGTCTTGGAGCGACCGCCGGCAGCACGATCGATCCGTAGAGCTTGGAGGCCGGGACTGGACATGGTGACAAGCGTCTGGGGAAAAGGGAAAATTATAGGGCCTGGCGCAGGCGCCAGAATAGCGGCATAGACGAGGAGATGCACCATGGGCGAGATGATCAAGTTCCAGCGACCGGATGGGCAGCGCATCGACGGCTACTTCGCCGACGCCGGCTCGGGCCGGCCGGGCGTCGTCGTGATCCAGGAATGGTGGGGGCTCAACCAGCACATTTGTTCGATCGCCGATCGGCTATCCGCCGCCGGCTACAACGCCCTCGCGCCCGACCTCTATCGCGGCCGCGTCACCCAGCAACCCGACGAGGCCCAGCACATGATGACCGGCCTCGACTTCCCCGGCGCCACCCACCAGGACATCCGCGGCGCTGTGCAACACCTCGCCGCTATGGGCGCTCAGTTGGGTAGCAAGGTGGGGGTGATGGGCTATTGCATGGGCGGCGCCCTGACCATCGCCGCCGCGGTACACTTGCCGGAGATCGCTGCGGCGGTCTGCTTCTACGGCATCCCCGACCAGGGCTTCGCCGATCCGGCCAAGATCGCCTGTCCCTTCCAGGCGCACTTCGCCAGCCGCGACAACTGGTGCACGCCGCAAGCGGTCGATGCGCTGGAGCGCGCGATGATCGCCGCCGGCAAGCTGCCCGAGATCCATCGCTACGAGGCCGACCACGCCTTCTGCAACCTGACCCGGCCCGAGGTCTACGATGCGCGCTGCGCCAGCCTCGCCTGGGATCGCACGCTCGCCTTCTGGAAGAAGAATCTGTAGCTAGAACCGCACCGGGCTGGGCGGCGCCTGGCCGCCCAGGACGGCGATCAGGTTATCCACCGCCAGCATCGCCATCTTCAGCCGCGTCGCCTGCGAAGCGGAGCCGATGTGCGGCGTCAGCAGCACGTTGTCCAGCGCCAGGAAGCGCGGGTCGAGCGCCGGTTCGTTCTCGAACACGTCGAGCGCGGCGCCGGCGATGCGCCGTTCCTGCAACGCTGCGATCAGCGCCGCATCATCGACGATGCCGCCGCGGGCGACGTTGACGAGCCGCGCCGTCGGCTTGAGCAGCGCCAGTTCCGGGGCACCGATGATGTGGTGCACGGCCGCAGAATAGGGCAGCATCGGCAGCAGGAAGTCGGCCTCGGCGAACAGCGTCTCGCGCTCCACCCAGGTGGCGTTGCAACGCCGCTCCAGCGCCGCGTCGCAGCGATTGCGGTTGTGGTAGAGCACGCGCATCGAGAAACCCGCAGCGCGCCGGGCGATGGCCTGGCCGATGCGCCCCATGCCGAGTATCGACAGGGTCGCGTGGTGCACGTCGGCACCCAGCCAGGCGTCGAACTTCCAGGCCCGCCAGCGGCCCTCGCGCAACCAGCGCTCGGCCGGGACGATGGCTCGCGCCGAGGCCAGCAGCAGCGCAAAAGCCAGATCGGCGGTGGTCTCGTCGAGCACCTCCGGCGTGTTGGTGACGACGATGCCGGCGCGTTTGCAAGCAGCCAAATCGATGTTGTTGTAGCCGACGGCGATGGTGCACAGGGCGCGCAGCCGCGACGCCCGTTCGATGACGCTGGCGTCGAGCGGATCGACCGCCGAGGACAGCGCGCCGTCCTTGTCGGCCAGGTGCTGCGCCAGTTCTTCGGCCGTCCAGATCCTGTCTTCCTGGTTGGCCTCGACCGCGAAATGGCGGCCGAGACGCTCCAGCACTTCGTCGAACACACGCCTGGTCACCAGGATCTTATGCATGGTCTTTACTCGCGGCTGCTGCTATGGGCGGGGGTTTTCGGGCATAATTGGGCGGATTTCGCACGCGATCCGGGCGCGACAAACGCCGGACCGGCCGTGCACTCTACCATTCGACGGAAAACAACATGAATCGCATCCTCGCCGGCCTCATGACCTGTGTTGCCGCATTGCTCGTCGGCGCCTGCGGCGGCGGCGGCTACAGCCTCGGCAGCTCGGCGGCGGCACCGACCGACGT
This sequence comes from Sterolibacterium sp., assembly GCA_023258955.1. Classification (GTDB taxonomy): domain Bacteria; phylum Pseudomonadota; class Gammaproteobacteria; order Burkholderiales; family Rhodocyclaceae; genus CAIYYX01. Next base: position 11,793 of record JAHFRE010000022.1, read on the forward strand.
GGTCGTCGCGGCCGGAGACTCGAGTGCCACCGTGTCCTGGACCATGGCGCCGGGCGTCGACTACTGGATCTTCCTCGCACCGACCGACAGCATCAACACCTCGAACTGGACCAGCTTCCTCGGCGCGCGCAGCGTCATCCGGGCCACTTCGCCGCAGCTGGTGACCCAGTTGAGCAACGGCACCACCTACGCCTTCACCGTCAACGCCCGCGTTGGCAACGGCCCGGGCGGACCCGGCACGCCGTCGCAGGCCATCATCCCGCGCATCGCCGGCGGCGTCTGGGTGCCGGCAACGCCGTTGGGCACAGCGGACCTGCTCGGCGCGGCCTTCGGCGTCATCGGCACCACCACCATCAGCCCGGTGTCCTCCTTCCTCGCCGTAGGCAAGGGCGGCGCCATCTACACCAGCGCCGACGGCAAATCGTTCGCGCCGCAGCAATCGACCGTCAGCGCCGATCTGCGCTGCGCCGTCTTCGGCGGCACCTATCTGGCGGCGGGCGCCAACGGCACGGTGGTCTCCAGCGCCGACGCCATCACCTGGGCGGCCAAGACCTCGGGCACCAGCGCTGCCCTGAACGGCCTGACCACCAACGGCGCCGGTACCTACGTCGCGGTCGGTGCCGGCGGTGCGATCGTCACCAGCGGTGACAGCGGCGCCACCTGGACGCTGGCCAACTCGGGCACGACCAAGGATCTCTACGCGGTCACCTACGGCCTGTCCGGCAGCGCCAACGCCTTCGTCGCCGTCGGCAGCGGCGGCACCATGGTGGCCAGCATCGACGGCGTCACCTGGACGCCGGCGGCGAGCGCCTCGACCAGCGCCGACCTGCGCGGCATCACCTACGCCTCGGTGCTGACCTTGGTGTCGGGCGCGGTCACCAGCGCACCCGTGTGGGTGGCCGTCGGCAGCGGCGGCGTCATCCTCACCAGCGCCGACGCCGTCACCTGGAGCGCGCCGGCCTCGGGCACCGGCGCCAGCCTCAACGCCATCACCTACAACACGCGCTTCGTCGCGGTGGGCAACGGCGGCACCGTGCTGACCAGCGACGACGCCGGGGTCAGCTGGCAGGCGCAGAACTCACGCAGCAGCGCCAACCTCGCCGCCATCACCCACAACCCCTACGGTTACCTCGCGGTCGGCGCCGCCGGCGCCAACCTGACGGCTTTCTGATTCAGAGCGCGCCGACGCAAAGCGCGATCGCCAGGGTGTGGCTCTGCCCCGGCGCGAGCAGCAGGCGGTCGTCGAGCGCGTTGCCGCTCTCGACGCAGACCATGGTGCGCCAGGCATCGGCGCCGAGGTCGGCCATCCGGCCCGCCTTGTCCGCCCCGGGCGACCAGACGACGGTGCTGGCGCTGCCCGACTTGTCGATGCGGATCCACCGCCGCAGTTGGGCGTCTTCGACGACGCAGCTCGCCCGCGTGTCGACGTAGACGCGATCGAGCTCGCCAGCGAAGGCGATCGGCCCGCGCTGCTCGCGCCGGCCGCCGTCGTGCTTGTCCACGTAGCTGGCGGCCTCGAGGCCGCAGACGCGCACGGCGCCGATGTCGCCGATGCGAAAATAGCTGTGCAGCGCTTCGCTGATCGCGCACTCGTGCTCGCCGTCGTTCACCGTGGTCAAGGCGAGATGCAGCGTCTGGCCCACGCCTATCGTCAGCGTCGCGCCCAGGCCCGGCGGCAGCAGAGCGCGGGTCGGCGCGTCGGCGTCGAGGGCGAGGACGATCTCGGTGCCGCCGACGTTGGCGGCGGTCGCAACGACGCGCCAGGGGCTGGTGCGGGCGAGGCCGTGCGCCGGCAGCCGCCCGTCCTCGGGATGGGCACCGAACCACGGCCAGCACAGCGGGATGCCGCCGCGAATCGCCGTGGCCGGCGCGAAACGGGCGCGCGGCGACAGCCAGAGCACCGGCTGCGCCTGGTCCTTGGGCTGCCACTCGAGCAACTGGCCGCCCTGCAGGCTGACACGGGCGGTGCACTGGGCGTTGTCCACCACCGCCTCGATCAGCCCCGCGGCCAGGGACTGAAAACGCAGTTCGCCGGCAAGCGCGAAGCGGTGGTTCAACTCGGCGAGCTCATCCATGGCGGCGTCCTTCAGATCAGGAGGTAGCGGCTGGCCTGCTGCGCGGCGGCGAGCGCTCGCTGTGCCTCGGCGCGGCGGATGCGCACCAGGACCAGGATCCAATGGCGACGATCGCGGGCGTAGAGCTCGGGAAAGCGGATGGTATCGCCGTCGGCGGCCGGCGCCATGGCCGGATCGAGCAGCACGCCCAGGCGGTCCACCATCAGCGTCACCGGATCCAGGCGCAGATTTGCCGCGGGGCTGGCCAGCCAGGCCCGGTAGTCTTCGAGCACCCGCGCCGGCTCCAACGCCGCGGCGGCCTCGCGCAGGCGCCGCTCCAGGGCACGCAGGGCCTCGGCCCGCGCGCGCGGCTCGCCGCCGCCCGCCCGCGCCATCTCCCATTCGGTGTGCAGCGCCTGGCGCGCACCGCGCGTCTGTTCGAGTCTCCCGGCGAAGCTCTTGGCCAGGCTGTCGAAGGCCAGCTCGCCGATGCGCGAGCGCGTTTGCGCTAGTTCCGCGCTCAGCTCCAGCAGGGTATGGTCGGAGAAATAGAGCAGGGTTTGCGGCACCTCGCGGCGCACCCGGTCGCCGTGCAGTCCGGCGCCCATCACCTTGCGCTCGTGGCGACGCATGCCCAGCAGGGCGAAGAATTCCTCCGCCGCCGACGCCGCTGGGCCGCCGAGGAAATCGCGCACGGCCTGGCTGCGGCCGAGCATCTCGGCGATCTGCTCGGTGCCGGAGAAGAAGGCGTGGACCAGCGGATCATCGCCAAACACATGGCCGTTGATATCTACCGGCCCGGGAATGTCTTCGACCAACTGCGCGCAATAGTCCAGGGCCCCGCGCACGCTGGCCGCCAGCTTCCGCTCGTAGCGCGGCACGGCCATCATCAGCGGATCGGCCAGGGCGACGCCGCGGTCGATGGCGCGGCGCAGGTCCTCGTCCAGCGGCGCGGCGAGCAGCGATCTCAGTGGCGCGAACAGTTCCATCGGCTGCGAGTATCCCCAAATTCGGCGGCTGCCGCCACCTGGTCTTGGCGCGATGCTAGCATTCGCCTCCGCCCATGCGCATCGAACACATCCGTCAGCGGTTGCGCGCCCTCGGCGCCAAAGCCTGTCACGAGGAGGCGCTGCTGCGCACCTGGTTGCAGGCGCAAGCGCAAAACCAGCGGCGCCGGCCCGATCCGCCGCAGCGATTGGCGCAGGCCTGGCCCGGCTTGGCCCTGGAGCTGGCGGCGCTGGCGCGCCTGGTCTCGGAACACCCCGGCGAGGATGCCTGCTCGCGCCTGCTGATCGGACTTTCCGACGGCCACAGCGTCGAGAGCGTGCTGCTGCCGCGCCACGGCCTGTGCGTGTCCACCCAGGTGGGCTGCGCCGTCGGCTGCCTGTTCTGCATGACCGGCAGAAGCGGTCTGCTGCGCCAGCTCGAAGCCGCCGAGATCGTCGCCCAGGTGGTGCTCGCCCGCTCGCTGCGCGAGGTGCGCAAGGTGGTATTCATGGGCATGGGCGAGCCCGCCCACAACATCGACAACGTGCTCGAAGCGATCGAATTGCTCGGCACCCTGGGCGGGATCGGGCACAAGAATCTGGTCTTCTCGACCGTCGGCGACCGGCGCGTCTTCGCGCGCCTGCCGGCGGGCCGGGTGAAGCCGGCGCTGGCGCTGTCGCTGCACACCACCCGCGCCGACTTGCGCGCCCGCCTGCTGCCGCGCGCCGCAGCCATCGCGCCGGCGGAACTGGCCGAACTCGCCGAAGACTACGCGCGCGCCACCGGCTATCCGATCCAGTACCAGTGGGTGCTGCTCGCCGGCGTCAATGACGGCGACGACGAAGTCGATGCCATCGCCCGCCTGCTCGCGGGCAAGTACGCGGTGATGAACTTCATTCCCTACAACGCCGTGGCCGGGCTTGAGTTTCACCGGCCGAGCTGGGCGCGCGCCGCGGAGATGGCCAGACAGTTGCAAGGTCGCGGCGTGCTGACCAAGCTGCGCCAGTCGGCGGGGCAGGACATCGACGGCGGCTGCGGCCAGCTGCGCGCGCGGCTGGCTGTCAATACAAGCCCTTGTCGTTGAGGAAGGCGCTGTACTTGCGATCCTCGTCGAGGACGTGGCGCACGATCCAGTCTTCCATGAATTTCATGAAGCCGGCCTGGTCGGGAACGGCGCCGCCCAGCACCCGCTCCCGGTACTCGCTGACCTGGGTCATCAGCTGGCCGTGCTTCTTGGCGTGGCTCTCGGCCTCCTCATAGCCGTAGAGCCGCATCAGCTTCTCCTCGGCGGCGAAGTGGTAGCCGGTGTAGTCGACCAACGCCTCCAGGGCTCCGGACAGCGCCGCACCGTCGCAGCCCATCTGCACCTGCTGCGCGATGGTGTTGGCGATGGCGATCAGTCGTTTATGGTGGGCGTCGAACTGCGCCACGTTCACGCCGTAGCTCTCGTTCCAGACGAACAAGCCGTCCGCCTGCTCGTTGCTATGCACCATGCGCGCCGCCCGCTGCTGGTAGCTCTCGAGGATCTTCCAGCGCAGTATCGGCACGTTGCGGAACAGGTCGCCGTGGATCTGCACCGTGGTCGTCTCTTCCAAGGCGCGCAGGCGAAACAGGTCGTGCATGTTGAGGACGGCCTCTTCCTCGCCAAAGAAGTCGCGCGGCCCGAGAACGTCGAGCACCTTGGTGCCGAGGACGCGTTCGACGCGGCCGCTGCGGATGATGTTGATCAGCGTCACGTCCTTGCCGCTGATGAATTCGCCGGCGGCAAAATGCCGCTCCGTGGCACCGTCGATGATGCGGCCGAGCACCGCCACCGGCAGGCCTTCGGAGAACAGGCTGGTGGTGTTGAGGAAGCTGCGCATCGCCGACATGCGCAGCAGGCGGATCAAGAGGCCGTTACGGCGGATGACGGCGGCGTAGAGGCCGATCGGGATGCGTAGCAGGCGCACGAAGGAGGAGGCGCGGTAGGTGTGTTGAAACGGCCTCTTGTCGAGGATCGCGTCGTCGCCGATCAGCGAGCCGACCGACAGGCTGCCCAGCATCTTGTCGCTGGTGCGGATCTTCTCCACCTGGCCTGAGAGCAGCAGCAGGATCTCCTGCGGCATCTCGCCGTCCTTGATGAAGATCGCACCCGGATTGATTTCGCTGATCGGCAGGTTGACCAGCATGCGCAGGTCGTGCAGCGCCACCCCCGGCAGATTGGCGTCGAGGTAGGCGAATGCCTGGCGGCGCAAGCCGTCGGCCACACCCTCGACCAGCACGTCGACGGTGCCGAAGGAGGCGGAGGAGCCGATCTCCCTCTCCTCCGGCGTCAACTCCGAGGCGCGGTGGGCGAGCAGGATGCGCGCCGACTTGTCTTCCTTGAAATCCTTGGCCTCGCCGTGGATCAAGCCGCCGCCGATGTCGATCTTCTTCAGATCGTAGGCCGCCAGATAGGCGGCGCGGGTGCGCTCGAAGCCGGCCTGGTCGATTCCCGGTTGGTCGGCCTGGCTGGTGACCATGCCGCGCAAGACGTCGAGGGCGACGATGTCGGCAAAGTGGGCGTAGCTCTTGTAGCCTTCGCCCCAGAGGGCGCGGAACACCAAGATGTTGGTCTCGACCGGATGCGGCGAAAATATCGGCATCACCTCCAGCCCCTCGACGTCGTTCCAGGTGTCGAAGGCCAGGTCCTTGACCTCGAAGAAATCGCCGAACTGCTCGTCCTCGATGCCGAGCAGGGCGCCCAGCTTCTTCGCCGCCGAAGCGCGCACCAGCGGCGTGGCGAAGTAGCGGATGCGGCGGCCGGCGCGCATCAGCGCCGTCAGGCCGGCGAAGTGATCGTCGTGGGCGTGGGTGTGGAAGATGCCGTCGACCTGATCGATGCCGATGCCCAGCGCCGACAGGATGTTGACCAGGTGCGGTCCAGCGTCGATCAGGTAGAGGCTGCCCTGATAGGTGATGATGCTGGACATGGTCGGGCGGTTGATGTCCCAGCCGTCGCCCTCGCCCGAGTGGATCACCGAAAAATATTCCGAGTCGAACCTGCGGTAACCGAGCGGATAGGCGCACTCGTAGTTGAGTCCGGCGGCCAGGTTGAGATCGACCGTCACCGCCTCGCCGGCGTGGGAGAACTCGAACACGTTGGGCTTGAGCCGGCGCAGCTGCACGCCGGGGACGATCTCCACCGCAGTTTCGCCGACGATCCGGGTGTCGACGAACTCGCTGGTCGGCTTGATCCGGCCGAAGGCGAACTTCAGCTTGAGCCGCATCATCTGCTCGGCCTGGGCCTCCGGCACCCCCGCCTCCATGATCTCTTCGCGCGACACCAGGCCGTAATTGCCGCGGTAGATGTAGCGCAGCTGCGACTCGACCTGATCGGCCGAACCGATCAACAGCGGCTTCTTGCCGGTGTTGTTGGGATGACCGGGCAGCAGCATGCCCTGCTTGTAGAGCATCTGCAACACGGGAAACTCGGCGAGGTTGGCGAATTCGGCGTTTTGCAGCGAAACGTCGGAGAGCAGGATGGCGTTCGGTCCCGTCTCGCAAGCTACACCCTTGACCTCCTGCGGCAGGATCAGGCCGCGCTTGATCAGGTGCTTGACCGCGTCGGCGGGGCAGCCGCAGAGCACACGCAGATTGGCTTCGGGAACCTCCACCCACTGGATCCCGCGCGTGACATCGATCTTGTGAATTCCCATCCTCGGCCCTCGCCCGACAGCGTCGCTAGCGCGTCACATTTTACGCTGGCGAGGCCGGCAACGACGAGAGTCTAGCTGCAGACGCTCGTCGCCGGCAAGCGCAACGCCCAGCCACGCGCCAGGGCCTCGAGATTGGCCTGGCGCTGGCGCTCGCCGCTCAGCGCCGCGGTCGCTGCGCAAAGCTCGTCGTAGGTGAAAGGGAAGTCGTCGTGGCTGGCACCGAAGCCCATCAGCACCAGATTCGCGACCAGCGGATTACCCATCGCCAGCGCCACCGCGTCGGCGTCGCAGCGGTGGATGCTCACCCCCATCTCGGCGAGCGGGCCGGCCAAGCGTTGGTCGGGAAAGGCCGTCGCCGCCGCGACGTTGACCACGCAGACGGCGCCGGCGCCGCCGTTGGCGCGGCGCAGATAGGTGAGGTTGCGATGCGCCTCCATGCAGTCCAGGCCCAGCAGCAGGTCGGCGTCGCCCTCGCAGACCAGCGGGCCGGAAAAATCGCCGATCTTGACGTGGGTCATGACCGAGCCGCCGCGCTGGGCCATGCCGAAGGTCTGCGAGCCGAGCACCGCAACCTGGTTGCGCCGCGCCACCTCGGTGAGCACCTTCGCCGCGAACAGCACACCCTGGCCGCCGACGCCGGCGACGATCGCCTGGCACCTCATGCGCGCACCTCCGCGCCTGGCAGCGGCTGGATGGCGCCCTGGGCGCAAACCTGCACGCACATGCCGCAATCGATGCAGGTGCGCCGGTCGATGTCCACCAGTCCGTCCGGGCCGGCGGTCAGCGATGGGCATTCGAACCAGGTGGTGCAGTAGCCGCAGCCGATGCACACGCCGGTAGCCGGCATGGCGATGGCGCTGCGCGGACACTGCTCGGCGCAAACGCGGCAGGCCGTGCATTTGGCCGGGTCGATCCGGTAGGCGCCATCGACCGCGGTGATGGCACCGGTCGGACAGACATCGACGCAGATGTCGCAATGGGTGCATACCCCGCAGTGGAAGCAGCGCTCGCGCGCTTCGCGCGCGGCCGCGGCGGAGCCCAAACCGAAGTTGACCTCCTCGAAGTTCCAGATCGAATCGGCAGGGGCGCGATGGCGCGCCTGCGCGCGCGCGACCTTGCGAAAGAAGTTGAGCTTGATCTCGCTCGCCAGCGCCGCCGGTCCCGCCTGGCGCGCCCGCGCCGACTCGCCGGCGGCGGCGAGGGCGATGCCCGGGCCGCGCGCCAGGGCCAGCGCCTCGGCGTCGATCGCCGCGCCGCCAAGGCGCTCGGCGATGGCCAGGGCGGCGCGCTTGCCGGCGTTCACCGCACCGACCACCGTGCCCGAGCCGCGTGACGACGCGTCGCCACCGGCGAAGATACGCGCCGAGCTGGTCCGGCCCCAGGCGTCGATGGGCAGCCGGCCCTGGTCGCCGAGGTTCGGGCCGCCGGGCTGTTGTCCTTCGAGGTAGGCCAGCTCCGCGTCGCCGCCGATGCAGACCAACACGCTGTCCACCTCGCTCGTCCGCGTCACGCTGGTGAGCGGTGCGGCGAGCTCGCGCAGCTTCAGCAGCAAACCGCCGGCAGCGGGCTCGAAAGCCACCGGCACCAGTTGCTGGTGGAAGACGATCCCTTCCTCGCGCGCGACCTCGACCTCCTCGGCGATGGCCAGCAGGAAGTCGTAATAGACATCGACCGCGGCGCCGCGACGGCGCGCACTGCGCGCGGCATCGACGGCGGTGTTGCCGCCGCCGATCACCGCCACCCGGCTGCCCAGCTCGGGCGCCTGCCCTGCCCGCAGGCGCGCCAGATAGTCGAGCCCGGAGAGGACCCCGGGGTTGTCTTCGCCGGGGAGGGCGAGCCGCCGCTGCTTCCAGGCGCCGGTCGCCAGATACACAGCGTCGAAGCGCTCCAGCGCCGACCAGGCGAGATTTTCGCCCAGACGCACGCCGGTGTGCAGCGTCACGCCGAGCGCGGCGAAGACCTCGAGTTCGCGGGCGAGCACGGCGACCGGCAGGCGATACTCGGTGATCGCCCAGCGCAGCATGCCGCCGACCTCCGGTAGCGCCTCGAACACTTCGACGGCGTGACCGAGGCGGGCGAGCTGGTAGGCGCAGGTGAGCCCCGAGGGACCGCCGCCGACGATGGCCACGCGTTTGCCGGTAGCCGGCGCCGCCGCGGCCGGCGCGGCGCGGCCGCGGTCGCCGGCCAGGCGTTCGATGGCGTTGATCGACAGGGCGCCGTCGTAGCCGCTGCGGTTGCAGGCGCTCTCGCAGGGATGGGGGCAGACCCGTCCCAGGGTCGAGGGAAAGGGATGCTCGGCGTAGAGCGTGGCGGCCGCCTCCTCCCAGCGGTCCTCTGCCGCCAGGCTCATCAGCCGTTCGATGTCGTTGCCCGCCGGACAAGCCTCGGCGCAGGGCGACAGGCGGTCCTGGTGGCGCGGCAGCCAGTCCGCCTGGAGTGCCGCGCCGGCGGCCGCGCGCGGCACCGGACCGTGCTTCACCTCCACCGGCATCGCCGTCCTGCCCGGGCCCAGCCCCTTGACCTGCGTGACGCAGGCGTAGCGCGCGACGATCACGGCGATGCCGCCGTCCGCGGCGCGGCTGTGCTCGAGCGCGTCGAGCAGGGCGCGCTGGAATGCGCCCTGCTCGTGCGGATCGGCGTGCGCCAGGTAGGTGACGCCGCAGCCCTTGATCAGGCCCTCGAGATCGATCCGGCCGCCGGGGTGACCGTCGGCGGTGAGGCCGCATTCGGGTGTCGGCTGCATGCCGGTCATGCCGGTGGTGCCGTTGTCCAGAACCAGCAGCACGAAGCGGGCGCCGTTGTAGACGGCGTTCTCCAGCCCGGCGGCACCGGAGTGGAAGAAGGTGCCGTCGCCGATGGTGGCGAAGATCGGCGGCGACTTTCCGTCCTGGGCGTAGGCGTGGTAGAAGCCGGCGGCCATGGTGACCGAAGCGCCCATGTCGTGCACCGTGTCTACCGCGCCCTGGTTGATGCCCAACGTGTAGCAACCGATGTCGCCGGGGAAGATCGCATCGGGAAAGTTGCGCTTGAGCGAGTAGAAGGCGGCGCGATGGCCGCAGCCGGGGCAAAAGGTCGGGCGGCGGATCGGCAGTTCGAGTCCGGTCACCAGAGCGGCCAGGGTGCTGGGCGCGCGCGCCGTGGCTTGCAGACCGGACTGGTGCGCCGCCGCAACCAGGATGTTCTCGATGACGCCCGGCGTCAGCTCGCCGTGCGACGGTACGTGATTGGTCAGCCGCCCCCACACCGGGATGGCCAGCCTGATCTGCAGTTCGATCGCGGCGTCGGTCTCCTCGAGGACGATCAGGGTGTCGCAGCGGCCGGCAAAATCGGCGACCAGCTGCTGCGGCAGGGGGAAGGCGGTGGCGATCTTCAGCACCGGACAAAGATCGGCGAGGCCCATGGTCGGCAACAGATCGTTCAGATAGGCGTAGCAGACGCCCGCGGCGACGATGCCCAGCTGCGCCCGCTCGAGGCCGGCGGGAAAGTGGGCGCGGTTGCCGGGAAAGGTCTCGAACTCGGCGGCGATGGCCGAGAGCTTCTGGTTCAACTGGGCGTGCAGCTGCATCCTGGCGCGCGGGCCGGCCGCCCAGCGCCGCGGATTCTTCTCGAAGTCGGCGCAGCTATAGGGAGCCGCCACCGGCTTGCATTCGATCGCCTGCTCGGAGTGGCAGACGCGTACCGTCGGCCGCAGCAGCACCGGGATCTGGTGGCGCTCGGACAATTCGAAGGCCAGGGCCACCATGTCCCGCGCTTCCTGCGGGCTCGACGGATCGAGGGCGGGAATCTTGGAGAACAGCGAGAACAGGCGGGAATCCTGCTCGGTCTGCGAGGAGTGCAGGCCGGGATCGTCGGCGACGATCAGGATCAGGCCGCCGACCACCCCGATGTAGGCCGAGGACAGCGCCGGATCGGCCGCCACGTTGAGGCCCACCTGCTTCATCGCGACGGCAGCGCGCTTGCCCGAATAGGCGGCGGCCAGCGCCGTCTCCAGCGCCACCTTCTCGTTGGTCGACCACTCGGCGTAGAGCGACAGCCCGAGCTCCTTGCGGAACTCGACCACGGCCGGCAGGATCTCCGAACTGGGCGTGCCCGGATAGGCGGTCATGAACTGGCAGCCGGCTTCGACCAGGCCGCGCGATATGGCCTCGTTGCCCAGCAGAATGCGATGGTCTCCCGCCTTCATGTCCATGCTCGGTCTCCTCGGTCGCCGCTGCGGCGTCCGTCGTTGTGGGTTCGTCTGAGCGCGAACCTCGGTGTTCGTTGCCGCTGGGTGCTACATGGCCTGCGCCAGCGCCTCGAGGAAGCGCTGGTTGTCGTGCTCCAGGCCGATGGTGACGCGCAGGTGTTCGGGCATCGCGTAGTTGGCCAGGGGCCGCACGATGACGCCCTGCTTGAGCAGCTTCAGATTGACGCCGGCGGCGTCACCGGCGTGGAAGGTGATGAAATTGCCTTCGCCGGGAATGTGGCCCAGGCCCAGCCGCTTGAGGCCGGCGAGGATCTGCTCCATGCCGCGACGATTGGCGGCGAAGCTCTCGGCGAGGAAGGCGTGGTCGTTCAAGGCGCCGATGGCGCCGGCCAGGCCCAGATTGCCGACGTTGAAGGGCTGGCGCACCCGGTGCAGCAGGTCGATCAGTTCGGCCGAGCCGATGCCGAAGCCGACGCGCAGGCCGGCCAGGCCATAGACCTTGGAGAAGGTGCGGGTGATCAGCAGGTTGGGAAATTCCTTGAGCCAGGCCGTGGTGTCGGCGCGCAGCGACGGCGGCAGATATTCGTTGTAGGCCTCGTCCAGCACCACCACCACTTCCCGGGGCACGGCGGCGATGAAGCGCTTCAGCGCTGGGTAGGGCAGGAAAGTTCCGGTCGGATTGTTCGGATTGGCGATCCACACCAGGCGCGTGTCGGCGCGGATCGCCGCGGCCATGGCGTCCAGATCGTGACCGAAGTCCTTGGCCTTCACCTCGATGCATTCGGCACCGGTGGACATGGTGGCCAGCGGGTAGACGGCGAAGGCGTGACGCGAGAACACCGCCGAGCGACCGGGAGCGAGAAAGGCGCGCGCCACCAGGTCGAGCACGTCGTTGGAACCGTTGCCCAGGACGATGCATTCTTGGCCGAGGCCGAGCCGCTGCGCCAGTGCGTCGGTCAGCTCGAACTGGTCGGGATAGCGCTCGCAACCGGAGAGCGCCGCATCGACCGCGGCGCGCGCCCCCGGGCTCATGCCCAGGGGGTTCTCGTTGGAGGCGAGCTTGACGATGCCGGCCGGGTCGAGGCCCATCTCTCTTGCCAGCGCGGTGATCGGCTTGCCCGGCTGGTAGGGTGAAATGGCCCGGATGTAGGCCGGCGCTTGGCTCGCTATCGTCATGTGCTGCTTCTCCTATCCGTTTCAGCCGACCTTGGGCAGGTTGTGCAGCGCTGCAGCGATCGCCTCTTCCGGATAGTCGTAGTCTTCGAGCTTGCCCGCCAGGAAGCGGTCGTAGGAGGCCATATCGAAGTGGCCGTGGCCGGACAGGTTGAAGAACAGCACCTTCGGCTCGCCGGTCTTCTTGCAGTTCAGCGCCTCGTCGATCACGGCGCGGATGGCGTGGTTCGATTCCGGCGCCGGGATGATGCCTTCGGCGCGGGCGAATTGCACGCCGGCGGCGAAGGTCGCCACCTGCGGTACGGACACCGCCTCCAGCACGCCCTCCTTGAGCAGCTGCGAGACCAGGGGGCTGGCGCCGTGATAGCGCAAGCCGCCGGCGTGGATCGACGGCGGCATGAAGTCGTGGCCCAGGGTGAACATCAGGGACAGCGGCGTGTAGCCGGACTCGTCGCCGTAGTCGTAGGCGTAGTGGCCCTTGGTCAGGGTCGGACAGGAGGTCGGCTCGACCGCCACCAGGCGCACCTTCTTGCCGGCGGCCTTGTCGGCGAGGAAGGGGAAGGCGACGCCGGCGAAGTTGGAACCGCCGCCGTGCGGCGCGAACACCATGTCGGGATAGACACCGATCTTTTCGAACTGCTTCTTCGCCTCGAGGCCGATCACCGTCTGGTGCAGCAGCACGTGGTTCAGCACCGAGCCCAGGCCGTACTTGGTGTCCTCGCGTCCGGCCGCCTCTTCAACCGCCTCGGAGATCGCCAGTCCCAGCGAACCGGGGTTGTTCGGATCGCGCGCCAGCGCGTTGCGCCCCGACTGGGTGAGGTTGGTCGGGCTGGCCAGCACCTCGGCGCCCCAGGTCTGCATCATCGAGCGGCGGAAGGGCTTCTGTTCGTAGCTGACCTTGACCATGTAGATGCGCAGCTCGATGCCGAACATCTGCGCCGCGAAGGACAGCGAAGAACCCCACTGGCCGGCGCCGGTCTCGGTGGTCATGCGCTTGATCCCGGCCTGCTTGTTGTAGTAGGCCTGGGCCACGGCCGAGTTCGGCTTGTGCGAACCGGCGGGCGAGACGGCCTCGTTCTTGTAGTAGATCTTCGCCGGCGTACCCAACGCCTGCTCCAGTCTCGTGGCGCGGCACAGCGGGCTCGGACGCCACAGCGCGTAGATCTCGCGCACCGGCTCGGGGATGGCGATCCAGCGCTCGGCCGACATCTCCTGCTCGAGGATGGGCATGGAGAAAATCTGCAGCATCTGCTCCGGGCCGACCGGCTTGCCGTCCGGTCCCAGCGGCGGCGCCGGCGGATTGGGCATGTCGGCGACGACGTTGTACCAATGGGTCGGCATCTCGGATTCTTCGAGCAATATCTTGTGTGCGGTCATTTTGTCTCCTCCTTTATGAACTTCGTCCGGAACGTCTCAGGGGTATGTATACAGAATACAGCAACCCCATTCATTGACCTAGGTCAACGGTTTTGTCGCGTTCGCGGCGGTTTCGCCGCGGCTGCAGCGTTTGCCCCGGGAAGCGCCGCCGGCACCCTGCCCTATAGCTTACTTGATATGGCTAGAGCGTTAGGATAGGTGCATAATCGGAGCTACACCGCCTTGGCCAAGAACAACGATGAACACTGAGCAACTGGATAAGTTCGGCGCCGAGATCTCCGGCGTTCTCTATCAGTTCATCGTGCGGCCGTCCGGCATCTGGAAATTCATCTACGTCAGCCCGGGCATCACCGCGCTCTACGGCATCTCGCCGGAAGAGGCCTGCGCCGACCACACGGCGCTGACCCGCTGCATCATCGACGACGATCTCGAGGCCTACAAGGCGTCGCGCGAGCACGCGACGCAGACCCTGTCCTTCTGGCAGCACGAGCACCGCATGCGCTCCAAGAGCGGCGATCAGAAGTGGGTGCGCGCCCAGGCGGTGCCGGAGCAACAGCCCGACGGCAGCGTGCTCTGGAGCGGCATGCTGAGCGACATCACCGCCAACAAGGAGGCCGAGGAGCAGCTGCGCCTGGCCAAGGCCGAGGCCGACCGCGCCAACAGCGCCAAGTCGCGTTTTCTCGCGGCGGCCAGCCACGACCTGCGCCAGCCGCTGGCGGCGCTGTCGCTCTACGTCGGTCTGCTGAAGAAGAAGGTGGCGCCGGCCCAGGGCAAGCTGGTCGCCGACATCGAGAGCTGCGCCGCCAGCCTCTCCGAGCTCCTGAACGACCTGCTCGACGTGAGCAAGCTGGAGGCGGGCGTGGTCGTGCCCAAGCCGACCGATTTCGCGCTCGACGAAATGCTCAACGCGCTCACCTCGGTGCACGCCGCCGAGGCCAGGGTCAAAGGCTTGCAGCTGCGCGCCCGCTGCTCCAGCATCGCCGTGCGCACCGACCGGCAACTGCTGCAGCGGATCGTCGGCAATCTGCTGGCCAACGCCATCGCCTACACCGACGCCGGCGGTGTCCTGGTGGCCTGCAGGCGCCATCAAGGCAGATTCTGGGTGGAGATATGGGACACCGGCATCGGCATCGCCGCCGACAAGACCGAGCTGATCTTCGAGGAATTCCGCCAGCTCGACGACGGCGCGCGCAACCGCGGCAGCGGCCTCGGACTAGCCATCGTCGCCAAGACCGCAGCGCTGCTGGGTCTGAAGGTCCGCCTGCGTTCGCGTCCGGGTCGCGGCTCGATGTTCGCCGTCGAGCTGCCGCTGGGGCAGGCGCCGCAAACGGAGGCGACGCCGAAAGCAGCGGCCGCCGCGGCGATGCTGCGCATCGCGCTGGTCGAAGACAACGCCAGGCTGCTCGCCGTGCTCGCCACGTCGCTCGGTGAGAGCGGCCACGCGGTGGTCGCCGCCAGCAGCGGCAAGGAGCTGATCGAACGCCTGGATGGGCTGGCGCCGGACATCGTCGTCTCCGACTACCGCCTCGCGGCGAAGGAGACCGGCTTCGAGGTGATCTCGGCGGTGAGAAAAACTTTCGGCAAAGCGGTCCCGGCGCTGCTCATCACCGGCGACACCGACCCGGCGCTGGTGCGCAGCATGGCCAGTCGCGGCATCGCGGTGCACTTCAAGCCGATGCAAATCGACGCGCTGCTGGGCTACATCAGCGCCGCCACCGCGCCGACCGGACCCTGAGCGCGACCTTTGCGATCGGCGCGTCCGGCGCCGGAGTCGCAGTCTAGCCGGCGTTGCCCGCCGCTGCCTGGGCGCTGGCCGCGCGCGCCGGCACGGTGCAGCGGTCCCGCGTCGGGCAATGGTCGCAGCGCGACCACTGGGCGGCGGGAAGATCCACGCCGACGCCGAGCACCATCGAGGTCGATTTCAGCGGCAACATCAGGTGCGAGGCATTCACGCTGACGCCGACGGTCTCCGCCTGCGCCAGGCGCAGCACCGCCGCCTGCGCTTCCAGCGCCAGACCGGGGTCGCCGGCGCGCAGCTCGCCGGCCATGGTCAGGCCGCGCCGCGCCACGTCCGCAGCGATGCGGTCCTGGGCGCGGCGGCCGACCGCCATCAAGGCTTCGTTGCCCAATTGATCGAGCGCGACGGCGAGCGATGCGCGGCGCTCGGCGAACAGCTCGGCGACGCGCCGCTCGAGCAACGGGCCGAGGGTGCACGCGCCGCAGGCGATGGCGGTCAAGCGACCCGCGGCGGGCAGCAGCCAGGGTGCGTGCAGGCGCTCTGTCCCGGCGCAGAGCCACTCCGTCACCGGCTCCTCGAGCGCGACGATGCAGTAGCTGTAGGCGGCTTCCACCAGCGCTTCGCTGCGCGCCAGCGCCAGTGCCTGGCTCCGCAGGCGGGAGCGCGCCGGCGACGCCCGCCCGGCGAGCGGCTCCTCGGCGAGCGCCGCCAGCGGATCGAAGCCACGGCCCACGCGCAGACTCATGCGCCCACCGCCTTGCCGCGGCTCGGCTTCGCGGCGAGCTCGGCGACCACCAGGGCGCCGACCAGGATCACGCCCCAGGACAGGTAGAGCCACAGCAGGAAGATCGGAATCGCGGCGAAGGCGCCGTAGATCACGGCGTAGGTCGGCAGCCGGGCGAGATAGAGGGCGAACAGCTTTTGCATCAGGCCGAAGCCGAACGCCGCCAGCAGGCCGCCGCAGGCGGCGTGCCAGGCGACGATGCGGCGATTGGGCACGGCCCAGTAGAGCAACGCAAACAACGTCGCCATGAAGGAGAAGGTCACCAGGCGCAGCAGATCCGCCTCTGCCCAGCGCGGGTCTTCCACCAGGCCGAAGGAGGCGCTGGCGACGAAGGTGGTCAGGGCCAGGCTGCCACCGAAGAGCAGCGGCCCGAGCAGCAGGGTCAGCAGATACATGGCGATGCGCCGCAGCAGGGGTCGATTCTCGCGCACCCGCCAGATGCCGTTGAAGGCGTGCTCGATGGTGAGCAGTTGCACCAGCGCCGTCGCCGCCAGCGCCAGACCGCCGATCAGGGTCAGCTGCTCGCTCTGGTGGGCGAACTGGCCGATGTACTTGGCGATGATGGCACCCGCCCGCTCGGGCAACAGATTGTTGAGCAGAAAGCGCTCCAGCGCTTTGGAGAGCCCCTCGCCGAACGGCAGGCGGGCGATGATCGCGACCGCCATCGCGATCATCGGCACCAGCGACAGCAGCGTCGAAAAGGACAGCGCGGCGGCGGTCTGCGCGCAACGCTCGGCGACGAAGCGCGCATAGACGCGCAGCGGCAGCGACAGGAGGCTCAGGCTATTTTCCCGGGTCCTTGAAGTTGGGCACCTGGTCGAATTCGACGTTGTAGAGCTTGCCGTCCTTCAGTTTTTCGACGCGGCGAACGTAGACCGTCTGCACCGGATCGCGCGTCGCCGGATCGATCGTCAGCGGCCCGCGCGGACTGTCGATCTTCATGCCCTTCAACACTTCCATCGCGCGGTCGCCGTCCATCTTGCCACCCAACTTGGCCACGACCTGGTAGATCGCCGCCATGCCGTCCCAGCCGCCCACCGCCATAAAGTTCGGCCGGCCGGGACCAATTTCGGCGTAGGCCTTGAGGAACTCACGGTTCTCGGCGCTGTCGTGGGCGACCGAGTAGTGGTGGGTGGTCACCACGCCGAGGGGAGCGTTGCCCATCGCCTCGATCAGGCTGTCCTCGGTGACGTCGCCGGTGGCGATCAGCTTGATCCCGGCCTTGTCCAGTTCGCGCTCGGCGAAGCCCTTCATGAAGGCCACCGGCTGTCCGCCCTGCGGCAGGAAGATGAACACCGCCTGCGGCTTTTCGTCCTTGATGTGGCGCAGCGCCGGCCCGAAGTCGGGGCTGTTCGCCGGCGTCCGCACCGAGCCGACGATCTGCCCCCCGCCGGCGGTGAAGGTCTTCTTGAACTGGGTTTCGGCGTCGATCCCCGGACCGTAGTCGGCGACCAGGGTATAGACCTGTTTGATGCCGTTGGCGAGCGCCCAGGTGGCCAGCGGTGCGGTGACCTGCGGCAGGGTCATCGAGACCCGGGCGATGTAGGGCGAGCGCGAGCTGATGATGGTGGTCGCCGCATTCATCACGATCATCGGCTTCTTGGCCTCGGTGGCCAGCGGCGCGACCGACAGCGCGTTGGGGGTCAGGCCGAAGCCGGCCAGGAAATCCACCTCGTTGATGGTGAGCAGTTCCTGGGCCTGCCGCTTTGCCACTTCCGGCGCCATGCCGGTGGTATCTTTGACGATCAGTTCGATCTTGCGTCCGGCCACGACATCGCCGTGGGCCTTCATGTAGGCGCGCGCACCGTTCAAGATCTGGCGGCCGATGTCGGCGAACGGTCCGCTCATTTCCAGGACCACGCCGACCTTGATCGGCTCAGCGGCAAGCACCGGGCTTGGAAGTCCGCCCGCGGCCAGCATGCAGGCGGCGGCCGCGATCCAGGCGCGGCGCTGGGAATCGACTGGTTTGCTCATCGTGTCTCCTGGGGGTGTTGTGGTTGGATCGGCGAATAGTAATCCACCGCGGCCGCGATCGGCCAGGAAAACCGATGTTGCAGCGCTCAGGATCAGCCGCCAACGCGCCAGCCGCTACCCGCTGGTAGGCCCGCCCTAGGCCCGGCCGGCGTGCGGCGCGCTCGTCATGAGCCTCCATCCAAAGTCCGCGCACCCATGCCGCTGGCACGCCAGAGGGCCTTTACCAGGGGGATGAGCAGAAACAGCAATCCTCCCGGCAAGAGCAGGGCCGCAAGAATCAGGAGTTTGGTTTGAGGCTTCATGGCTGCATCTTGGTGCCGCGCTGCCGGCGCGATAGTGACGGCGATCACACAAACCCCAAGATCGGTACAAGATACAACACTCGGTCAGAGCGCCTTGAATTCCCGCCCGGCGCCGCAGCGCCGGCCGCCCGCCGGAGCCGCCGTCTCGCAGCGGAGCTCGCTTGCCGAAAGAATCCCGGCGGCGTAAATTATCACTTTCGTCGGCGATCCGAGGGTTCAGACATGTTTTGCACCGATTGTGGTCAGGAGTTGGCCGCCGAAGCAAAATTCTGCGGCAACTGCGGCTCGAAGACCTTTCGCGCCGACGCTGCCGACGCCCCGGCAGCGGTAGCGGCGCCAACTCCGGTTCGTGCCGCCGCGGCTGCCCCGACCGCCTCCCCTGCGCCTGCCGCCTCCCCCGCCGCTGCCGCTGTCCCGGCGCCGCGCAAGGCGATGCCGGCACCAGCCATCCTCGGCATCGTCTTGGTGGCGTTGCTCGCCGTCGGCGGTGGTGGCTACTGGGCGCTGGTGGGCAGCGGCCAGGCCAAGCACGAGAGCGCCGAAAACAAAATCATTGCCGAGCCGAGCAAGGAGGCGGCGCCGGCTCGCCCGAGCGAGCGCGAAGAGATCGCTGCGGCCAATGCGGCGTTGGACCAGCGCATCGCCGCGGAAGAAGCCGAGGCCAACGAAAGGATGCGGCAAAAACCGCTGGCAGCCGCGTCCCCCGCCGCCGCCGCGGTGCAACGCGCGCCGGCGCCAGCACCGCGGCGCGAGCCGCCGCGGCCGAGCGCCGGCTTCAATCTCGAGGGCGAGAGGCTGCAGCGCTAGCATGATGCGCCGAGTCATGACGAGCGCGGTGGCGACGCTGGCCATCTTTGGTGCTGCCACCGCCCAGGCGCAATTCGACCCGATGGGCGGTGCGCAGAAGAACCGGCTCAGCGGCGCCCGTCTGGAGTCTTCCCAGCTGCGTCTCGGCGTAGACGGCAGCGCGGTCGGCATTCTGACGCTCGCGGGCGACGCCAATTCCTACTGCGGCCTGCTGGTCGACTTCGGCGACGGCAGCAGCGAGAACGTCAAGATCGAAATGGGCCAGGGCTTTCCGCGGCTGTTGCGCCACGGCTACAGTCGACCGGGTGTCTACGAGATCCGGGTGCGCGGCGAGAAGGTAACCACCCATTATCCCTGCGAAGGCAACGCCAGCCTGCGCCTCGAGGTCATCGGCCAACCGCGGATGGCGGGGATCGATCGCGAGGCGCCGCGCAACCCGATGCCGCCGGCGCGCGCTTCTGCCCCCCTCGCCGAGCGCGCACCCAACGCCGCCGACCCGATCGATGAACTGTTGCGTCGGGCGAACGAAGGCCGGATCAGCGCGATGAACGAATTGGGTCTCGCCTACGCCTCGGGCAAGGGCGGCAAGCAGTCCTACACGGAAGCGGCGAAGTGGTATCGGCAGGCCGCCGAACGCAACGATGCGAAGGGCATGTTCAATCTCGGCTTCCTGCTCAACCAAGGCTACGGCGCGCCGCAGGATTACGCCGAAGCGCGCCGCCTCTACCAGGCCGCCGCCGACCTCGGCTTCGCCCCGGCGATGAGCGGCCTGGGCCGGATGTACGCTTTGGGCAACGGTGTCGCCGTCGATCTGATTCGAGCCCACGCCTGGTTCAGCCTGGCGACCGCGCTCGCCGAAGACGACGAAACTCGCGAAACGGCGGCGCAGAATCGCGACAAACTGGCGAAAGCCTTGGGCAAGGCCGACCTGGCGAAGGCGCAGGCGCTGGCGAAGAAGCTGCAGCCCGCGGCTGGCCCAAAATGAGGGGGATGACGCGCTGAGCGGGTCGGCGACGCTAGCCGATGCCGATATTCGAATTGACCAGCCTGCTCGTCCTGGGCGCCCTCACCTGGTTGTGGTTCGACAGTCTCAGAGCGCGCGATCTTTGCATCGCAGCGGCGAAGTCGCTCTGCGCCGCCGAAGGCCTGCAACTGCTCGACGACACGGTGGCGATCGCTAGCCTCAAGCCGGTCCGCGGCGACGGCGGGCAGCTCGTGCTGCGCCGCGTCTATGGCTTCGAGTACAGCGACACTGGCGACAATC
>JAHFRE010000161.1 GCA_023258955.1 Sterolibacterium sp.
CTTCTGGCTGGAGGAAGAGAAGCGCTGGGTCAGACTGCGCGTTTCCAACGCCGGCCTGCGCACCATAGACAAGAAGGGCATCGCCGTGGTCCTGGCCGAGCTGAAAAGCCGCGGCGAGGCTGCCTGAGCGCTGCTCGCTACCTGAACGGAGAAAACCATGGCTTCCAAAGGCGGACGCGAAAAGATCAAGCTGGAATCATCGGCCGGCACCGGCCATTTCTACACCACCACCAAGAACAAGCGCACCACACCGGAGAAGCTTGAGATGCTCAAGTACGATCCGAAGGCGCGCAAGCACGTCGCCTACAAGGAAACCAAGCTCAAATAATTAGCTGAAACAAAATCACCTGGCGGCGCGTCCGCCCAGAAACCCGCGTCGCCATACGCGGGTTTTTTATTGCTCGGACGTTGCCTGAACCGAGCGCTGCAAGGCCACGGCGAAGAAAGCGTCGGTTGCGTGCGCCAACGGCGACAGGTGCATGTCAGCGCCGCAGGCGATGTTGATGCCCTGCTCGGCGAGCAGGGTTTCGGCGCTAAGGCGGGAAAACTGCGCGTGCGTCGCGAGGAAGGCATCGACCACGTCCTCGTTCTCTTCGCGCAGTATGCTACAGGTGGCGTAGACCAGGCGCCCGCCTGGCTTCACCAGGCGCGCCGCCGAGGCGAGGATGGCCGCCTGCTTGCGCTGCAGTTCTTCGATGGCGGCGGGCGTCTGCCGCCACTTCAGATCCGGATTGCGGCGCAGTGTTCCCAGGCCGCTGCAAGGCGCATCGACCAGGACGCGATCGATCTTGCCCGCCAGCCGCTTCACGTGGCTGTCGTTTTCCCCGGTCAGGCGCACCGGGTGCACGTTCGACAACCCGGCGCGGGCGAGCCGCGGCTTCATTTTGGCCAGCCGCTTGTCGGCGACGTCGAAAGCGTAGAGGCGACCTGAACTGCGCATCAGCGCGCCCAAGAGCAGGGTCTTGCCACCGGCGCCGGCGCAAAAATCCACCACCAGTTCGCCGCGCTTGGGCGCGAGCAGAAAGCCCAGCAACTGGCTGCCCTCGTCCTGCACCTCGACGCTGCCGCCGAGAAACAGCGGATGGCGCTGTAGCGCCGGCTTGCTCTTCAGCCGGATGCCGACCGGAGAGTAGCGGCAGGCCTCGGCGACGATGCCTTCGGCGGCGAAGCTGGCCAGCACCTCCTCGCGCTTGGCCTTGAGTGTGTTCACCCGCAGGTCAAGCGGCGCGGCTTGATTGAAGCTGTGCGCCATGGCGAGCACCTCCTCCGCGCTGGTCTGGCGCAGCAGGCGCTCGACCAGCCAGTCGGGAAGATCGGTCTGCTCGGCGAAGGAGAGCTGCGGCTCCGGCTGGCCGCGCAGCGTTTCCAGCCATTGGCCGTCGGCGGCGCTGATCGCCGCGCCGAGTTGGCGTTGCGAGCGGCAGTCGATGCGCGTCAGCGCCGCCAGCACCAGCTGCCTGGCCGTCGCCTGCGGCGCGAGTTTGCCGAGCAGGCGGCGGCGGCGCAGCACCGTATAGACCGTCTCGGCGATGAAGGCGCGCTCGCGCCCGCCCAGTTGCTTTCGTTCGCGAAAGTAAGCCGAGAGCACGGCGTCGGCCGGTTGCTCGAAGCGGAGCAAGGCCTCGAGCGCGAGCACCGCGCCGTCCACCATGGCGGCGCTGATCCCCGACGTCTGGGTCCTAGCGCTTGTCGGCGCCGGCGTTGGTTTGGTCTTCAAACTCGATTTCCTCTGCGAGTTGGTCATAGGCATCGCCGTTGCGGTCGGTGTAGCGTATCTTCAAGGGCAAACCGAACAGCGCCGGCGCCAGCCACACTTCCGTGGCATCGCTGCCCGCAGCGCCCCCGCTCTTCAGGTGGATGGTACGCACTTCACCGAAGCGCAGGTTCAGCGTTTCCTCGCCGAGCACGACAAAGCGATAGCTTTCGTACTTCTTGCCCGTGGTCAGCGCCAGTTCCATTCCCCCTTCGATGGCCTGGCGGCCCAGTTGATAGAAGGCCGAGAGCATGTCCTGCGCTCCCGTGGTCAAGGTAGCCGAACGCCCGCTGCCATAGCTGAGGCGCAGGGTCGCCCAGTCGAAGCTCGCCGCGTCGACCACTTTGCCGTCGCGCTCGCTGCGGTACTCGCGCGGCTGCAAGGTGGTGCCGACGACAGCGCCGGAACTGGTCTGGACCATCGTCACCGGCCGAAACAGCGCCGCCAATCCGGTGGTCTCGGTGGTATTGCTGATTTCGTAGCGAGCGCCGTCATGACGCCAACGATGCACTGCGCGACCGATGACGAAGCCCTTATCGCCGCGATTCACGGCGAACTGGATGCGCCCGGCCGGGGGCAGCGGCACACCCGTCGGTGTGGCTTGCGGCTCGACGACCGGCGTCGGCGTCGCCGCCGGCACGGTTTCCGGCGTTTGGCGATCGGGCGAGGCCATCGCCTCGGGTGGCGACGGCGGCGGCGCCAACACCTCGGCGAGCGATGGCGCTGACAGCGCGGAAAGTACCGGCCGCGGCGACGCCGCGCGACGCGCGCGCTTTCTCGGCGCGACGGCCGGCGCCAGCGGCGGCTTGGCCAAGGGTCGCAGCCTGGCCTCGATCTCTGTCGACGCTGGCGCCGAATCCTGGGGCGTCAGCAGGCCCGAGAAGATCGCCGCCGGCATGGCCAGCAGCGCCAGATGCAATGCCAGGGACAGGGCCAGGCCGAAGCCGAGGCGAGAGGACGGCATGGCCGAGGCGGCGCTCAGCCGAGCGCCGGTGCGATCAGGGCTGGCCCGGCATCTCCCTCGCCGCGCAAGGCGACGCGCCCCTCGGCGCTCAGTTCGAGCCTGCCCTCGAGAAACCAGCGCACCGCTTGCGGATAGATCTTGTGCTCCTGCGCCAGCACCCGCGCCGCCAACGTCTCTTCGTTGTCCGCAGCCAGCACCGGCACCGCCGCCTGGATCACCAGCGGCCCGGCGTCGAGGGCCGGCGTCACGAAATGGACGCTGGCACCGTGGATCTTGACACCGGCGGCCAAGGCTCGCGCGTGCGTGTCCAGGCCCGGAAACAGCGGCAGCAGGGACGGATGGATGTTGAGCAGGCGGCCGCTGTAGCGGCGCACGAAGTCATCGCCGAGGATGCGCATGAAGCCGGCGAGCACCACCAGGTCGGCGTCGTGGCGGTCGATTTCGGCGGCCAGCGCGGCGTCGAATTGCTCGCGGCTGGCGTAGCCCCGGTGGTCCAGCGCGATCGCCGCGACGCCGTGCCGGCGCGCCAGTTCGAGTCCGGCCGCTTGCGGGCGGTTGCTGATGACGGCGGCGATGCGCCCGGGCAGCGACGCTTCGAGCAAGGCCTGGAGATTGCTGCCGCGGCCGGAGATGAGGATGACGACAGACTTCATTTTGGCTGACTGCGCAGGACGGGGGCGGGGCCGACAGCGCGCATCATAGCGCAAGCGCCGACAGCCGCACTATGCCGCCCGCCGCAGCCAGGCGACCAGCGCCGGCAGCAGGGAAACGGCGACGATGGCGACGATCACCAGCGACAGGTTTTCCTTGAAGAAGGGCTGGTTGCCCAGCCAGTAGCCCGCCAGCGTCATCGACCCTATCCACAACGCGCCGCCGGCGCAATCGATGGGCAGGAAGCGCGCGTAGCCCATGCGCGCGATGCCGGCGACGAAGGGTGCGAAGGTGCGCAGCAGGGGGAGAAAGCGGGCGATGACGATCGTCTTGCCGCCGTGTTTGGCGTAGAAGGCCTGGGTCGCGTTCAACGCCGCGGGATTGAACAGGCGTGACTTCTCCCAGCGGAAGGCGCGCGGCCCGACGACGCGCCCAATCCAGTAGTTGGTGTTGTCACCGGCGCAGGCGGCGACCCACAGCGTGATGCACAGCGCGCCGATATCCATGCCGCCGGCAGCGGCCAGCGCCCCCGCGACGAAGAGCAGTGAATCGCCCGGCAGAAACGGCAGGATCACCAAGCCGGTCTCGGCGAAGATGACGAGGAAGAGCAGCGCGTAGATCCATACGCCCAGCGTCGGCAGCAATAGCGCCAGATGCCGGTCCAGGTGCAGCGCGATGTCGACCAACTGGGCGAGGAATTCCATGCGGGGCGGGCAGGGCTCGAGAGGCGCGAATTCTACCGGAAGCTATAATCGCCGCCAGTGAACGCGATCAAACCCCTGCCCGACCTCCTCATCAGCCAGATCGCCGCTGGCGAAGTCGTGGAGCGCCCCGCCTCGGTGTTGAAGGAACTGCTGGAGAACAGCCTCGACGCCGGTGCCAGCGACATCAACGTCGAATTGCAGGAAGGCGGGGTGCGGCTGATCCGCATCAGCGACGACGGCGGCGGCATCGCCCGCGAGGACCTGGCGTTGGCGCTGGCGCGCCACGCGACGAGCAAGATCTGCAGCCTCAGCGACCTCGAGCGGGTCGCCTCCTACGGATTTCGCGGCGAAGCGCTGGCCTCCATCGCGTCGGTGGCGAGACTCGCTCTAGCCAGCCGGCTGGCCGGCGCGGACCGCGCCTGGCGCATCAAGTCCGACGATCTGGCGATCGCCCCGGCGGCGCTGGCCAAAGGCACCCAGGTCGAGGTCGCCGATCTCTACTTCAACACCCCAGCGCGGCGCAAGTTTCTGCGCCAAGAAGCGACCGAGTACGCGCACTGCGACGAAGTCCTGCGGCGCATGGCGCTGGCTCGCCCCGACGCCGCTTTCCGCTGGAGCCACAACGCCAAGCTCAAGCAACAGCTGGCGGCCAGCGATCTGGCGGGCCGCGCCCGCGCTGTGCTCGGCGAGGAGTTCTTCGCCCACGCGCAGCAACTTTCGGTGAGCGCCGGCGATCTGCGCCTCAGCGGCTACGCCGCCGACCCCGCCTATTCGCGCGCTGGTCGCGATGCCCAGTACTGTTTCGTCAACGGTCGCTACGTGCGCGATCGTCTGCTGGCGCACGCCGTGCTGCAGGCCTACGCCGACGTGTTGCACGGCAGCCGCCACGCGGCTTACGCGCTTTTCCTCGAACTCGATCCGGCCGGCGTTGACGTCAATGTGCACCCGGCCAAGACCGAGGTGCGCTTCCGCGAGTCGCGCGGCGTCCACCAGTTCGTGTTCACCGCGGTGCAAAGGGCGCTGGCAGCGCCCCCGGGACATGCCGCGAGCACACACCCGGCGAACCTCAGCGCCTGGCGACCGGCGCAACAGCTGGGCCTGGTGGCCCCAGGCGGCGCCGGCCACGCCGCCGCCGAACCGGCCGCGTCGGCCTACTACGACTTCGTCGCCGCCGCACGTTCGCCGAACGCGCCCCCGGCAGCCGGATTCGCCGACTCGCCGCCGCTGGGCCACGCCCTGGCGCAGTTGCACGGCATCTACGTCCTGGCGCAAAACGCGGCCGGGCTGGTGCTGGTCGACATGCACGCGGCGCACGAACGCATCCTCTACGAGAAGCTGAAGACCGCCATGGGCGCGCGCCTGGCGACCCAGGGCCTGCTGGTGCCGGCGCTGCTTGGCGCCAGCGAGACGGAAATGGCCACCGCAGCCGAGCAGGCCGAGGCGCTGGCCGCGCTCGGCTTCGACGTTGCCGCGGCCGGGCCGCGCGAACTGGCGGTGCGCGCTGTACCGGCGCTCCTCGCCAACGCCGACGTCGGCGATCTGCTGCGCGCGCTGTTGCTCGATCTGCGCGACTACCCGGCCAGCGAAGTGATCGCCGCGCGCGGCAACGAACTGCTCGCCACCATGGCCTGCCACGGCGCAGTCAGGGCCCGGCGTCAGTTGAGCCTGGTCGAGATGGACGCCCTGCTGCGCGAGATGGAGGCGACCGAGCGCGCCGACCAGTGCAACCACGGCCGCCCCACCTGGATCCAACTGCCGCTGGCCGATCTGGACAGACTGTTTCTGCGGGGCAGATGACGCCCCTTCCGCCGGCGCTGCTCCTGCTCGGCCCGACGGCGTCGGGCAAGACGCACCTGGCATTGGAACTCGCCGACAAACTGCCGCTGGACATCATCAGCGTCGATTCGGCGCAGGTCTTTTGCGACATGGACATCGGCACCGCCAAGCCCGACGCCGCGACGCTGGCGCGACACCCCCACGCCCTGATCGACCTGATCAGCCCCGAACAACGCTATTCGGCGGCGCGCTTTCGCGAACAAGCGCTGGCCGAAATGGCGAGCATCACCGCCCGCGGCCGCGTGCCGCTGCTGGTCGGCGGCACGATGCTCTACTTCAAGGCGCTGGTCGACGGCCTGGCCGACCTGCCCGAGGCCGATCCGCGCCTGCGCGCCGAGATCGACCGCGACGCGGCGGTGCGCGGCTGGCCAGCGTTGCACGCCGATCTGGCGGCGCTCGATGCGGCCACCGCGGCGCGCCTGGCACCCTTTGACGCCCAGCGCATCCAGCGCGCGCTCGAATTGCTGCGCCTCACCGGCCAGCCATTGGCTGAACTCTTCGCCGCCCAGACGCAACAGCCGCCACCCTATCGCCTGCTGTCCCTGGCCCTCACCCCCAGCGATCGCAGCATCCTCCACCAGCGCATCGAGCGCCGCTTTGCGGCGATGCTGGCGCAGGGCCTGGTCGAGGAGGTGGAGGAGCTGCGCCGGCGCTACCAGCTCGAGGCGAGCCTGCCGGCGATGCGCTGCGTCGGCTACCGCCAGGTTTGGGAAATGCTCGAAGGCGAACTACCCGCCGAGCGCTTGCTCGAGCGCGGCGTGTTCGCAACGCGCCAGTTGGCCAAGCGGCAACTGACCTGGATGCGGAAGATGGCGGATGCTCGGTCCATCGACCCGCTCTCTGCAGATGCTAGCGAGCGCTCACTGGAACTGGTGAAAGTCTTCCTCGGTACCTGATCGCGGCAATTATTGCCGCAGACGGAATCCGTCGTGCGCGCCCGGATGGGATCGGTCGCCGATGATCAAGTAGGGATAGGCAACGGCGACATCCTGCCCGTCGAGCAGCAGCATCCTGATGTAACCGATCGCCTCCGCCCGGTGAAAGCGCGCTGCATCGGAGGCGAGCCAGGCACGCAGCGCCTGCTGATCCGCCCAGTCCCAGTCTTGGGCGCAGGTCATCCAGTCGGCGGCAACGTAATCGGCGAAGTAGGGCGTTCCGTCTTCGCGACTGAAATGCACGGCGTCGAGGACGGGCAGCAGGTCGTCGGGATCCTCGAGGGTTTCGGCAACCCGTCGCGCCTCGGCCTCGCCCATCGCCTTGAGCAAGGCGTGAAAGCGATCCAGGGAAAACTCAATGCGACGACCGCTGGGCAGCATGGGCATGATCGACTCCGAAATGATGTTCATGCCTGGAAGAGCGAATTGCGTGCCAGAGCTCAGGCCACCGTCGTCTGCTCCTCACCCGGCGCCCGCGGGCCGATCACACCGATCGCCCAGGCCTTCTCGCCTGCTGTCTCGAGACAGGCGATGGCGGCCGCCTGGTTCTCCGGCGCCACCACCACCACCATGCCAATGCCGCAGTTGAAGACCCGATGCATCTCCGCATCGACGATGCCGCCCTGTCGCTGCAACCATTGAAACAAGGGCGGCAGAGGCCAGGATGCCTTGGCCAGCCGCGCCGTCAGATGTTCGGGGAGGATGCGCGGCACGTTGCCGGTGAGTCCGCCGCCGGTGATGTGCGCCAGACCCTTCACCGGCAGTTGACGCATCAGCGCCAACAGCGGTTTGACGTAGATGCGCGTCGGCGCCATGACCGCGTCGGCGAAGGAAACCCCGTGGAAGTCCGCCGCGAAGCCGGCGGCGTCCACTTGCGCGCGCCCGATGACCTTGCGGATCAGCGAATAGCCGTTGGAATGGGCGCCGCTGGACGCCAGCCCAAGCACCACGTCGCCGGCAGCGATGCTCTTGCCGTCGATGATCTGGGCTTTCTCCACGGCGCCGACGGCGAAGCCGGCGAGGTCGTACTCGCCGTCCGGGTACATGCCGGGCATCTCCGCCGTTTCGCCGCCGATCAGGGCGCATCCAGCCAGCTCGCAGCCGCGCGCGATGCCTTCGATCACCGCCGCGGCGGTTCCCAGCTCGAGCCGACCGCAGGCGAAGTAGTCGAGGAAGAACAAGGGTTCGGCGCCCTGCACCAGAATATCGTTGACGCTCATCGCCACCAGGTCCTGGCCCACCGTATCGTGACGGTCCAATTGGAAGGCCAGCTTGAGCTTGGTACCCACCCCGTCCGTACCCGAGACCAGCACCGGTTCGCGGTACTTGCGCGAGAGTTCGAACAACGCGCCAAAACCGCCGATGCCGGCCAGCACCTCGGGGCGCATGGTGCGTTTGGCGAAAGGCTTGATGCGCTCGACCAGGGCGTCGCCAGCGTCGATGTCCACGCCGGCGGCGCGATAGGTGAGGGGCACGCCGCTAGGGTCGGCAGAGGGAGGCATTTGAGTTCCTGCGGGCTGGCGGCTAAAGTGTCGTCTTTGTGCGGCGGCGCGCATGCAATGGTGCTCGCCCCAGTGGCTTTCAATTCTACCGGAAATGACCCCAGAACGCGCCGACCGCCTGCAGACCCTGCTCTGGATTGCGCTTGCCCTGGCCGCCCTGGCGCTGCTCATGGCGCTGGCGCCGATCCTGTCGCCGTTCCTGCTCGCCGCCATCATCGCCTACATTTTCGCGCCGCTGGTCGACCGCCTGCAGCGCCTGGGACTGCCGCGCCTGGTCGCGGTGGTGCTGGTGATGCTGCTGCTGCTGGGCCTCGCCGTGGCGCTGACGCTGATCCTGCTGCC
>JAHFRE010000162.1 GCA_023258955.1 Sterolibacterium sp.
CGTCTGGGCCTCGGTGCTCGGCGGCAGCCTCTACTTCTGCTTCGCCTTCGTGCCGATGTTCCTCGCCTACTCGGCGACCCTGCTCGATCCGAAGATGGTGGCCGAGCTGATCGACACCGACCCACAATTGATCCTGCCGCGCCTGGTGCTCGAGCGGGCGCCGCTGTTCGCCCAGGTGATGTTCTTCGGCGCCCTGCTCTCGGCGATCAAGAGCTGCGCCTCGGCCACCCTGCTCGCCCCCTCGGTGACCTTCACCGAAAACATCATGAAGCCGATGATGAAGACCATGACCGACCGCAAGCTGTTGCTCACCATGCGCTGCGTCACCCTCGCCTTCACCCTGATCGTGACGCTCTACGCGGTGCACTCCAAGGCGAGCATCTTCAAGATGGTGGAGAACGCCTACCAGGTGACCCTGGTCGCCGCTTTCGTGCCGCTGGCCGCCGGCCTGTTCTGGAAGCGCGCGACCAACCAGGGCGCGCTCACCGCCATCTTCCTCGGCCTCGCGGTGTGGCTGCTGCTGCTCACCCTGGGGCCGGAGGAGCCGCTGCTGCCAGCGCAGTTCGCCGGTCTGCTCGCCGCCCTGTTCGGCATGGTCGCCGGCTCGCTCGCGCCGCAGCGCCTGCCCGGACCCTGGCCGGAGCAGCACGAACACGCGGTCCTGCACCACCACGCCGCGGCGGAGACGCACCACGTGCCGCCGCCGCGCTGAGCCCGCACCGGCCAGCGCAATTGCAGCGACTCGGGCGATGTGCTAACTTGCCATCATCATAGCGGCGGGTGCTGATCGTGCCCTTTTCCTTCTTCGGCAGAAAGCAGGCGGCGCCCAAGCAGCAGGCGCCGCAAAGGTCGATCCCGTTGACGCAGCGGGGCGGGCCGGCAAGCCTCGGCCACGCCGTGACCGAGCCCCACGACCGGCGCGAGCGCGGCGGCCTGCGGCTCGAGGTCGGCACCAGCGGCATCGACCCCTGCGTCGAGCACGCGGCCATTCTTTTCGCTGCCGCTCGCCCGGCGGAGGCGAGCGCCGTACTCGAGGCGGCGCTGGCCCAGGGCGATGCGTCGGAAGAATGCTGGATGATGCTGGGCGAGCTGTTCGAGCTGGCCGGTGATCTGCAGCGCGCCAAAGCCCTGGCGCAACGCTACACGGTGCATTTCAAGAAACCGCCGCCCCACCGGCGCGCCCCCGGCGAACATTCGGCAGCGCCGCAGGGTTTGCTCCTTTCCGGCGAGATCGTCGGCGCCGGAGCCGCGCGATTCGCTTTTCTGCTGGCGGCCAGCGGCGCCGAACTGGAAATCGACGCCAGCGGCCTGCAACGCATCGACTTCGTCAGCGCAGGCTTTTTGCTCAATACCATGCTAGCCTTGCAGCAGGCTGGCAAACGCGTGCGCATCCGTCACCTCAGCCATCTTGTAGCGGGGCTTCTGGCCAGCGTCGGCATGGGCCGGCTGGCGGTGCTGGAGACCAGATAGACAGGTAGCGGGCATGGAACAATATCGGGGCACAACCATCGTTTCGGCGCGACGCGGTGCCGTCGTCGCCTTGGGCGGTGACGGTCAGGTGACGCTGGGCAACGTGGTGATCAAGGCCAGCGCGCGCAAGGTGCGCCGGCTCTATCAGGAGCGCATTCTCGCCGGCTTCGCTGGCGGCACGGCCGATGCCTTCACCCTGTTCGAGCGCTTTGAGGCGAAGCTGGAGAAACACCAGGGCAATCTGCTGCGCGCCGCGGTCGAACTGGCCAAGGACTGGCGTACCGACCGCATGCTGCGCCGGCTCGAGGCCATGCTGGCGGTCGCCGATCACGAGCACTCGCTGATCATCACCGGCAACGGCGACGTGCTCGAGCCCGAGCAAGGCCTGCTCGCCATCGGCAGCGGCGGCCCCTACGCCCAGGCCGCGGCGCGGGCGCTGCTGGAAAATACCGAGATGGCGCCGGCGGAGATCGTCAAGCGGGCGCTCACCATCGCCGGCGACCTGTGCATCTACACCAACCAGAACCACGTGATCGAGACCCTCGAGTGAGCGCGGCCCAGATGACGCCGGCGGAGATCGTCTCCGAGCTGGACAAGCACATCGTCGGTCAGGCCGCAGCCAAGCGCGCGGTGGCCATCGCCATGCGCAATCGCTGGCGCCGCGCCCAGGTGGCCGAGCCGTTGCGCAGCGAGATCACCCCCAAGAACATTCTGATGATAGGCCCGACCGGGGTCGGCAAGACCGAGATTGCCCGGCGCCTGGCGCGCCTGGCCAACGCCCCCTTCATCAAGGTCGAGGCCACCAAGTTCACCGAGGTCGGCTACGTCGGCCGCGACGTAGACACCATCATCCGCGATCTGGCGGAGGCGGCGGTCAAGGACGCGCGCGAGGCGGCGATGAAGCTGATGCACGATCGCGCCGCCGACGCCGCCGAGGACCGCGTGCTGGCGGTGTTGCTGCCGACGGCGCGCGGTGGCAGCGAGAGCGAGAGCGCGCAGGCAGCAGAAACGGCGACGCGGCAGAAGTTCCGCAAGAAGCTGCGCGAAGGCGAACTCGACGCCAAGGAGATCGAGATCGAATTGGCCGCGACGCCGGCGCAGATGGAAATCTTTGCGCCGCCCGGCATGGAAGACCTGACCCAGCAGTTGCAGGGCATGTTCCAGAACCTCGGCGGCGGCAAGCAGCGCACGCGCAAGCTGACGATCAAGGAGGCGCTGAAGGCGCTCACCGACGAGGAGGCGGCGCGCCTGGTCAACGATGAGGAGATCAAGACGCGGGCGCTGGTCAACGTCGAGCAGAATGGCATCGTCTTCATCGACGAATTCGACAAGATCGCGAGCCGCTCGGAGACCGCCGGCGCCGACGTTTCTCGCCAGGGGGTGCAGCGCGACCTGCTGCCGCTGGTCGAGGGCACCACGGTGTCGACCAAGTACGGCATGATCAAGACCGACCACATCCTTTTCATCGCCAGCGGCGCTTTTCATCTGGCCAAGCCCTCCGACCTGATCCCGGAGATGCAGGGGCGCTTCCCCATCCGCGTCGAGCTGGAATCGCTGTCGATCGAAGATTTCGAACGCATCCTGACCGCCACCGACGCCTGCCTGACGCGCCAATATCAGGCGCTGCTGGCAACCGAAGCGGTGATCGTCAATTTCGCGCCGGATGGCATCCGCCGCCTGGCCGAGATCGCCCACGCGGTCAACGAAAAGACCGAGAACATCGGCGCCCGCCGCCTGTACACGGTGATGGAAAAGCTGCTCGAGGAGCTGTCCTTCGACGCCGGTCGGCAGAGCGAGCAGCGAATCGCCATCGACGCCGCCTACGTCGACCACCGGCTCAAGCAATTGGCGCAGAGCGAAGATCTGGCGCGCTACGTACTTTGACCATCACCACGGGGAGATCCGCATGAAGAGAAGCACCTTGGCCACGATCCTGACGCTCGCCTGCCTGGGCGCGGGATCGAGTCTTGCCCAACAGCCAAACCCGGCGACGGTGAGCCACGCCTGGGTGCGCGGCGCCGTCGCCGGCCAGAACGCCACCGGTGCCTTCATGGAGATCACCGCCAGCGCCGACAGCACCCTGATCGGCGTCGCCTCGCCGGTAGCCAAATCGGTGGAGATCCACGAGATGACAATGGACGGCGGCGTCATGAAGATGCGCGCGGTGAAGAGCGTGCCGCTGCCCGCTGGCAAGCCGGTCGAGTTCAAGCCCGGCGGCTACCACGTGATGCTGATCGGCCTGCTGAAGCCGTTGAACGGCGGTGACAGCGTGCCCATCGAGCTGACCCTGCAGGGCAAGGACCAGAAGAGCAGCAAGGTGAACGTGAGCGCCGAAGTGCGCGCCCTCGGGGCGGCGACGGAGGAGCACCACCACCACTGAGTATGCCGTCGTCAAATCGCCGGCGTCGCGCTATTATGACGCTGTCCGCGGTCCCCGGCCGCGGCGCGATAAGGGGAGCCCACTTGGCGACAGCGGCGAAGACGACGGCGGGCGGCGCTAAGCGCCGCTCGGCCACGATGGCCACGAAGAATCCTGACGCGTCCAGCGAGCCGGCCGGGGCCTGGCAGCGATCGGTCTTCCCCGTCGTCGGCATCGGCGCCTCGGCCGGTGGGCTGGAAGCGCTCGAGCACTTCCTGGCCAAGGTGCCGGCCAACTCCGGCATGGCTTTCGTGGTGATCCAGCACCTCGATCCCACGCAGAAGGCGGTGGTCTCGGAACTGCTGCAGCGGGTCACAGCGATGCCGGTGTGCGAGGCGAGCGACGGCCTCAACGTCAAGCCCGCCCACGTCTACGTGATCCCGCCCAACAAGGACCTGTCGCTGCTGCACGGCGTCCTGCACTTGATCGAGCGGCCGGCGGCCCATGGTCTGCGCCTGCCGATCGACTTCTTCTTCCGCGCCCTGGCCGCCGACCAGGGCGCGCGCAGCGCCGCCATCATCCTCTCCGGCATGGGCTCGGACGGCACCCTCGGCCTGCGCGCGATCAAGGATGCGGGCGGCATCGTCCTGGTGCAGGATCCGGCCTCGGCCAAGTTCGACGGCATGCCCAGGAGCGCCATCGACGCCGGCCTCGCCGACGTCGTCGCCGCCGCCGAGGACTTGCCGGCGCGGCTGATCGTCGCCCTGCAGCGCAACGGTGGCGTCACCAACGTCGCCGTGGACAAACACGCGCAGAACGCGCTCGACAAGGTTTTGATCCTGCTGCGCGCGCGCACCGGCCAGGACTTCTCCTACTACAAGAAGAACACCCTCTACCGGCGCATCGAACGGCGCATGGCGCTGCACCAGATAGAGCGCATCGACACCTACGCCCGCTACCTGCGCGAAAACTCCCAGGAGCTGGACCTGCTGTTCAAGGAACTGTTGATCGGCGTCACCAACTTCTTCCGCGACCCGCCGGCCTGGACGGTGTTGATCTCGCGGATTCTGCCCGAACTGCTGACGGCCCACCCGGAGGGGCGCGCGCTGCGCGCCTGGGTCGCCGGCTGTTCGACCGGCGAGGAGGCCTACTCCCTGGCCATCGCCTTTCGCGAGGCGATGGAACGGACCCAGCCGCAGGCGCGTTTCACGCTGCAGATCTTCGCCACCGACCTCGACGCCGACGCCATAGAAAAGGCGCGCCTGGGCTTCTACCCGAAGAACATCGCCGCCGACGTGTCGCCGCAGGGACTGGCCCACTACTTCGTCGAGGCCGACGGCGGCTATCGGGTGAGTCGGGAGATCCGCGAGCTGGTGACCTTCGCGCCGCAGAACGTGATCATGGACCCGCCCTTCACCAAGCTGGACATCCTCTGCTGCCGCAACCTGCTCATCTACCTCGACCCGGAGCTGCAGAAGAAGCTGCTGCCGCTGTTCCACTACAGCCTCAACCCCGGCGGTGTGCTGTTTCTGGGCAGCGCCGAGACCACCGCCAGCTTCGTCGATCTGTTCACCGCCATCGACGGCAAGCAGCGCCTCTACCGGCGCATCGGCGCCACCCTGCCGCCGTTCCAGGTCGATTTTCCGACCAAGGTATTTCCGGTGCTGCCCGCCTCGCCGGAAGAAGCGCGTGACGCCGAACGCCCGGGCAATCTGCAGCGGCTGGCCGAGCAGACCCTGCTCAACCGCTTCACCGCGCCGGCGGTGCTGGTCAACGGCAAAGGCGACATCCTCTTCGTCAGCGGTCGCACCGGCAGGTATCTGGAGCCCGCCGCCGGCAAGGCCAACTGGAACATCCACGCCATGGCGCGCGACGGCCTGCGCCAGGAGTTGAACACCCTCCTCGGCCGCGCCCTGCGCGAGCACGCGACCCTGACCGCCAGCGGCGTCAGCGTCGGCGTCAACGGCGGCGCGCAGACGCTGGACCTCACCGTCGCCGCCCTCGACGAGCCCGAGGCGCTGCGCGGCACCGCCCTGGTGGTTTTCCGCGAGGTGGCGGCAATCAAGCCCGGTCGTTCGCGGGCAACGCCCGGCCCGCGGCTGCAGGAGGCGGAGCAGGACGCGCGCCGCCTGCGCGAGGAGCTGCAGCACACGCGCGAGGAAATGCAGAGTTCGCAGGAAGAGTTGAAGTCGGCCAACGAGGAACTGCAATCGACCAACGAGGAGCTGCAATCGACCAACGAGGAACTGTCGACCTCGAAGGAGGAGATGCAGTCGCTGAACGAGGAATTGCACACGGTCAACGCCGAGCTGCAGTCGAAGCTCGACGATCTGTCGCGCGCCAACGACGACATGCAGAACCTGTTGAACAGCACCGACATCGCCACCGTCTTCCTCGACGACAAACTGCGCCTGCGCCGCTACACCACCCAGGCGACCAAGCTCTACAAGCTGCTCCCCGGCGACATCGGGCGGCCGCTCTCCGACATCACCAGCGATCTCGACTATCCGGCGCTCGCCGAGGATGCGCGCGAAGTGTTGCGCAGTCTCGCCTTTTCCGACAAGCAGATCGCCACCGGCGACGGGCGCTGGTACCAGGTGCGGGTCATGCCCTACCGCACCCAGGAAAACCTGATCTCCGGCGTCGTCATCACCTTCACCGACATCAGCATCGCCAAGAAGCTCGAGGCCGAGCTGCGGCGGGGGCGCGGTGGCCGCGCCGCCAGGGGCAAGGCGCGGGGGCGCAAACTTGGCAGCTGAGAAGCTGGAGCGCGGCCGCGCCGCCCTGCGTCGCCTCGCCGAACAAGCGCTCAAGGCCAAGCAGAAGGGCCAGCGCGCCGCGCCGGCGAGCGGCGAAGCGCAGAAGCTGATCCACGAGCTGCAGGTGCACCAGATCGAGCTCGAGGTGCAGAACGAGGAACTGCTGGCGACCCGCCAGCGGGTGGAGGAGCTGCTGGCGCGCTATACCGCGCTCTACGACTTCGCCCCGGTCGGCTATTGCACCCTCGATCCGCGCGGCCGCATCCTCGAGCTGAACCTCACTGCGGCGCGCTTTCTCGGCAAGAACCGCGGCGAGCTGGTCGGCAAGCTGTTGGCGAGCCATCTCGACCACCTCGCGCT
This sequence comes from Sterolibacterium sp., assembly GCA_023258955.1. Lineage (GTDB taxonomy): Bacteria > Pseudomonadota > Gammaproteobacteria > Burkholderiales > Rhodocyclaceae > CAIYYX01. Next base: position 6,949 of record JAHFRE010000162.1, read on the forward strand.
GGCAGAGCACAAAGCCGCCCTGGCGCGCCTGTTCGCCCACGACGACCCGCTGAGCTGGGATCTGGCGCTGAGCGACGGGCGCACCCTGCGCGTCGACGCGGTGGCCGAACCAGGCGGCAAGAGCTGTTTTGCCGCCCTGGTCGACGTCAGCGCCAGTCTGGCGGCGGAGCGAGAACGCGAGCGCGGGCGCCAACGCCTGGGCGAGATGTCGCAGCGCCTGGTCGCGGTGCAGGAAGACGAGCGGCGGCGCCTCTCGGCCGAGCTGCACGACCACACCAGCGGCAACCTCGCCGCGCTCGACCTGCTGCTGCGCACCCTGGCCGGGCAGCTCGCGCGCGCGGCGCCGAAGGACGGCGACAGCACCGCCACCATCGGCAACGTCCAGGAATTGCTGCGCACCACGGCGGCGGAGATACGCGCCGTCTGCAGCGACCTGCGGCCGCCCCTGCTCGACTACGCCGGCTTGCTGCCGGCCCTGGAGAGCTACGCCAAGCGTTTCAGCGAGCGCTACGGCATCGCCGTGCGCATCGAGCTCAAGGGCAAGCCGGCGCGCCTGCAGCCGACGCTCGAGTCGACGCTGTTTCGCATCGCCCAGGAAGCGTTGACCAATTGCGCCAAGCACTCGGGGGCCAAGATGGTGGTCGTGTCGCTGCACTTTTCGGTGCAGCGCACGGCGTTGGAGATCAGCGACGACGGCTGTGGCTTCGACCCAGGCGCGGCCACAGCGGGACAGGGTTTGAGCATCATGCGCGAGCGCGCCGAGTTCGGTGGCGGCGTGTGCTCCATCGTCTCCAAGCCGCGCCATGGAACCAAGATCCGCGTCGAGTTCTAGGAACCGCCGCCGAACCCTTGACCTGGCTGGGTCCCTGCGCAGGAAAGCGGACCCCTAGCGATCGTCCGGCAGCGAGGCCGGCATCATGCGCTCGAGGGCGCAGAGGTCGTCGGTGGTCTCGCGCGCACGGATCAGATGCAGACGTTCGCCGTCGATCAGCAGCTCGGCGGCGCGCGGGCGGCTGTTGTAGTTGGAGGCCATGGCCATGCCGTAGGCGCCGGCGGCCATGACGGCGAGGAGGTCGCCTTCGGCCAGCGCCAGCTCCCGCTCGTGGCCGAGGAAATCGCCGCTCTCGCAGACCGGCCCGACCACCTCGTAGCGCCTCGCTGTCCGACCGGGGGCGGCCCTGCTCACCGGCAGGATGTCGTGCCAGGCGTCGTAGAGCGCCGGACGTAGCAGGTCGTTCATCGCCGCGTCGACGATGGCGAAGTTCTTGCTGCTGCCCGGCTTCAGCACCTGCACCCGAGTCAGCAGCAGGCCGGCGGCGCCGACCAGGGCGCGGCCGGGTGCGAACAGCAAGCGCTCGCGGCGGCCGGCGGTCAACGCCAGGATCGGCGCCAGGTAGTCGGCGGCGCTGGGCACGGCCTCGTCGCGGTAGCGGATGCCCTTGCCGCCACCCAGATCGATGTGTTCGAGGCCGATGCCTCGCTGCGCCAGTTGATCGGTCAGCGCCAGCAATCGTTGCGTCGCCGCCGCTGCCGGTGCCGGATCGAGCAGTTGCGAGCCGATGTGGCAGGCGATGCCGGCGATCTTCAGCTGCGGCAGCGCGGCGGCGCGCAGATAGAGCGGCAGCGCCTCCTCGAAGGCGATGCCGAACTTGTTGTTCTTGA
>JAHFRE010000023.1 GCA_023258955.1 Sterolibacterium sp.
GGAGGAGGACCAGGCCCTGGCCGCGGAACTGCTCGCCGACCCCAAGGAGCGCGCCGAGCACCTGATGCTGCTCGACCTGGGCCGCAACGACGTCGGCCGCGTCGCCAAGACCGGCAGCGTTCGCGTCACCGAGAGCTTCGGCATCGAGCGCTATTCGCACGTGATGCACATCGTCTCCAACGTCGAAGGCGAGTTGAAGGACGACGAGGGCGCGCTGTCGGCGCTCAAGGCCGCCTTCCCCGCCGGCACCGTCTCGGGGGCGCCGAAGGTGCGCGCGATGGAAATCATCGACGAGCTGGAACCTTCCAAACGCGGCATCTACGCCGGCGCCGTCGGCTACCTCGGCTTCAATCGCGACATGGACCTGGCCATCGCCATCCGCACCGCGGTGATCAAAGACGGCCGGCTCTACGTGCAGGCCGGCGGCGGCATCGTCGCCGATTCGGACCCCGAGGCGGAATGGCAGGAGACGCAGAACAAGGCGCGGGCGATGCTGGCGGCAGCGACCATGGCCGAGGCTGGCCTCGACACGCGCTTCGATTGAAGCCTTAGCGCACCTTGCGCAGCCGCGGTCGCGCCGGGGCGGCCGCCGCGAACGCCGCCGCGAGCTCGGCAGCGCGCGCGGCGAAGAAGGCGCGCTCGGCGGCGGCGAGAAAGGCCGCCATGCGCGTTCGCACCTTGGCCGAATCGCGCTTGACCAGGGCTTCGTAGAGGCCTTCCAGTCCGTCCATGTCCACCTTGCGCGTCGCCGGATTGCTGAGGGTGGACAGCCGCACCGTCTGCACGTGATCGACGAAGCGGGCGATGTTCTCGGCCAGGCTGCGGTTGCTGACACAGCCGAGCCAGGCGTTGCGAAAAGCCATGTTGGCGAGGATCATCTCTTCGCCGTTGTTGGCGCGCACCGCGGCTCGCGCCTGGTGCAGGGCGTCGGCCAGCTGCGCCAGCGCTGCCGCGTCCAGATGCTTGGCGGCGTCGGCCGCCGCGTAGGGTTCGAGCAGCCGCCGCACCTCGAACAGATCGCCGACCTGCTCCGGGCTCAGCGTCGGCACCGCGAAGCCGCGGGTGGTGCCGGTCAGGTAACCGTCGTTGACCAGACGCAGCAGCGCTTCCCGCGCCGGCATGCGCGAGGTCTGGTAGGCCGCGGCGAGATCCTTGTCGACCAGGCGCTCCTCCGGTCCGATCGCGCCCCGCTGCAGGCGTTCCCTGAGGTCGTAGTAGATGCGCTCGCTGAGGCTCTCCTTCCTCGGCAGCGACCTGATGCCGCGCGGAATGCGGGCTGTTCGCATCGGTTAGAAAAACTCTTGCATTAAAGTGAATTCACTATACTATATATTTTGTGTTGGGTTCAAGCCGGTTATCTGTCACCTGCGTTTCTTTCACCCTGGGGAGCTATCGATGAGCAAGACACTCTGGACCAATCAAGCAGAACTCACGGTGGAAGCCGCGCTCGCCGGCGAACCACAAGACTCGCTGCGCCGCCGCCTGTTGTTGGGGGCGATCGGCGCCGGCTTAGGCTCGCTGCTGCCCTGGGAGATCGCCTCGGCGCAGGCGCTGGACAAGGGCACGCTGACGATCGCCTATCCGGTGGACATGCCGACCTGGGATCCCTGCGCGGTCTCCATCCCCGCCCTGCAGAGCGTCTACCAGACGGTGTTCGACTCGCCCCTGCGCTACTCCCCCAGCCTCAAGCTGCAGCCGCGCCAGATCAAGGAGTGGAAGTGGGCGGACAACAAGGCGACCCGGCTGGAGATCACCCTGCGCGACGACATCCTGTTCCACGACGGCAGCAGGATGACCATGGAAGACGTCAAGTACAGTCTGTCCGATCGCCCCAAGGCCGACAAGAAGCTGTTGATCGGCAACATGATGAGCTTCTTGGCCGACGTCGAGGTGCACTCGGCCACCAAGGGCGTGATGGTGTTCAATCGCTCGACCCCGACCGCGCCCATCTACCTGGCCTTCCTCGCCGCCTACATCGTGCCCAAGGCCTACATGAGCCAGGTGGGGGGCGACGGCTTCATCGCCAAGCCCATCGGTGCCGGGCCCTACCGCCTGGTCGAGCACCAGCGCGGTTCGCGCGTCGTGCTCGAGGCCTTCGACAAGTACTGGGGCGGTGCGCCGGCGATCAAGCAGGTGATCTTCGAGATCGTGCCCGAACCCGCGGCGCGGGTCGCCCTGGTCGAGTCCGGCCGCGCCGGGCTTGCAGTCCAGTTGCCGCTGCGCGAAGTGCAGCGCTTGTCCACCAAGCCCGGCATCGCCACCAAGGTCTATCCCTACTCGGAAATCTACTTTCTGCGCATCCCCAGCTACGTCAAGCCCTTCGACAACGAACACGTGCGCGCCGCGCTGCACCTGGCGATCGACAAGGCGGCGCTGTCCAAGGCCTTCTACGGCGGCGTCGCCAAGCCCCTGTCGGTGATGGCGACCGAGGGCACGCCCTCCTACGTACCCGAGTTCAAGTTTCCCTTCGACAAGGCCCGCGCCGTGGCCGAACTCAAGGCGGCAGGATACAGCGCGACCAACCCGGTCGCGATCACCTTCCTGTCGACCAACGGCACCTTCGCCAGCGACTTCGACATGGCGCGCGCCATCGTCCAGATGTGGAAGGCGGTGGGCATCAACGCCACCATCGAGGAGACCACCCCGGCCAAGTTCACCGAAGCGGCGCAGAGCGGCAAGCTGACCGGCCTGCTGTTGCAGAGCTGGGCCAACGGCACCGGCGACCCGGAGAACTACGTGGGCAAGATCCTCGACCCGCGCCTGCGCTTCGCCGCCTGGAAGGACATGGCGCTGGCGCCGCGCATCGACGCCCTGGTGACCGAGGTCGACGAGGCCAAGCGCATCGCCGGCTGGAAGGCGATGAACGTCGAGTCGGCGGAAAAGTCCTGGGCCATCCCGCTGATGCAGGCGGTCACCACCGCCGCCTACTCGGCCAACCTGCAGCCCACACTCTTCGACAACGGCTACGTGCTGCCGGTCGAATACAAGTACAAGTGATGCGCGCCAGGTCAGCTCGCGGATGCGCGTCCTAACGCGGCGCGCGTTCCGATGTTCCAACTGAGCCTGGCGATCATCGTGCGCCGGCTGGCGGCGGCGATACCGACCCTGGTATTGCTGTCGCTGGTGGTGTTCGTGGTGCTGCGCCTGCTGCCGGTCGATCCGCTGGCGGCGCTGCTGCCGCCCTCGGCCACGGCGGAGGACGCGCGTGCGCTGCGGGCGCAATTGGGCTTCGACCAGCCGATCCCCATGCAATTCCTCATCTGGCTGTGGGAAGCGGTGCGCGGCAACCTGGGCAACTCGATCAACTTCCACCAGCCGGTGACCAGCCTGATCGGCGCCGCGATGCCGGCCACCATCGAGCTGGCGCTGGTGGCGCTGGCGATCGCGCTGGCGATCAGCGTTCCCGGCGGCGCCCTGGCCTTCGTCCTGCACCAGCGCGCCCGCGAGACCGCGGCCGACCTTACCGTCACCCTGCTGCAATCGATCCCGTCCTTCCTCTGGGCGCTGCTCTTGATCATCGTCTTCGGCGTGCTCTGGCCGGTGCTGCCCTTCTCCGGTCGCGTCGGCCAGGAGGTGGTGCTGCCGGGGATCACCGGCTTCGCCCTGATCGACCTGCTGATCACGGGTCGGCTGCGCGACTGGAGCAGCGCGCTGTCCCACCTGTTGCTGCCGGCCCTGTCCCTGGCGCTCAGCTTCTCGCCCATGGTGATCCGCGTGCTGCGCTCGGGGCTGATCGACGCCGCCGGCGAACCCTACGTCGAAGTGGCAAGGTTGCGCGGCTTGTCGGAGACCCGCATCCTCTGGCGGCACATGCTGAAGAACGCCGTCCTGCCCACCATCACCATGATCGGCGTGCAGTTCGGCTTCCTCTTCTCCGGCGCCCTGCTGGTCGAGATGATCTTCGGCTTCCCCGGCGTCGGCAATCTGATGGTGCAGGCGGTCAAGGGCAACGACATGCCCCTGATCCAGGGCATCGCCCTGCTCTTCTGCGTGCTGATGCTGGCGATCAACACCGTCGTGGACGTGCTCTACGCCCTGCTCAATCCGCGTCTGCGCGCGCCATGAGTGCGCTCGCCGCGGGCGCCGCCGAACGGGGGCTGCTTGGCGCCGGCCGCCTGCTCGGCCAGCCGCGTATCCTGGTCGGCGGCGGCATCCTGCTCCTCGTGGCGCTGGCGGCGCTGCTCGCGACCTGGATCGCGCCGCACGATCCGCTCGAGCAGGACCTGCTGCACATGCTCTCGCCGCCGATGTGGGCCGACGGCGGCGAAGCGGCCTTCCCTCTGGGCACCGACAGCCTCGGCCGCTGCGTGCTGTCGCGGGCCATCTACGGCGCGCGGGTGGCCCTGATCGTGGGCATCATGTCGGCGCTGGGCGCCATGCTGATCGGCAGTACCCTGGCTCTGCTCGGCGGCTATTTCGGCGGGCGCATCGATCGCGCTATCGGCTACGTGGTCGATCTGTGGATGTCCTTTCCGCCGGTGGTGCTGTCGCTGATCCTGCTGGTCGGTGTCGGCACCGGTGTCGACAAGGTGATCCTGGCCGTGGTCCTGGTGGACTGGACGCGCTTCTGCCGCGTGGTGCGCGCCGACGTGCTGGTGACGCGGCGCCGCGACTACGTGCTGGCGGCGCGACTGATCGGTTTTTCCCACCTGCGCACCTTGCTGACGGAAGTCTTGCCGGCGGTCACGCCCTTGATCATCACCCTGTTCTCGATCGAAATGGGCGTGGCCATCATCGTCGAGGCCACCCTGTCTTTCATCGGCCTCTCGGTGCCGCCCGACGTCACGACCTGGGGCCAGATGCTGGCCGACGCGCGCGGCGACATCCAGAGCGCGCTGTGGGTGATGCTGGTGCCGGTGTGCGCCATCATCGTCACGGTGCTCGGCTGCAACCTGCTCGGCGACGGACTGCGCGTCGCGCTCGACCCGCGCCTGCGCCAGCGGGGGGAATGATGCTCAGCGTCACAAATCTCACCCTGAGCGCCGGCGAACAAGCGGGCGCAAAGGCAGGCGCAAAAGCGGTGGCCGTGCTGCGCGACATCACGCTGTCGGTGGCGCGCGGGCGGGTGCTCGGTCTGGTCGGCGAGTCGGGCGCCGGCAAGAGCATGGTCGGCCGCTTGATCGCCGGCCACACGCCGCGGGGTTTCGCGGTGACGCGCGGCCAGGTGATGTTCGATGGGCGCGACCTGCTCCAGCTTGCCGCCGCAGAGCGGAGGAAGCTCCTCGGTCGGCGCATCGCCTTCATCCCCCAGGAGCCGCTGTCCTCGCTCAACCCGGTGATGACCATCGGCCAGACCTTCGACGAACATCTGATGCTGCTGGGTGTGGCCTCTGGCGAACGGGCAGCGGCCATCGTGAACCATCTCGCCGCGGTGCACCTGCCGCGACCCGAGGCCATGGTTCGTCGCTATCCCCACGAGCTGTCCGGCGGCCAGTGTCAGCGCGTGCTGATCGCCATGGCTTTCGCCTCGGACCCGGCGTTGCTCATCGCCGACGAGCCGACCACGGCGCTCGACGTCGTCAGCCAGACCCACATCCTCGCCCTGTTGAAGGAGCAGCAGCGCCTGCATCAGACGGCGGTGCTGTTGATCACCCACGATCTGCGGCTCGCCGCCCACGTCTGCGACGAGATCGCCGTGCTCTACGCCGGCGAGCAGGTCGAGCGCGGCGCCGCCAGAGAGGTGCTGGGCCAGCCGTGCCATCCCTACACGCGGGCGCTGCAGGCAGCCAATCCCGACGTGCACGGCAGCCAACGGCAACTGCCCGCCCTGGCCGGGCAGATGCCGGGCATTTCGGCGCTGTCGGCTATCGCTGGTTGCCGCTTCTTCGCCCGCTGTCCGCAGGCGCTGGCCGCCTGCGGCAGCGAGCCGCAGCTGCTGCGCGAGGTGACGACGGGCCACTGGGTACGCTGCGCCCCGGGCTGTGCGACGAACCCGGCGCCGGTCGCTGGCGACGACCTGCAGAGCGCGGCGTGGAGCGCGCCGGTGGGAGACTGGAATAGCCCGCCGCTGGTCGAGTTGCAGGAGGTGACCCTGAGCTACACGGCGCGCTGGGGCGCCTTCGGTCAGCGCAAGCTGGTGAGCCACGCGGTGAACAAGCTATCGCTGCGTATCCAGCCGGGCGAGTTCGTCGGCATCGTCGGCGAGAGCGGCAGCGGCAAGAGTTCGATCGCGCGGCTGATCGTCGGCGCCGAGGCGCCCACTGCGGGCCGCATCAACATCGCCGGCAGGGAGCGCATCCCCGGCGACGCCACGGTTGCGCGCCTGAGCCGCGAGTGCGTGCAGATGATCTTCCAGGATCCCCACTCCGCCCTCAACCCGCGGCGATCGGTGTATCGCCTGCTGACCCAGGCCTACGAACTCGACCACACCGCCGGCTCGCTGGCGCGCAAGACGCGGCCGGAGCGCGGCGCGGAACTGCTGGCCGACGTCGGCCTGCCCGCCGACGCCCTGTCCCGCTATCCGGCGCAACTGTCCGGCGGACAGAAGCAACGGGTCAACATCGGCCGCGCCCTGTGCGTGATGCCCCGGCTGCTGGTGGCCGACGAGATCGTCTCCGGCCTGGACGTGTCGGTGCAAGCGCAAATCCTCAACCTGCTGCTGGAGTTGGGGCGACGGGCCAACGTCGCCCTGCTGCTGATCTCGCACGATCTGTCGGTGGTGCGCTACCTCTGCTCGCGGGTCATGGTGATGCAGGCGGGAAGCATCGTCGAAGAGGGCAAGACCGAAGAGGTCTTCGCCCGTCCGCAACACCCCTACACCCAACTGCTCCTGCGCTCGGTGCCACCGGCCGACCCGAGCATCGCCTGGCCGCCCGCTCCCGGCCAGAAACCGTGAGGTCACACCGATGGCGCAATCCAGTCCGCCCAAGCCGATGAGCACGCTCAGCCTCGACGACAAGTACACCCTGCGCGACGGTCGCATCTACATCTCCGGCGTCCAGGCGCTGGTGCGACTGCTGCTCGAGCAGCGCCGGCGCGACCGGCAACAGGGTCTCAACACCGCGGGCTTCGTCTCCGGCTATCGCGGCTCGCCCCTGGGCGGGGTCGACTTCGAGCTGTGGCGCGCGGCAAAGCTGCTCGAAGCCGAACACATCCACTTCGAGCCGGGCTTGAACGAGGAACTGGCGGCAACCATGGTCCAGGGCAGCCAGCAGATAGACCTCATCGGTGGCGCCCGTTACGACGGCGTGATCGGCCTCTTCTACGCCAAGAACCCCGGTCTCGATCGCGCCGGCGACGCGCTGAAGCACGCCAACGCCGCGGGGACCGCACGGCTGGGTGGGGTGCTGGCGATCTCCGGCGACGATCCGGCGGCGAGTTCCTCTTCGATCCCGAACCAGTCCGACCACGCCTTCATGTCGGCGCAGATACCGACCCTGGCACCGGCCAACATCGCCGAGATGCTCGAGTTCGGGCTGCAGGGCTACGCGCTGTCGCGCTACGCCGGGGTGTGGGTGGGCATGAAGACCGTGGCCGACGTGGTCGAGGCGAGCGCCTCGGTGCTGGTGAGTCCCGCGCATCCGGTCATCGTGCTGCCCGAGGGACAGGGGCTGCCCGCGGACATCGGCATGCGCTGGCCGGACAGCCGCTGGGACCAGGACCAGCGCCTGCTCGAGCTGCGCCTACCCGCGGCGCTGGCCTTCGCCCGCGCCAACCGGCTCGACCGCGTCGTCTTCGGCGCCAGCCACAAGCCACGCTTCGGCATCGTCGCCTCGGGCAAGGCCGCCACCGACGTGCGCCAGGCGCTGCTGGAACTGGGCATCGATCAGGCGCTCGCCGAGCGCCTCGGTCTGGCGCTGTACAAGGTCGGCATGAGCTGGCCGCTCGAACCGAGCGCGATGCGCGCCTTCGCCGAAGGGCTGGACGAGGTGCTGGTGATCGAGGAGCGTCGCGCTTTCGTCGAGACCCAGTTGAAGGAGCAGGCCTACGCCTGGCCGCAGGCGAGCCGCCCGCGCGTGGTCGGCAAGTGCGACGAGCAGGGTGTCCGCCTGCTCGCGGACACGGGCGTCCTGACACCCCTGCTGCTCGCCCCGGTCATCGCCCGGCGTCTGGCCGCCTATGGCCTGCCGGAGAGCGTGATGCTGCGCCTGGCGGCGCTCGAGGCGAGCCAGGGCACAGGCGCGACGGCGCCGGTGACGAGCGCAACGCCGACGCGCACGCCGCATTTCTGCGCCGGCTGCCCGCACGCCCGCTCGACCCGAGTGCCCGAAGGCAGCATCGCTATGGCCGGCATCGGCTGCCACTCGCTGCGCCTCAACATGCCCGAACCGCGGACGCTGTTCCTCGGCCAGATGGGCGGCGAAGGCGCCAACTGGCTGGGTGCCGCGCCCTTCGTTGCGACGCCGCACCTGTTCCAGAACCTCGGCGACGGCACCTACACCCACTCCGGCACGCTGGCGGTGCGCGCGGCCGTCGCCGCCAAGCGCGCGATCACCTTCCGCATCCTGTGCAATGGGGCGGTGGCGATGACCGGCGGCCAGCCGGTCGAGGGCACGCCCAGCGTCGGCCAGATCGCGCAGCAGCTGCTCGCCGAGGGCGTGGCGCGGGTGGTCGTGGTGGCGGAGGACACGTCGCGCCACGCGGCGCTGCCGGCCGGGGTGACGCTGCACAGCCGCGAAGCCATGGAGAGCGTGGAGCGCGAGCTGCGGGCGAACCCCGGCGTGACGGCACTGATCTACGATCAGCTGTGCGCGATCGAAAAGCGGCGCCGGCGCAAGCGCGGCGAACTGCCGTCGATCGCCGCCCGCGCCTTCATCAACGAGCGCGTCTGCGAAGGTTGCGGCGATTGCGCCGAGCAATCGCAGTGTGCGGCGGTGATGCCGGTGCCCACGGCGCTCGGCACCAAGCGCCGCATCGACCAGTCGGCCTGCAACGCCGACATGTCCTGCCTGCTCGGCTTCTGTCCGAGCTTCGTCACCGTCTACGGCGGCAGCCTGCGCAAACTGCCGACACCGACGCTGGCGCTGGCCGAGCTGCCGGCGCCGGCGCCAGCGCCCCTCGGCGCGGCCTGCAACATTATCGTCGACGGCATCGGCGGCACCGGCGTCGTGACCGTCGGCGCGATCCTCGGCATGGCGGCCCACCTCGAAGGCTACGGCTGCTCGGTGCTCGACAACACCGGCATCGCGCGCAAGGGCGGCGCCGTGTCCAGCCACGTCAGGCTGGCGCCGCGGCCGGCCGATATCGAGACCTCGCGCGTCATGGACGGCGCGGCGAACCTGGTGATCGCCGCCGACCTGGTGGTGGCGGCGCAACCGGCGGCGCTGGCCAAGATCTGCAAGGGCGTCACCCGGGTCGTGCTCAACACCGACGCCGTGCCGACGCTGAACCAGCGCCTCGACCCCAACGCCAAGTTCGACAGCGGCCCGCTGCTGCGCGCGCTGGCCGCGGCCACGGGCGAACAGGGTCTGCTGCAGCTCAACGCCGCCGAGATCGCCGAGCGCCTGCTGGGCGACAAGATCTACGCCAACATGCTGATGCTGGGCTACGCCTGGCAGAGCGGCGGCGTGCCGCTGCCGCTGGCGGCGCTGGAGCGGGCGATCGAGATCAACGCCACCGCGGTCGCGGCCAACCAGCGCGCCTTCTCCCTGGGGCGCATGGCGGCGCACGACCCGCGCGCGATCGCCGAGGCGATCGCACCGCACGCGGTAACGAGCGCGGCGGCGGAGACCAGCCTGGACCAGCTCGTCGCAAGCCGTTCGCGGCTCCTCACCGCCTACCAGGACGCAGCCTACGCGCGGCGCTTCGAGGCGCTGGTGGCCCGCGTGCGGGAAGCGGCGGCGAGCGCCCAGATCGCCGGCGACCAGCTGGCGCGCGCCGTCGCGCTCTCCTACTTCCGGCTGCTGGCGATCAAGGACGAGTACGAGGTGGCGCGGCTCTACAGCGACGGCGAATTTCAGCGCGAACTGGCGTCCCGCTTCGAGGGTCCCTACCGTCTGCGCTACCACCTGGCGCCGCCCTTGCTGGCCCAGCGCGACCCGGTGAGCGGGCACCTCAAGAAGAGCAGCTACGGCGCCTGGATCGGCTGGCTGATGGCGCCGCTGGCGAAGCTGCGCTTCCTGCGCGGCACGGCGCTCGACCCCTTCGGCTACACGCAGGAGCGGCGCATGGAACGGCGCCTGATCGTCGACTACGAGCAGGCGCTGGCACGGGTCATCGACCGCCTCCGGCCCGATACCCACCAACTCGCGCTCGAGTTCGCAGCGCTGCCGCAGACCGTGCGCGGCTTCGGCCACGTCAAGGAGAAGAACGCCGCACAAGCGGCACGCCGCGCCGCCGAGCTGCTCGCGGCCATCGAAGCATGAGCGCGCAGACAACCGACTACGGCCCGGTCGATGCGGCCTTCATCGCCGCGCTGCGCGCGCTGTTCGGTGAACTCGCCGGCGAGCGCGTGGTGACCTCGATGGCGGTGCGCGAGCAGCACGGCCGGGACGAGTCCTACCACCCGGGCCACGCCCCCGACGCCGTGGTCTACGCCCGCTCGACCGAGGAGGTCGCGGCGGTGGTGCGCCTGTGCGCGAAAGCGCGCGTGCCCGTGGTCGCCTACGGCGCCGGCAGCTCGCTCGAAGGCCACGTCGCCGCCGTCCATGGCGGGATCAGCATCAACCTGTCGCAGATGGACGCCGTGATCGCCGTGCACCAAGCGGACATGGACGTCGTGGTCCAGGCCGGCGTCACGCGCGAAGCGCTGAACCGCGAGCTGCGCCACACGGGACTGTTCTTCGCGGTCGACCCCGGTGCCAACGCCACCTTGGGCGGCATGGCGGCCACCCGCGCCTCGGGCACCAACGCCGTGCGCTACGGCACCATGCGCGAAAACGTGCTGGCGCTGGTGGTGGTGCTCGCCTCGGGCGAAGTGGTGAAGACCGGTACGCGGGCGCGCAAATCCGCCGCCGGCTACGACCTGACGCGGCTGTTCGTCGGTTCCGAGGGCACGCTGGGCATCATCACCGAACTGACCGTGCGCCTGCACGGCGTGCCGGGCACGATCGCCGCTGCGGTGGTGCCCTTCGCCCACGTTGCCGGTGCGGTGCAGGCGGTGATCGCCGTCATGCAGCTGGGCATTGCGGTCTCGCGCATCGAGTTCCTCGACGAGCTGCAGATGCGCGCGATCAACCGCTATTCGAATACGGCCTTCGCCTGCCAGCCGACCCTGTTCCTGGAGTTCGGCGGCCTCGAGGCGGCGGTCGCCGAGCAGGTGGCGACGGTGCGCGACATCTGCGACGAGCACGGCGGCGCCGACTTCCAGTGGGCGAAAGACCCGGCCAGCCGCGAGCGGCTGTGGCAGGCGCGACACAAGGCGGCCTACGCGGCGATGGCGCTGCGCCCCGGGGCCAAGGCCTGGGCCACCGATGTCTGCGTGCCCATTTCGCGCCTCGCGGAGTGTATCGCCGGGGCCCAGGAAGACGCCGCCCGAGCGCCCTTTCCGACCATGGTCGTCGGCCACGTCGGCGACGGCAACTTCCATCTGCCGATGCTGGTCGATGGCGACAATCCGAGCGAGGTCGCCGCGGCCAAGACGCTCAACGAGCAGGTGGTACGTCGCGCCCTGGCCGCGGACGGCACCTGCAGCGGCGAGCACGGCATCGGCCTGGGCAAGATGAATTTCCTGCTGGCCGAGCACGGCGAGCCGGCCATCGCCGCCATGCGCGCGATCAAGCGCGCGCTCGATCCTGCGGGCATCATGAACCCGGGCAAGATGTTCGCCTGACAGCGCCACCATCGGAGACACAACATGATCAGCCACCGTTACGTCGATCTCCCCGCCGGGACCATCCACTGCGCCGTCTCCGGCAGCGGCCGTCCCGTCTTGTTGCTGCACCAGACGCCGCGCTCCTGGGACGAGTACCGGGACGTGCTGCCCCTGCTCGGCCAACGCTACCAGGCGATCGCGATGGACACCATCGGCTACGGCGACTCGTCCAAACCGCCGCTGGGCAAAGACTCGATCGAGCACTGGGCCGAGGTGGCGATGGGCCTGCTCGACGCCCTGGGCATAGAGCGCGCGGCCGTCGTCGGCCACCACACCGGCGCGGTGATCGCCACCGAGATCGCCGCCGCCTATCCGCAGCGCATCGACGCCGCCGTGCTCTCCGCCTCGGCCCTGGTCGATGAAAAATTTCGCGCCAAGCACGCCAAGCCCTCGCGCGTGGACAACGTCGAGCGCCGCGCCGACGGCTCCCACCTCACCGAGCTGTGGCGGATCCGCCAGCCGTGGTATCCCGAGGGCGACATCGACCTGCTCGAGCGCTTCGTGGTCGACGCGATCAAGGCCGGCCCGCGCTCGGTGGAAGGCCACGCCGTGGTGGCGCGCTACGTGATGGAGACCCGCTTGCCGCTGATCCGCTGCCCGGTGCTGGTGCTGGCGCCCAGCGCCGATCCGCACGCCTACCCGGCGGCAGCGCCGCTGGCCGCTCGCATCGCCGGTAGCCGCCTGGTCGAAATCGCCGGCGGCATGGTACCGCTACCGGATCAGATGCCCGACGAGTTCGCGACGGTGGTGCTGGACTTCCTCGACAGCGTCTACTCGTCGGCGGCGCCGCCCAGGTAGGTCGCCTGCACCCGCGGGTCGCAGGCCAGCGCCGCCGACTCGCCGGAGAGCACCATCTCGCCGGTCTCCAGCACGTAGCCGTGGTCCGAGCATTGCAGCGCGGCGCGCGCGTTCTGCTCGATCAGCAGGATGGATACGCCCTCGTCGCGCAGACCGCGGACGATGGTCAGGATGTCGCGCACGATCAGCGGTGCCAGGCCCAGACTCGGTTCGTCGAGCAGCAGCAGGCGCGGCGCCGACATCAGCGCCCGACCCAGGGCCAGCATCTGCCGCTCGCCGCCGGACAGCGTGGCGGCGCGCTGGCGGCTGCGTTCGGCCAGCGCCGGGAAGCGCTCAAAGACCGAGCGCAGCCGACGCGCCAAGGCGTTGCGGCCAAGATGCGCTGTGTAGGCACCCAACAGCAGGTTGTCGGCCACCGTCAGTTCGCCGAACAGCTCGCGCGTCTCCGGCACCAGGCACATGCCGCGCTCGACCCGCGCCTCGGTATCCAGCTTGCGCAGGTCGGCGCCGGCGTAGCGCAGCGTTCCGCGGGCCGGCAGCAGGCCCATCGCCGCCGCCAGCAGCGTCGTCTTGCCGGCGCCGTTGGCGCCGATCACCGAGACGATCTGCCCCGCCCGCAGCGACAGGCTGACGCCGCGCAGCGCCTCGACCCGGCCGTAGGCGACGTGCAGATCCTCGATCTCGAGCAGCGCGCTCACGCGACGCTGCCCAGATAGGCGTCCTGCACGCGCGGGTCGGCGCGCACCGCGGCGGGTGTTCCCTCGAGCAGCTTGGCGCCGAAGTTCATCACCACCAGCCGATCGACCAGCTTCATCACGAAGTCCATGTCGTGCTCGACGATCAGGATGGTGACTCCCTCCTCGCGCAACCGGCGCAGCAGTTCGGCCAGGGCTCGCTTCTCCAGCTTTCTCAGGCCCGCGGCCGGCTCGTCGAGCACCAGCAGGACCGGATCGGCGGCGAGCGCCCGGCCGACTTCGAGTACCCGCTGCGTCCCCAGCGGCAGGCTGCCAGCCAGCTCGAAGGCCCGCTCGGCCAGACCGATGCGTTCGAGCTGGCGCAGGGCCTCGGCGGCGATCTGCCGCTCCTCGCGCCGGTCCAGACGCAGGCCGCCGCGCAGCATGCCGCAGCCAGAGCGCAGGTGCGCGCCCAGCGCCACGTTGTCGATGAGGCTCATATTGGGCCGCAGTTTGACGTGCTGGAAGCTGCGCGCCATGCCCAGGCTGGCGATGGTTCGCGCCGACAGGCCGCCGATATCGCGGCCGCAGAAGCTCACCGCGCCGGCGCTCAGGGGCAGCGTGCCGGTGAGCAGATTGAACAGGGTGGACTTGCCGGCGCCGTTGGGTCCGATCAGACCGACGATCTCGCCGGCGGCGACGCTGAAGCTGACGCCATCGACCGCGACCAGGCCGCCGAAGCGCTTGACCACCCCTTGCACGCGCAACACCTCCGCGCCCGGCGGCGGCAACCGCCGGCGCGGCAGCGGCGACACGGTCGTTGGCTTCGCCGGGGTGAGCGTAGCCTGGCGCCCGAGGTGCCGCCCGACGAAGCCCATGGCGCCACCGCGGGCGCGCTGCAGCAGCGCGATGAAGACGACGCCGAAGGCGAGCGTCTCGAGCCGCTCGCCGCTTTTCGACAGCATGGGCAGCGCATCCTGCAGCAGGTTCTTCAGCGCCAGCAGCAGGCCCGGTCCGAGCAGGGCGCCGGCGAGATGGCCGACGCCACCGCAGATCGCCATCAGCAGGTACTCGATGCTGGCGCGCAGGCCGAACGGCGATGGACTGATGTAGCGGTTCTTGTGCGCGTAGAGCCAGCCGGCGACGGCCGCGAGCAGGGCGGCGGTGACGAACAGCGACAAGCGCACCCGATAGGCATCGGCGCCGACGCTCGCCAGCAGCGTCGAACCGCCGCGCAGGCTGCGGATCGCGCGGCCGGCCCGCGATCCGAGCAGGTTGTGGCAGAACAAGAAGGCGAGACCGACGATCGTCCAGATCAGGTAGTAGATCGCACGCGCGTCCAGCAGCGACCAGGGGCCCAATTGCAGCGCGGGGATGTTGGCGAGACCGGTGTGACGTCCCAAGGCTTCGATGTTGCCGAACAGCATGGCGATGGCCAGGCCCCAGGCGATGGTCGACAGCGGCAGATAGTGGCCGCCCAGGCGCAGGGTCAGCATGCCGATCGCCAGGGCCGCGCCGCCGGTGACCGTGGTCGCGAAGAGCAGACCGAGCCAGGGCGAGGCGCCGTGTACCGTCGTCAGCCAGGCGCTGGCGTAGGCAGCGATGCCGACGAACGCCGCCTGCCCGAACGAGGTGGCGCCGCCGACCCCGGTCAACAGCACCAGGCCGAGCACCACCAGCACCGAGATCCCGACGTCGTTGGCCAGCGCCACCCCGAAGTCGCCCAGCGCCGCCGGCAGCAGCGCGATCGCCAGCACCGAGCCCGCGACCAGCGTATGGTTGAAGCGCCTGCTCATGGATCGATCTCGTCCACCTCTTCTTCCACCTGCTGCGCCATCGCCGAGCGCAACATCAGCACCGGGATCAGCAGGCCGAAGACGATGGCGTCTTTGAGGGCACCGCTCCAGTAGGAAGCAAAGCTCTCGCTGACGCCCACCACCAGCGCACCCGCCGCCGTCAGCGGATAGCTGACCATGGCGCCGATGATCGCGGCGATGAACGACTTCAGGCCGATGACGAATCCGGAGTCGTAGTACATGGTGGTCACCGGCGCCACCAGCACGCCGATCATGCCCGCCAGCAGCGAGGCACAGCTATAGACCAGCAAGGCGGTGTGTGCCGGGCGGATGCCGACCAGGCGGGCGCCGCGGCGATTGACGGCGGTGGCGCGCAGCGCCTTGCCGGTCAGGGTGTATTCGAAAGCCAGGTAGAACAGCAGCGACAGCAGCAGCGCCGCAACCACCATCATGATGATCTGGCCGCTGACCGAATAGCCTTCGGCGATGTTCCAGGCGAGGCCGGTCAGCGGCCGGGTGCGCGTACCCTCGGCACCGAAGAACAGCAGGCCCAGACCCGACAGCAGAAAGTGCAGCACCAGCGACACCATCAGCAGCACCAGCACCGAGGCGTCGGCGATCGGCTGCAGAGTCAGGCGCGCTATCAGCGGCGTGATCGGCAGCACCAAGAGGATGGCGGCGGCGATCTGCACCGCCGCCGGCCGGTCGCTGCCGGCAGCGAGGTAGGCCAGGGCGCAAGGTGTGAGCGGCAGCAGCCCCCAGCCGAGGATCGCCCGGAGAATGCCCTCGGGCTGGCCGGCGCGCCACAGGCGCCACGCTTCGGCGCCGGTCGCCAGCACGGCCAGCAGGGCCACCAGGCCGATGGTCGGCGGCAGGCGCCCCGCCTCGAAGGCGGCCAGGGTCAGCGCGGCGAAGGCCACGACGTCGCCGAAGGGGACGAACACCACCCGGGTGACCGAGAAGATCAGCACCAGCCCGATGCCGGCGAGCAGATAGACGGCGCCGTTGGCCAGGCCGTCGACCAGCAGGATGAAGACCAGGTCCCAGCTCACGCGCTGGCGCCCCGCTCAGCCACTAGGTTGACGTGGGCTGACCATCAGCCGCACCCGGACGCTCGCTCAGGGGACGCGTCCCCTTTAGGGGAGGAGAATCCACTGCCCCTTTTCGAGCTTGACCAGCACTCGCCCACGCTCATCGAAACCGTAGCGATTGCCGGGCTTGAAGTTGTGCACGCCGTGGCTGCCGACGACCTCCTTGGTGACGATCAGCGCGTCGCGCAGCGCCACGCGGAAAGCCGGCGTGCCCGGCTCGGCCTTCTTCAAGGCGCGCGCCGCGGCGTCGAGGAACACCAGCCAGCCGTCGAAGGCGTAGGCGGAGAAGGCGTCGGTGGTCGGTACGCCATGCTCGCGCAGATAGGCGGCGCGGAAATCCATGGCCACCTTGCGGATCGGATTGGCGGCCGGCAATTGTTCGGCGACGATGACCGGCCCGGTCGGTGCGATCAAGCCTTCGGCCGAGGCGCCGGCGACGCGCACGAAGTCGGCGTTGATCAGGGCGTGGCTACCGTAGAGGCCACCCTTGTAGTTGCGTTCGGCCAGCGCCAGAAAGGGCAGCGCGCCGGGGGTGCCGGAACCGCCGTTCATCACCGCGTCGGGCTTGGCCGCGAGGACCTTCAACACCTGGCCGGTGACCGAGGAATCGGCGCGGGCGTAGCGTTCGTTGGCCACCACCTTGATGCCCGCCGGTTCGGCGGCCTTGACCAGCGCGTCGTACACCAGGTCGCCCCAGGCGTCGGAGAAGCCGATGTAGCCGACGCTCTTGACGCCGTTCTTCTTCATCCGCTCGACCGCGGCGCCGACCATCAGCGATGCCGGTTGGGCGACGGCGACCAGCCAGGCGCCGTCCTCGCCGTCGAGGGCGATCGGCGTCAGGGCGATCATCGGCGTCTTCGCCTCGCGGCCGACGCCGGCCATCGCCATCGCCGAGGGCGCACCCGAGGTGCCCATCAGGATGTCGACCTTGTCTTCATCGACCAGCTTGCGGGCGTTGCGCGCCGCCGTGGTCGGGTCGGAGCCGTCGTCGAGGGTGATCAGCTGGATCTTGCGCCCGCCGACCTCGCCCTTGTAGGCCAGCGCCGCCTTCATCCCCTTGGCGTAGGGAATGCCGATCGAGGCGGCGGGCCCGGTGAGCGAGGTCGACAGGCCGACCTTGAGATCGGCAGCGCCGGCGCCGGTCGCCACCGCCAAACAGAGAACGGCGGCGAAATGTCTTGGCTTCATGAGTGAATCCTCCGCTGGTGATCGAGTAGGGTCGGCTCGCCGCGCGCGCTCGCGACGCTCAGCGCACCTGCGCTGGCAGCGCCTTTTTCTTCGGCTTGGGTGCGGCGCGGGAGAGGCCGATGGCGACGACGAAAGCCTGCCTGGCCTCCGTCAGGTGGTCCTGCATGGCCAGCGCCGCGGCGTCGCCGTTGCCGGCGACGAGCGCCCTGGCGATGCGCTTTAGTCCCCCCAGCACAACGTTGCGCACCTTGGTGCTGTCGAGCGTGACGCTGCGCAGGTGATGCACGTGATTGGCGTAGAGCTCCACGGCGCGCGCCAGGCGGGGGTTGGGCACCAGGGCCAGCCAGGCCGAGCGAAAGCGCGCGTTGGCCTCCATGAAGGCGACGTTGTCGCCCGCCTCGTGCGCCGCCCGGCTCGCCTCCAGAGCGTCGAGGATCGGCGCGTGCACCTTCGGATCGGTGGTCTGGGCGGCCACCCGGCGCAGCGCTTCGGGTTCGAGCAGGCTGCGCAGCTCGTAGATGTCATCGACGTCGGCCAGGGTCAGCGAAGGCACGACGAAGCTGCGACCGTCGGCGCAGAGCAGGCCATCGCCGGCGAGCCGCGTCAGCGCCTCGCGCACCGGCGTGCGCGAGACACCGAGCAGCGCCGCCAATTGCACCTCCTGCAGCGCCTGGCCGGGCAGAATCTTGCCGTCGCTGATGTTCGCGCGCAGCGTCTGGTAGACCTGGTCGCTCAAGGCGAGGGGACGTTCAACGGGTTTCAGCGAGGACACCACGGATCATTCTCCGCATCGTCAGCAGGTTGTAATGCGGGTCGAAGGCCGCGCCGCGCGGGCCGCTCTTTTGCATACCGTATCCATTCACGGCTTGACTGTCAAGCCGCTCGTCCTCAGCCGCTTGTGGGCAACCGCTGGCGGGGAACGCCCCCCTCGCTTGACAGGGACCAGCGCTTGGACAAAGATACTCATTTGTCACGCTGAGGGCATCATCCCACTTCGATGGCGGCGCGTTGGACGATGGCAGGCTTGTTGCGTACGCGGCGATGGTTCAAGTCCATCGCGCTGGTTCTGCTCGGCTTTGGCCTCGCAACGCAACTGCTAATGGGCGCGGTCTTCGTGCACGGCGCTGTCGAGCGAGCCGAGTTCTATTCGGGACACTGCAGTTCAGCCGATCCCGATTGCCGCCCAAGCGTGAGCCACGGGATTCACCTGGAATACGCATCATCCGCCACGCTGAATCTGGTCCTGCATCTTTCCGGCACCCTGGCCTGCGAGTTCATTGCAATCTTCCTCCTGAACAACCTGGCGGACGTATACAATTCGACGCCGGCTTGCTGGTCACTGGCGGCATTCCCTGCCCGCATATTTCATCCCCCGAGAAGTCAAGTCCAGCCATTGTTGATCGCATAAGGCCTCGTAGCGAGGCGCTCGACTTTCAATCTACTCAGCGATGAGAACATTTCGGTGGATCGTCATGGATATTCTGACGTCAGGGGCGATGCTTGAGAGCGCCTCAAGCCTGGACAAGAAATGGCTGGTCACGAATGATCGCGGCCTCCAATTAGAATTTCGGCTCCTGCCTCGGCCCCCTTCCAAGAAGGTGCTTGGCAGCTTCGCGAGAGATGCCGGTTGGCCTCGCCTGCAGCGAGGACCCAGCCAGTTGCAGCATCCAAATGCCAGGGTTCAGTGGCTAGGCGTTCATCACGGCGGCACCCTGGTCGGGATCGCCCAGCTGGCGTTTGCCCCGCCCGAGTTCTGCTTCCTGTCCAGCTTTGTCGTCAAGCGCAAGGTTCGCAGGATGGGGATTGGCACCTGCGTGGTAGGCGAGTTGGAACGCTACTGTGCCGACAGCGGTATCGGCTATCTGGTCCTTGAACCGACAGCGGAAAGCTTGCCGTTCTACTTGGGCTTGTCCTATCTTCCCGACCCCTTGGTCGCAGGCATGCTCAGGAAGAAGTTGGGCAGCTTCGCGCAGAAGAGGCTTTCTGCATGACGGTGCCTGCACGGTAGTGGCAGAGACCGCGATTGACGCGCCACATAGGCGATTCTCGCCTGGCGATATGGACGCGCCCTGTGGTGCCCCCTGGCGTCGTCGCACGACGGCAAGATCTGCGTAGCCGGGCCAGCGCTAGCGGTTTCTTCTGTGCTGTGAAATAATTCGCCCATGCATCCCGTTCTTCACCTCCTCCTATCGGCCGCCCGATGGCGCTGGCGTAAGCCAACACACTAACCATCGCTTTGCCCTTCCTTGGGCGAAATTCCGCTGACCAGCGACGGTCAGGCCTGTTCTCAAGCGCGTATGCAAGCGCGTCAAGTGGCCGCGTCGGCGTTTGGCAGTCCATTCAATCGATAGGATGGCTACATTATGCTGCTCATGCTCGACAACTACGATTCCTTCACCTACAACCTGGTGCAGTACTTCGGCGAATTGGGCGAAGAGGTGCGCGTCTACCGCAACGACGCCATCAGCGTCAAGGAGATCGCCGCGATGCGGCCGGCGCGCATCGTCATTTCGCCGGGCCCCTGCTCGCCCAAGGAGGCCGGCATTTCGGTGGCGGCGATCCGCGAATTCGCCGGGCGCATTCCTCTGCTTGGCGTCTGTCTCGGCCACCAGGCCATCGGTGCGGCCTTCGGTGGCGATGTGGTGCACGCCAAGACGCTGATGCACGGCAAGACCTCGCCCATCGAGCACCTCGGCTGCGGCGTCTTTCGCGATCTGCCGCAGCCCTTCAGCGCCACCCGCTACCACTCGCTGGCGATCGCCCGCGACACGCTGCCCGAGTGCCTGGAAATCACCGCCTGGACCGCAGACGGCGAGATCATGGGCGTGCGCCACCGCCAGTACGCTGTGGAGGGGGTGCAGTTCCATCCCGAATCGGTGTCGAGCGAACACGGCCACCAACTGCTCAAGAATTTTCTGGAGATCGCAGCATGATCACAGCACAAGAAGCGCTTCAGCGCACCATCGAACACCGCGAGATCTTTCACGACGAGATGCTGCACCTGATGCGGCAGATCATGCAGGGCGAGATCTCGCCGCTGATGGTCGCGGCCATACTCACCGGTCTGCGCGTCAAGAAGGAGACCATCGGCGAGATCTCCGCCGCCGCCACCGTGATGCGCGAACTGTCGGCGAAGGTGCAGGTGCGCGATGGCCAGAACTTCGTGGACATCGTCGGCACCGGCGGCGACGGCGCCCACACCTTCAACATCTCCACCGCCTCGATGTTCGTCGCCGCCGCGGCCGGTGCGCGGGTGGCCAAGCACGGCAACCGCGGCGTTTCCTCCAGCTCCGGCGCCGCCGACGTGCTCGAAGCCCTGGGCGCGGTGATCACCCTCGAATCGGAGCAGGTGGCCGCGTGCCTTGCCGCCACGGGCATCGGCTTCATGTTCGCGCCCAAGCACCACGCGGCGATGAAGAACGTGGCCGCGGTGCGGCGCGAGATGGCGGTGCGCACCCTGTTCAACATTCTCGGTCCCTTGACCAATCCGGCCGGTGCGCCCAACACCCTGATGGGGGTGTTTCACCCCGATCTGGTCGGCATCCAGGTGCGGGTGATGCAGCAGCTGGGCGCCGATCACGTGCTGGTGGTCTGGGGCAAGGACGGCATGGACGAGATTTCGCTGGGTGCGGCGACCATGGTCGGCGAACTCAAGGACGGCGTCATCAGCGAATACGAGATCCATCCCGAGGACTACGGCATGTCGATGTTCTCCAACCGCGGTTTGCGCGTGGCCAACGCCGAGGAATCGAAGGCGATGCTGCTCGAGGCCCTGGACAACGTCGAGGGCACGCCGCGCGAGATCGTCGTGTTGAACGCCGGCGCCGCACTCTACGCCGCCAACCGCGCCAACTCGATCGTCGAGGGCATAGCGCTGGCGCGCGAGGCCATCGCCAGCGGCAGCGCCCGAGCCAAGCTCGAGCAGTTCGTCGCGTTCACTCGCAGCTTCGCCTGATGTCCGACATCCTGCAGAAGATCCTCGCGGTAAAGCGTGAGGAAGTGACCGTAGCGCGCGCGGCCCAGCCC
This sequence comes from Sterolibacterium sp., assembly GCA_023258955.1. Lineage (GTDB taxonomy): Bacteria > Pseudomonadota > Gammaproteobacteria > Burkholderiales > Rhodocyclaceae > CAIYYX01. The sequence goes on from JAHFRE010000023.1 coordinate 21,326, forward strand.
TTGGCGGCGATCAGGGCCAAGGCCGAGGCGCAGCCCGCGCCGCGCGATTTCGTCGGCGCGATTCGCGCCAACATCGCCGCGGCGAAGCCCGCCGTGATCGCCGAGATCAAACGGGCCAGCCCGTCCAAGGGCGTGATCCGCGAGGCCTTCGATCCCGCGGCGATCGCCGCCGACTACCAGCGCCACGGTGCCACCTGCCTGTCCGTGCTCACCGACCGGGAGTTCTTCCAGGGCGATGCCGCGCACCTGCAGCTGGCGCGGCGCGCCTGCACCCTGCCGGTGCTGCGCAAGGATTTCCTCGTCGATGCCTACCAGGTCTATCAGGCGCGCGCCATGGGCGCCGACTGCATCCTGCTGATCGTCGCCGCCCTCGAGCTTGGCCAGATGCGCGAGATGGAGGACATCGCCGGGGAGCTCGGCATGGCGGTGCTGGTCGAGGCCCACGATGGGCACGAGGTCGATCTCGCCCTGCAACTCGCCACCCCGCTCATCGGTGTGAACAACCGCGACTTGAGAAGCTTCGAGGTCGATCTGCAGACCACCCTCGACCAGGTTGGGCGCCTGCCGGCAGAGCGGATCCTGGTCACCGAGTCGGGGATACGCAGCAGCGTCGACGTGCAGCGACTGCGCGCCCACAACGTGGTCGCGTTCCTGGTCGGCGAAGCCTTCATGCGCAAACCCTCACCCGGCGCCGAACTGGCGCGGCTGTTCGGCTGACGGCGCAGCTGTCGGCCTGTGGCACAAATACAACAAAGCACCTTGTCATCGCCCACGAATCCCCGATTCTCCTTGTTGCGGGCGTATCCCCTTTGGCAGAATGGGGGTAGCTCTCCCGAGGGGAAGGCTGGGCGGGAACAGTGGCCGACCACGTGGAGCCATTGGCCTGCACTCACAAATTCAAGGAGAACCTCTCAATGCAAAAGAAATTGATCGCTCTCGCAATCGCCGGCCTGGTGTCCGGTGGCGCCTTGGCGCAATCGAACGTCACGATGTACGGCGTGCTCGACGCCAACGTCAATTGGTCGGACAGCGGCTTTGGTCGCAAAATGCAAGTCGGCACCGGCGGCTACAACGCCAGCCGCTTCGGCTTCAGGGGTTCAGAAGACATGGGCGGCGGCACCAAGGCCGTGTTCGTCCTCGAAGCTGGCCTCAGCATGGATACCCAGACCATGGGCGCAGGCGCGCCGGCGAATACTGGCGCCGGTAACGCCGGCAATTTTGGCGGCATCAACAACACTGTCGCGTCAACAGGTGGCGCACCGGGCACCGGTCCGCAGATATTCTCCCGCCAAGGCCTCGTCGGCCTCGAAGGCGCCTGGGGAACAGTGCATCTTGGTCGCCTGTACACGGCCACCTATACCGGCACAGCGGTCATCGCTGATCCGGTGGTCGGCGGTCTGTATGGTGGCCTCGGCAACATCCAGAGTTCCGGCCTGGTGCCGCGAGTCAATAACGGCATCACCTACAAGACGCCGAACATGAACGGCCTCTACGGCTGGTTTACCTATTCCGCCGGTTCCGAGAACAACGTTAGCGGACCCGTGCAGACCACCGCTACTACGACGGCCTGCACCGCCACCACGTCATGCACCAATGACAAGGCGGGTCGCGGCTACGACCTCGCTGGTATCTACCAGAACGGCCCGGCGAACGCCATCCTGTCCTACTGGCACTTCAACCGGCCCAGTTGGGCGCCTGGCGAGTACGACCTGGCCACGGCGAAGGGCTTCCTGCTGGCCGGTAATTATGACTTCGGTCCTGTGAGACTCTTTGGTGCCTACCTGTCCGGCAAGATCGACGGCGGCAACTACGAGAACGTCACCAAGGCCTATAGGCAGACGAAGACCTGGTATGTGGGCGCCTCGATTCCGGTCAGCGCAGCCAGCCGCGTCGTGGCCAACTACGCACATTTCGACGACCAGTCGCCCGCCAACAAGGACTTCAAGGAGTTCGGTCTGGCTTATGTGTATGACATGTCGAAGCGCACCCTGCTCTACACGGCCTACGGCAAGCTGAGCAACAGCGCGACCGCGAACCAGGCGCTGGTCACCGCCGGTGACTTGGTCGGCAACGTGACGGTGGCGGGTACCAGCCCCACCGGTTTCATGATTGGTACGCTGCACCGGTTCTGATTCGCCACCGGCTTCGCGCCGGTTGCCAACAGAATAGAAATGGCCGCCTTCGGGCGGCCATTTTTGTTGCTTGTCGCGCTACTGTTGCCCGTAGTCGCGAAACTTCTCCAGCACCCGCGCCATCTCTTCCGCGGCCAGCAGGCGCGGCTCGCCCAATTGCAGCACGCGCCAGTACTGCTCGCACAGGTCCTCCAATTCGCAGGCCAAGGCCAGCGCCTGGCCGAGGTCGCGACCGACGACCAGCATGCCGTGGTGCGCCATCAGGCAGCCGGCGCGGTCGCGCAGGGCTTCGAGCACCGCGGCGGACAGTTCCTGGGTGCCGAAGGTGGCGTAGCGCGCGCAGCGCAGGTCCGCCCCGCCGAAGCGGGCGATCATGTAGTGGAAGGGAGGAAGGTCCAGCCCCATGCAGGCGAGGCTGGTGGCGAAGGGGGAATGGGCGTGCAGCACCGCCCCGACCTCGCGCCGCTCGGCGTAGATGTCACGGTGGAAGCGCCACTCCGAGGATGGCTTGCGCGGCCCGCCAGCAGCGCCATCCATGGCCACAGCCACCATGTCGGCGGGCGTAGCCTGGTCGTAGGCCATCCCGGTCGGGGTGATCAGAAAACCCGCGCCGCCGCGCGCCGAGACGTTGCCGGCGGCACCGCGATTGATGCCGCGAGCGTTCATGGCGCGGGCGGTGGCAAGCACCTCGGCAGCGAGCTGGTTCATCGCCACTGCGCCAGATTCGCCGGCGCGCTGAGCCCGGACTCGCTGATGATGGCCGTGATCAGCGGCGCCGGCGTCACGTCGAAAGCCGGATTGGCCACCGACAGATCACCGGCGCCCAATTCTGACCGATCGCGCTCCTCGATCGGGATGGCGGCACCGTCGGTGCACGCAAAATCGATGGTCGAGCGCGGCGCCGCGACGTAGAAGGGCAGGCCATGGGCGCGCGCCGCCAGGGCCTTCAGGTAGGTGCCGACCTTGTTGGCGGTGTCGCCGTTGGCGGCGACCCGGTCGGCGCCGACGATCACCAGGTCCACGCGGCCCTGCATCATCAACAGACCCGCCGCGTTGTCGACGATCAGGGTGTGCGCCACCCCGGCCCGGGTCAGCTCCCAGGCGGTGAGCAGGCCCTGGTTGCGCGGCCGCGTCTCGGAGACCCAGACGTGCAGCGGCAGGCCGGCGGCGTGGGCGGCGTAGACCGGTGCCAGCGCCGTGCCGTGGGCGACGGTCGCCAGCCAGCCGGCGTTGCAGTGGGTCATCAGCTCGATCGGCCTGCCGCGAATCGCCAGTTGGCGCAGCACGGTCAAGCCGTGCTGGCCGATGGCGGCGTTGGTCGCCGCGTCTTCCGCGGCGATCTCGCCCGCCTCGCGCCAGGCCGCCACGGCGCGCTGCGCCTGCGGCAGGGGCGAGAGCAGCGCTGCCATGCGCGCCAGAGCCCAGCGCAGATTCACCGCAGTCGGCCGCGTCTGGGCGAGGGTGGCGAGGCACGCCGCGAGCGCCGCGTCGGCGGCGTCGGCCCGCATCGCCAGCGCCACGCCGTAGGCGGCGGTGGCGCCGATCAACGGCGCGCCGCGCACCTGCATCGAGCGGATCGCGTGGGCCGCCTCGCTCAGGGTGCTCAGGCGGACCTGGGCTAGCCGCGTCGGTAAAAGCGTCTGGTCGAGAATGAGGACGCTATCGCCATCCTCGACGATGGTGCCGATCTCGGTGGCCAAGTTCAGGCGAGCTTGCCGTGACAGTGTTTGTACTTCTTGCCCGACCCACAGGGGCAGGCCTCGTTGCGCCCAACCTTGGCCATGTGCCTCTGCTGCGGCAGCGCGGGCTTGTCCTCGGGGCTACCGAGCACCTCGTCGTAGCCGGCGTGATGGTATTGGACGTTCTCCAGCACCGGCGGCACTTCGGCCTCCTCCATCGCCGCCTCGGAGCGGATCTCGACCGTCATCAGGAGCCGGGTCACCTCCTGGCGCACCGTCTGCAGCAGGCTCTCGAACAGGTCGAAGGCTTCGCGCTTGTACTCCTGCTTCGGGTTCTTCTGCGCGTAGCCTCGCAGGTGGATGCCCTGGCGCAGGTGGTCGAGCGCCGCCAGGTGCTCGCGCCAGTGCGAGTCCAGGCTCTGCAGCATAACGTTGCGCTCGAAGCCGTGCCAGGCCTCGGCGTCGACCTGGGCGATCTTTTCGGCGTAGGCGGAATCGGCGGCGTCAAGCATGCGCTTAAGCAGATCGGCGTCGGTCAGGTCGGGTTCGTTCTTCAGCCAATCGGCGATCGGCAGCGGCAGCTGGAATTCGGCGGCGAACGCCAGCGTCAGCGCCGGGATGTCCCACTGTTCCTCGACGCTGCCCGCCGGGACGAAGCCGACGAAGGTGTCGTGCACCACGCCCTGGCGCATGGCGGTGATGGTCTCGGAAATGTCCTCGGTCTCGAGCAATTCGTTGCGCTGCTGGTAGATCACCTTGCGCTGGTCGTTGGCGACGTCGTCGTACTCGAGCAGCTGCTTTCTGATGTCGAAGTTGCGCTGCTCGACCTTGCGCTGTGCCGACTCCAGGGAGCGGGTCACCAGCGGGTGCTCGATCGCCTCGCCCTCGGGCATCTTCAGCCGCACCATGATGGCGTTCAAGCGCTCGCCGGCGAAAATCCGCAGCAACTGGTCGTCGAGCGCCAGGTAGAAGCGCGATGCGCCGGGGTCGCCCTGGCGTCCGGCGCGACCGCGCAGCTGGTTGTCGATGCGCCGCGATTCGTGCCGCTCCGAGCCGATGATGTGCAAGCCACCGGCCCCGACCACCTTCTGGTGCAGCTTGTCCCACTCCTCGCGCAGCGCCGCGATGCGTTGCTGTTGCGCTTCTTCGCCGAGTCCCGCCTCGCCGCGGACGACGTCGATCTGCTTCTCGACGTTGCCGCCGAGCACGATGTCGGTGCCGCGGCCGGCCATATTGGTGGCGATGGTGATGACGCCGGGTCGGCCGGCCTGGGCCACGATTTCGGCCTCCCGGGCGTGCTGCTTGGCGTTCAACACTTGGTGCGCCAGCTTCTCCTTGTCCAGCATGCCGGAGAGCAGTTCGGAATTCTCGATCGAGGTCGTGCCGACCAGCACCGGCTGGCCGCGGCCGTGGCAGTCCTTGATGTCGTTGATGATCGCCTTGTACTTCTCTTCCGCGGTGCGATAGATCTGGTCCATGCGGTCGTCGCGGATCATCGGCCGATGGGTCGGGATGACCACGGTCTCGAGGCCGTAGATCTGGTGGAACTCGTAGGCCTCGGTGTCGGCGGTGCCGGTCATGCCCGACAAGCGCGAGTACATGCGGAAGAAGTTCTGAAAGGTGATCGAAGCCAGGGTCTGGTTCTCGTTCTGGATGGCCACGCCCTCCTTCGCCTCCACCGCCTGGTGCAAGCCGTCGGACCAGCGGCGGCCCGACATCAGGCGACCGGTAAACTCGTCGACGATGACCACCTCGCCGTTCTGCACCACGTACTGCTGGTCGCGGTGGTAGAGATTGTTGGCGCGCAGGGCGGCGTAGAGGTGGTGCATGAGCATGATGTTGGCCGGCTCGTAGAGGCTGCCGCCCTCGGGCAGCAGGCCCATGCGCGCCAGGATCTGCTCGGCGTGCTCGTGGCCGGCCTCGGTCAGCAACACCTGCTGCGACTTGAGGTCCACCGTGTAGTCGCCGGTGTCCGGCTCATCCTTGTCGCGGCCGGCCTCGCCGCGGGTGAGCAGCGGTGCGACGCCGTTCAACTTGACGTAGAGTTCGGTGTGGTCCTCAGCTTGGCCGGAGATGATCAGCGGCGTGCGCGCCTCGTCGATCAGGATCGAATCCACCTCGTCCACGATGGCATAGTTGAGCCAGCGCTGCACCCGCTCGGCCTTGGCATAGACCATGTTGTCGCGCAGGTAATCGAAGCCGAACTCGTTGTTGGTGCCGTAGGTGATGTCGGCGGCGTAGGCGGCCTGCTTCTCGTCGTGCGCCATGTGCGAAAGATTGACGCCGACGGTCAGGCCGAGAAAGCCGTAGAGCTTGCCCATCCACGCGGCGTCGCGGCTGGCCAGGTAGTCGTTGACCGTGACGACGTGCACGCCTTTGCCCGACAGGGCGTTCAGGTAGGCGGGCAGGGTCGCCGCCAGGGTCTTGCCTTCGCCGGTGCGCATTTCAGCGATCTTGCCGGCGTGCAGCACCATGCCACCGATCAACTGCACGTCGAAGTGGCGCATGCCCAGCGCCCGCTGTCCGCCCTCGCGCACCACGGCGAAGGCTTCCGGCAGCAGATCGTCGAGGGTCTCGCCGGCGGCAAGCCGAGCTTTGAACGCCGCGGTCATGGCGCGCAGGTCGGCGTCGCTCTTCGCCTTCATCGTCTCTTCGAAGGCGTTGATCTTGCGCACGTTGGCGGAATACTGGCGGATCAGCCGTTCGTTGCGGCTGCCGAAAATCTTCTTGAGAAAGCCGGAAATCATGGGGTTGCCCGTCGTCGCCGGAAGCTGGCGAAAGCGCGCATTTTAGCATGCAGGCCGCGGCCCGCCGCCCGCGGCCGTCGCTTCAGCGCTGTGCCAGCGCCCGCCCTGCGGTGGCGTTCTGCAGGAAACGGAAAGGATTGACGGCGACGCCTTCGTGGCGCACTTCGAAGTGCAGATGCGGACCGGTGGTGCGGCCGGTGGTGCCGACCTCGGCGATCTTCTGGCCGCGGCGAACCAGGGCACCGACCTTGACCACGGTGCGCGAGATGTGGGCGTAGCGGGTGGACAGGCCGTTGCCGTGGTCGATCTCCACCATATTGCCGTATTCGGGGTGACGATCGACGGTGATGACGACGCCGCTGGCCGCGGCGACGATGTCGGTGCCGACCTGGGCACCGAAATCCACCCCTTCGTGCAGCGCCCGCTCGCCGGTGAAGGGATCGATGCGCCAGCCGAAACCGGAGGCGTTCCACTGCGCGTCCACCGGCAGGGTGGTCGGCAGCATGCTCTTCTGGATGCGCTCGTCGAGCAACTGCGATTCGAGCAGGGACATGTGGTCGCCGCGCGCTTCGACCTCCTTGGCCAGGGCTTCGAGCGCCGCGCGCAGATCATCCGCCGACAGCGGCGTCGGCTGCAGCAGCGGTCCACCGCGACCGTCCTTGCCCGGGGTCGGCCTCGCCTCCAGCTTGACCCCGGAGAGCGTTGCCAGCCGTTCGCCGAGCGAATCGATGCGGATCAACTGCGCCTGCATCTGGCCCATCTTGACCGCCATGGCGTTCAAGTTCTCGCGCAGAAACTCCTTGCTGCGCTCGGCCTCGGCGGCGTAGGTAGCGCGTATCATGTCCTGCACGAAGGGCAGGTGCAGATCCGCGGCGTGGCGCATGGTGACGTAGGAGAACAGCGAACCGAGGCCGACGATCAGGATGCAGACGCCCGAGAAGGCCAGCGCCAGATGGCGCCAGGTGAGCTGGAGGCTCCTGGCCTTTGCCATCCTGTCCGAGACGAGAATAATATGCAGCTTGATCTCCCTTGCACCGAGGCCCTATGCAAGCGCGCAGCCTGAACGACTGCTTGAACGCCGACGCGGCGTTGGCGCGTCTGACCGACCACGCCTGGCACCTGCTAAAGCTTCAACGCATCATCGATGCTACCCTACCCACTGCCCTTGCCCGCGCCTCCCGAATCGCCAACTACCGGCTGGGCATCGTCTTCATTCACGCCGACAACGCTGCGATCGCCGCCAAACTGCGCCAACTTGCACCCAGCCTCGGCGATGCGTTGCGTTCAAGTGGCGGCGAGATTACCGAAATCCGCGTCAAGGTGCAAGCCCGGGAGGGTCAGGAAACCGTCGAAAAACGGCAAGTCGTTGCCCAGCTTGGATCTCGGACGAAGCAAGGACTAACAAGCCTTTCCCACACTCTGCCCGAGGACTCTCCCCTGAGGCTGTCTTTGGAGCGCCTGCTCAAAGCGCAATGACCCGTTCCAAGGTCAATAGCCCCATGAACACCAGGGCAAAGATCAGCGCGTACTTGGCGATGCGCAGGGAGAGTTGCAAGTAGCGCCTGTCTTGGGTGAACAGGAAGGCGACGATGCCGGCGCCGATGGCGATCGCCGTCAGCACGCCGACGATGCGCAGCAGGAACACTCAGGCGACCTGCGGATAGAGCTGGGCGATGGTCGCCGGTGCTTCGGCCAGCCTGTCGTAGCTCACCATCTCCCAAGCGCTGCGGTCGGCGAGCAGCGCCTTCAACAGGGCGTTGTTCAGGGCGTGGCCGGACTTGTGGGCGGAGAACTCGGCGAGCAGGGGATGGCCGGCGAGGTAGAGGTCGCCGATGGCGTCGAGCAGCTTGTGCTTGGCGAATTCGTCGGCGTAGCGCAAGCCTTCGGCGTTGAGCACGCGGTACTCGTCCATCACCACGGCGTTTTCCAGGCTGCCGCCCAGCGCCAGGCCCATGTCGCGCAGCGCCTCGACGTCCTGCATGAAGCCGAAGGTGCGCGCCCGCGCCACGTCCCGCACGTAGGAGTGCTCGGCGAAGTCGACGCTGGCCGAGGTGCCGCTCTGGTTGACCGCCGGATGGTCGAAGGCGATCGAGAAGGACAGGCGGAAGCCGTCGTAGGGGGCGAGGCGCGCCCACTTGTCGCCGTCGCGCACTTCCACCGCCTTCTTCACCCGCAGAAAGCGCTTGGCGGCGTTTTGCTCCGCGATCCCGGCCGACTGCAGCAGAAACACGAAGGGCGCGGCGCTGCCGTCCATGATCGGCAACTCGGCGGCATCGACATCGACGTAGAGATTGTCGATGCCCAGGCCAGAGAGCGCCGACATCAGGTGCTCGACGGTGGCGATCTTGACCCCGTCCTGCTCCAGGCACGAGGCCAGCCGCGTATCGCCGACGGCGAAGGGGTCGGCCACGAGATCGACCGGCGGATCGAGGTCCACCCGGCGGAAGACGATGCCGGTATCGGGCGCCGCCGGGCGCAGAACGATGGTCACTTTGGCGCCGCTGTGCAGACCAACGCCCGTGGCGCGGACCAGCGTCTTCAGGGTGCGCTGCTGGAGCATGGGCTTAAGCCATTGGAAGAAAGCGGCATTTTATCACAGGCCAAGACGGGGTCATGAGGCCGGCGGCAGCGAGGATGGGGGAAGAGGCGGTCTTCCCCCATCCTCGGCTGGACCGGGAGGCTCGGTCCAGCCTGCGAAGGCTTGTGCTAGTCCGCCTGCTTGCGCAGGAAGGCCGGAATGTCGTACTTGTCCACGCCGCTGGCGGTCATCGCGTCCACCGCGGCGTTGCGCGCACCGGCGCGGCCGGACTGGAACACCGCCGGCAGACCGGCTTCGAGTCCGTTGCCGGCATCGACGAAACGATCATCGGTGCCGGTGCGCAGGCCCTGCACCATGCTGATGCTCGGCTTGGCGACCGGCCTGGCCTGGGCCACACCCAGACCGGTGGCAACGACGGTAACGCGCAACTGGTCTTCCATACCCTCCTCGAACACCGTGCCGAAGATGATCGTCGCGTCGGGCGCAGCGTAGTTGCGGATGGTGTTCATCACGTCGCGGACTTCCTTCATCCCCAGCGATTGGCTGGCCGTGATATTCACCAGGACGCCGCGCGCGCCGGACAACTCGATGCCCTCGAGCAGCGGGCTGGCGACCGCCTGCTCGGCGGCGATGCGGGCGCGGTCGACGCCGGCGGCGGTGGCCGAGCCCATCATCGCCTTGCCCATCTCGCCCATCACGGTGCGCACGTCTTCAAAGTCGACGTTCACCAGGCCGGGCACGTTGATGATCTCGGCGATGCCGCCGACGGCGTTCTTCAGCACGTTGTCGGCCGACTTGAAGGCCTCCAGCATGCTCACATCCTCGCCCAGCACTTCCATCAGCTTTTCGTTGAGGATGATGATCAGGGAGTCGACGTGCTGGGCCAGTTCGTTGAGGCCCTTCTCCGCCAGGCTCATGCGCTTGCCTTCGTATTCGAAGGGCTTGGTCACCACGGCAACGGTGAGTATTCCCAACTCGCGCGCCACTTCGGCGACCACCGGCGCCGCGCCGGTACCGGTGCCACCGCCCATGCCGGCGGTGATGAACACCATGTGCGCACCGGAGAGCGCGTCGGCGATGGCGGCACGCTCGGCCTGGGCGTGCTCGCGCGCCTTTTCCGGCTTGCCGCCGGCGCCCAGGCCCGGGCCGAATTGCAGCTTGACGCCGGCGCTGCTCTTCTTCAAGGCCTGGCCGTCGGTGTTGGCGCAGATGAACTCCA
>JAHFRE010000024.1 GCA_023258955.1 Sterolibacterium sp.
CCTCGCGCAGGCTGGCCACTTCGCTGCGCAGTTGTTGCAGCTCCGATTCCAGGGTGGTGCGGAACAGGTGGTCGCCAAAGCGCTGCGGCGACTCCCCCGGCCAGGCGCCGGGCGGACTCGCCGGCGCTTGCTCGCGGCGACGCAACCAGTGCGGCAACCAGCGACGCTGCCGCTGCGGCGCGCCCGCCGGCGACGCGGCGGCGGCCGGCGGCTGCGACTGGATCGGCTGGTCTTCTTCGATGGCGAGCGGAGCCTGCTCGGCCGCCGTGTCCGCAGCGGGTTCGCTGCGCTCGACGGCCACCGTGGCAAGACTCGCTCTCTTGCGCCGGGCGATGCGCAGCAGGCGCAGCACGGACAGCAGCAGATAGGCCGCGGTGGCAGCGACCGCAACCATCAGTATCTCGCGCAAACCGAGGTCGGGCATCGGGGCCTAGCCGGTCAAAGCGCGGGCATACTACCCGCAATAGGGGCGATAATAGCCAGCGTGGCGGCGTCATAAACAGGTGATCAGAAGCGGGTTTACCCCCCGTATCGAAAACCTCGGCAGCGGCGGTGAGAGGGAGACCCATGGAGAGGCTGGAGAGCGAGGTTATCGTGGTCGGCGCCGGATTGGCCGGCATGGTCGCCAGCCTCGAACTGCTCGACGCCGGCCGCCGGGTCGCCCTGGTCGACCGCGACCTCGAGGCGCGGCTCGGCGGTCTGGCCAGGGAAAGCTTCGGCGGCATCCTGGTGGTCGGAACAAAGGAGCAACGACGCGCCGGCGTCAAGGACACGCCCGAGCTGGCGCTGGCCGATTGGCTGTCCTTCGGCGAGCTGGACCCGGCCGAGATCTGGCCCCGACGTTGGGCCGAGGCCTACGTCAACGAATGCCACGACCAGGTCTACCTCTGGCTCAAGGCGCGCAGCATAGGCTTTCTGCCGATCCCGCACTGGGTGGAACGCGGCGAGCGGCATCGCGGCAATTCGCTGCCGCGCTTCCACATCGTCTGGGGCACCGGCCGGGAGCTGGTGCTGCAGCTGGCGCGGCGCCTGCTCGACCACCCGCGGCGCGACCGCCTGGCGCTGCGCTTCGGCCTGCGGGTGGAGGAGTTCCTGATGGAGGACGGCCGCGTCGTCGGCGTGCGCGGCCAGGCCGAGGACGACGGCGTGCCCTTCGAAGCGCGCGCCGCGGCGGTGATCGTCGCCTGCGGCGGCATCAACGGCGACCTGGCGCGGGTGCGCGCCCACTGGCACGCCGACTGGGGCAAGCCGCCGCCAAACCTGTTGAACGGCGCCCATCGCTTCGCCGACGGCCGGCTCCACGACGCGGTGCACGAAGCCGGTGGACGCATCACCCACCTCGAGCGGATGTGGAACTATGCCGCCGGCGTCCATCACTGGCGGCCGCGCCAGCCCGGGCACGGTCTGTCGCTGGTGCCGCCGCGCTCGGCGCTGTGGTTGAACGCGCGCGGCGAGCGGCTGCTGCCGCCGCTGGTCACGGGCTTCGACACCCGCGATCTGGTCAGCCGCGTCTGCGCCGAACAGGGCCAATATTCCTGGCAGTTGATGAATCGCAAGATCGCGGTGAAGGAGCTGGCGGTGTCCGGCGCCGAGTTCAATCCCTCGATCCGCGACAAGAAGAAGCTGGCCTTCCTGCGCGACATGCTGTTCGGCAACCGCTGGCTGGTGGACCAGTTGCGCGACAACTGCATCGATGTCCTGTGCGCCGACAGCCTGGCGGCACTGGTGGTCAAGATGAACGCCTTGAGCGGCGAGAATCTGGTGAATCACGGTCGCCTCTACGCCACCGTGCTCGCCTACGACGCCCAGCTGGCGATGGGCGGGGACTGCCAGGACCCACAGGTGCAGCGCATCGCGACGGTGCGGCGCTGGCGCGGCGACCGGCTGCGCACCTGCAAGTTTCAGAAGATCCTCGATCCGGCCGCCGGGCCACTCTACGCCATCCGCGAGTTCATCGTCAGCCGCAAGAGCCTGGGCGGCATCCAGACCGACCTCGACTGCCGAGTGCTCGGCGATTCCGGTCAGCCCATCGTCGGCCTCTACGCCGCCGGCGAGGCGGCCGGTTTCGGCGGCGGCGGCATGAACGGCCTGCGTGCGCTCGAGGGCACTTTTCTCGGCGGCTGCATCTACGGCGGCCGCCGCGCGGCGCGCGCGATACTCAAGGAAATCTGATGAAAAAGACGGCAGCCTGGCTGGCGGTGCACGCCTTGGAGGCTCTCGGCGTCACGCACACCTTCGGTATCCCCGGGGTGCACAACACGGAGCTCTACGACGAACTCAACAACTCGCCCGCCATCACACCGATCCTGGTCACCCACGAGGGCTGCGCCGCCTTCATGGCCGACGCCATGAGCCGCGTCGGCACGACTGTGGGCACCCTGGCCATCGTTCCCGCCGCGGGCCTCACCCACGCCGCCAGCGGCATCGGCGAGGCGCTGCTCGACGGCATCGCCATGCTGGTGATCACCGGTGGCATCCGCCGCGACACCGACAAGGGCTACCAGCTGCACGAGATCGACCAGCTGGAGATCGCCCGCCCGCTGACCAAGGCGGCGTTTCGCGTCACCCGCCACGAAGACGTGATGCCGACGCTGTTCGAGGCGCACCGCATCGCCACCTCCGGTGAGCCGGGACCGGTGCTGGTGGAGCTGCCGGTGGATCTGCAGCTCTTCGCCGCCGAGGTCGGCGACCTGCCCAGCTGGCAGCCGCCGGCGAGCCCCGCATTCGCCGATCCACAGGCGATCGCGCGCGCCGCCGAGCTGCTGCTGGCGGCGAAGCGACCGGGGCTGTTTCTCGGTTGGGGCGCGCGGGGGGCGGCAGCCGAGACCGCGGCCATCGCCGAGTGGCTCGCGGCGCCGGTGGCGACGACGCTGCAGGGCCTGGCCGCCTTTGCTGCCGATCACCCGCTGCACGCCGGCTTCAGCTTCGGGCCGGCCGCCGTGCCGGCGGCGAAGAACGCCTTCAAGGATTGCGACTGCCTGCTCGCGGTCGGCACCCGCTTCGGCGAGATCGCCACCGGCAGTTTCGGCGTCGATGTACCCAAAGACCTCATCCACTGCGACATCAACGCCGCCGTGTTCGACCGCAACTATCCGGCCGCGGTGCGCCTCGCCGGCGATGCGCGCGCGGTGCTCACGGCGCTGCTGGCCGAACTGCAGCGCCGGCCAAGGCCGAGCCGAGGCGCCTCGCCGGCGGCGGCCATCGCCCGCGACAAGGCCGCCTATCGCGCCGAATGGCTGGCCCACGACAGCGGCGGCCGGGTCAATCCGGCGCGCTTCTTCGCCGAATTGCGGCAGCAGGTGGCGACCGACGCGATCGCCGTGGTCGACGACGGCAACCACACCTACCTGACCGCCGAGCTGTTCCCGGTGCACGCCGGCGGCAGGTTGATCGTGCCCACCGACTTCAACGCCATGGGCTACGCCGTGCCGGCGGCCATCGGCGCCAAGTTGGCGCAACCGCAAGCGGAGGTCTTCGCCATCGTCGGCGACGGCGCCTTCATGATGAGCTGCATGGAAATCGTCACCGCCGTCAGCCACCGACTGGGCATCGTCTACTACCTGTTCCACGACGGCGAGCTGTCGCAGATCGCCCAGGCGCAGGAGATTCCCTACGGGCGCAAGCCCTGCACCACACTGGGCCAACTGCGCGCCGAGGGCGTCGCCGTGGCCACCGGTGCGGCCTACCTCGCCCTCTCCAGCGACGGCGACATCGCTGCCGCCATCACCGAGGCGAAGCGTCTGGCAGCGACCGGCCGCCCGGTGATCGTCGACGTCGCCATCGACTACTCGAAGCGCACCGCCTTCACCAAGGGCGTGGTCAAGACCAACTTCCGCCGCTTCCCGCTGGCCCAGCGCCTGCGCATGGTGGCGCGGGCGTTGACGCGCAAGCTGACCGGTTAGGCTGCCGGTACGTCGCGCTTGCTGCCGTCGGCGTTGGTGGCCACGTAGGTCAGGGTCGCCTCGGTGACCTTGACCACCACCGGCTGCGCCGGATTGCGCTCGGCGTAGACCTGCACGTCGACCGTGATCGAGGTGCGGCCGACGCGCACCACCTCGGCGTAAAAGCTCACCACATCGCCGACCGAGATCGGCTGTTTGAAGAGAAAGGAGTTGACCGCCACCGTGGCGATGCGGCCGCGGGCGCGGCGCGTCGCCGGGATGGCGCCGGCGATGTCGGTCTGCGCCATCACCCAACCGCCGAAGATGTCGCCGGAGGGATTGACGTCGGCGGGCATCGGCGAGACGCGCAGCGTCGGCATCGTGTCGGGCAGGGAAACGGCTTGCATCTGGACTTGCTCCTCATGGACGCTGGAGCGCCATGATAATACGCGCTCAAGCTACGTAGCCAGGCAGCGTGCTCTCGTCGACCTGATCGATCTGTTGCGGATCGAGGTATTCCTCGGCGTAGCGAAGATAGACCTTGTGCCGGATGAAGACGTCGAACAGGTCGGGATCGAGGTGGCCGCCCTCCTTCATCTTGCCCAGGATGTGCAAGGACTCCGACAGGGTCTTGCCCTTCTTGTAGGGCCGGTCGCGCGCCGTCAGCGCTTCGAAGACGTCGGCGACGCCGATGATGCGCGCCTGCACCGCCATCTCCTCGCGCTTGAGCCCGCGCGGATAGCCCTTGCCGTCCATCCGTTCGTGGTGACCGCCGGCGTAGGCCGGAACGTTCTTTAGGTTCTTCGACCAGGGCAACTGCTCGAGCATGCGTATCGTCGCGACGATGTGGTGGTTGATCGTCTCGCGCTCGGCGGCGGTCAACGTCCCGGCGCGGATGGAGAGCGCTTCGGCTTCCTCGACGCTGAGGAAAGCCACCTCCTGGCCCGACGGGTCACGCCAGCGGTGTTCGGCGGCGATGCGCCGGATCCGCTCCAGATCGGCATCGCGCATAAATTCGCCACCGGTGTTGGTGCGCCGCAGGAACTCGCGGTCATCGTCGAGCTGCGCCAGTCCGGCTTCCATCGCCCTGGTCAGGCGGTCTTCCGCCGCGCTGTCCTGCGTTTGGCGCAGCGCCAGCTTGGCCCGCAGGGTCGCATTGACGATGTCGCGCTTGAGCACCTCGAAGCGGGTGTCGATGTCGTGGATGCGGTCGTGGATCGCCTCCAGCTTGGTCGACTTGTCGACCACGTGCACCGGTGTGGTGATCTTGCCGCAATCGTGGAGCATGCCGGCGATCTTCAACTCGTTGAGGTCTTGCTCGTCGAGGACGAAACCGGCGAGCGGGTGCAGCGGGTCTTTCGCCGCTGCCATCGCCGATTCGGCCAACATCATGGTGAGCACCGGTACGCGGACGCAGTGGCCGGCGGTATAGGGTGACTTCTCGTCGATGGCCAGGTTGATCAGGTTGATGAAGGAGACGAATAGCTGTTCCAGCTGCACGATCAATTGGCGATTGGACAGGGCCATCGCCGCCTGCGAGGCCAGCGACTCGGCCAGGCGTTGGTCGGCGGCAGAGAAAGGCACGACCTTGCCGGTGTCCTGGTCCACCGCGTTGATCAGCTGCAGGACGCCGAGCATCTCCTTCTCGTGATTGCGCATGGGCACGGTGAGGAAGGATTGCGAACGATAGCCGGTGCTCTGGTCGAACTTGCGGGTGCCGGAGAAATCGAATCCCTGCGCCTCGTAGGCGTCGGCGATGTTGACCGTCTCGCCGTGGATCGCCACGTAGGCGGAGACCATCGCGTTGTTGGGCTCGCCGCGCGCGTCGCGCAGCGGCAGATCGGGAAAGGTGATGGGCGCGCCCGACGCGCCCCCCAGCGCCGTGCCGAGGCTGTCGTTGCGCATGATCTCGAAGCGCAGGCTCTGGCCGTCGTCGCTGGCCAAATAGAGGGTGCCACCGTCGGCGTGGGTGATGTTCTTCGCCGCGACCATGATGGCTTCGAGCAGACAGTTGATGTCGCGCTCGTTGGACAGCGCCGTGCCAATGGCGATGACGCTGACCAGGGAGCGCGACATGATCTGCTCGGCCGCGTACAGCCTGGCGTTGCGCAGGGCGCTGGCGGCGACCGAGACCAGGGTTTGGGCGCGCTTCATGTCGGCGGCGGTGAAGCCCTCGACGCGCCGCGCCGCGAGCACCAACAGGCCCAGATCCTCACCGTGGGCGCGCAGGGGCAACCACATCAGGGATTTGAACTGGCCAACCGCTCCCGAATAGAGCGGCGACGCCGCCAAGTCGTTGACGATGTCGCCCTGTTCCTGGGTCGCCATGGCCTCGAACAGGGGACTGGCGAGCAGCGCCGTGAACGCCTCGCCAGCGCCGGCGCCGAAGCAGCGGATCTGGCGCAAGCCGGCATCGTCGTTGCGGCGCAGGAAGACGGCGCCGAAGTCGGCGGCGTTCTTCGCGCCGTCGAATTCCTTGAGCAGGCTCGTCGCCACCGACGTCGGATCGAGGGAGGCATTGAGCTCGGCGACGGTTCTTTGCAGCAGCGCCATGTCGCGGTAGGCGTTGAGCGTCTCTTCGGCCACCGAGCGGCGCGCGTGTTCTGCCTCGACCACACCTTGCAGGCCGTGCACCAGAAAATTGCCCCAGGCCCGGGCCGCGCCGCGGTCGTCCTGAGCGGGCAAGCGCAGCAGCAGTTCGCCGATGGGCGCGCCCTCCAACAGCAGCGGGAAATCGCTGACCCCGGCCTCTCCGCGACGCAACGGCAGCCCGGCCGCGCCGCACGCTGCCAGCGGCCGCTCGCCGATGACGAGCGCCACCTGGGCGCCGGCGGGCAGCAGCGGCACGAGGAGCTCGAGCTGGCGCTGCGCCCAGGCCGCTCGCAGATGCGCGCGCGCCCTGCTCATGGCGTTTGCAGAATCTCTTGCGCCAGGGCCAGTATCTCGTCGGGATCGAAGGGCTTGGTCACGAAGCGCTGGGCGCCCACCGCCAGACCGCGCAGGCGATCCGATTCCTGTCCCTTCGCCGTCAGCATGACGATGGTCGTCGCCGCGAGCTGCGGATTCTTGCGCACCGCGGCGCAGACGTCGTAGCCATTCATCAGCGGCATCATGACGTCGAGAAACACCAGGCTCGGGCGCCGACTCTCGATCAGCGCCAGACCCTCGGCGCCGTTGGCCGCCAAGACGATCTCCGGCTCGTCGTCCAGGTCTTCGAGGGTCTGCTCGAGCAAGGCGCGAATGTGCACCTCGTCGTCGATGATGACGATGACCGCGCGATTTGGCTGCATATTTACTCCCCTCTCGAATGTTTTCCGGCGCCCGCGCCAGCGGCGGCGCGCACCGGCATGATCATCACTTCCAGCGCCGGCGTGGCCTGGAGCTCGCTCAAGTCCACTTTGCCGAGCAAATGGGTCGGCACCACCACCATGCCTTGGAAGCCCGCCGCGATGCGCGCCGGCAACTCGGCGACGGGACAGCCGCTGAGTTCGCAGCGGGAACTCAAGCCGCCCAGCGTGCTCGCCGGCAGTTCGTCCGCCTCGTGCAGCACGAGGAAGCTGACCCGCCGCGATGCCTCGCCCTGGTCGTTGCCGAGCAGGAGGTGCACGTTGTGCAGGAAACGCTGCTCGTCCAGGGGTTTGCCCATGGCCAGATCGCCGCCCGCGCTCTCCCAACCGGGGATCGCCGATATCACCATGATCGGAATGTGCTGCAACTGCGGATCGGCGCGCAGTTGCACGATCGCCGTGCGCCCATCCATCACCGGCATGGCCAGGTCCATCGTGATCAAATCGGGGCGGAAGCGCTGCGCCGCCCCCAGGGCCGCCCGGCCATCGTCGGCGGCGACCACCTCGTAGCCGTACTCCTGCAGCAATTGGGTGAGGTAGCCGCGGATGTTGGGATCGTCGTCCACCACCAGCACCCGGGATGCGCGACGTTCGGCCGCTGGTCGCTGCGGGTCAGACGCGGCGGCGGCGGTCGGATCGACCGATTGCACCGCGCTGGCCGCCGTCTGTTGCGGCGGCACCGCCGCCGGCAGGGTCAGGGTGAAGACGCTGCCCTTGCCCGGCTCGGAGCGAGCCCAGATGCGACCGCCGTGCCTGCTGACGATTTCGCGCGAGATGGCCAGCCCCAGCCCGGTGCCGGCGGGACGATCGGCCAGGGTATCGCCGTGCTTGGCTTGCTGGAACTTGTCGAAGATCGCTTCGGCGTCGTCGCTGGGAAAGCCGATGCCGGTGTCGCAGACCTCCATTTGAATCTGCTGCTCGGCGTTGTTGCGGACGCTCAAGGTCACCGCACCGGCGTCGGTGAATTTGGCGGCGTTGTTGAGCAGATTGACTAGGACCTGCAACAACCGGTCGGCGTCGCCGATGATGAGCGGCAGATCCTCCTGCAATTCCAGGTGCAGCGCCACCTCGGGCTTGGACTCGAATAGTCCGGCGACGGCGTTGGCGGCGTCGCGAGCCAGGGTCTGCGGCGGAATCGGCACGTCGTGCCACTCGATGCGTCCGGCCTCGATCTTGGCCAGGTCGAGCACGTCATTGATCAGCCGCGTCAGGCGCTCGGACTCCTTGAGGATGATCTCCAAGTTGTCGCGGATGCGCTGCGACTTCTTGCGCAGGCTGTCGTCGTCGCCCTGCAGCGGCAGGAAGGTGCGGCTGAACTCGCGGTCGATCAGCCGGGCGAAGCCGCGGATCGAGGTCAGCGGCGTGCGCAGTTCGTGCGAGACGGAGGAGAGAAAATCCGACTTCATGCGGTCGAGTTCGACCAGGCGACAATTGGCCGCTTCCACCTCGGCGTAGCTCTCGCGCAGCTTCTCTTCGGCTGCCTCCGCCTTCTCCTTGGCCAGTTGCAGGGCTGCGGTCGCCTCCTGTTCGGCGGTGACATCCTCGACCGTCCACACCGAACCGCGGGAGATGTCGGCCGAGAGCGCGCAGCCGCTCAGTCTGGCCCAGAACAGCGAACCGTCCTTGTGCTGCATGGTCATGACCCGGCGATGGGTCTGGCCCAGCGCCAGCTCGTTGTAGGCGACGCCGACGCTGCGATAGCTCTCCTCGTCCGGATACCAGCAGCGGGTCGACCGCCCGCACAGTTCCCCCTGGGCGTAGCCGAACAGCTCTTCGAGCTTGTGATTGGCCTTGACCATGACCCGATCCCTGATGAAGGCGATGCCGAAGGTGGAGGACTCGAAGATCGCGGCCATTTCCTCGCTCGCCCTCTTCACCTCCTCTTCGGCGGCCTTGAACGCCGAGCGGTCCTGCACGATCCAGACGGTGCCCACGCTCGGGTCGCGCGGATCGGCGACGTAGGCCTTGAGGTCGGCCCAAAACTCTCTGCCGTCCTGCCGGCGCATCAACATCTCGTGGGCGAAGGGCTTGTTGGCTGTTAGCAGCGGTCCCGCCAAACGCCCCAGCTCGTCGTAATCCTCGTCGCTGCAAAACAGCGCGCGTCCCGGCTGGTCGATTCCCGACTCGCCGCTGAAGCCGAACATTTCTCTGAACGCCTTGTTGTAGCGAAAGATCTTGCGCTCGCGGGTGAAGGAAATGCCGAGCGAGGCGTTGTCCATGATGCCCTTGTTTTCGCGCAGCGCCGTCTCGGTGATGGCCTTGGATTGCTGCAGCCGTTCGAGCATCGCCTCGCTCTTCTCGAACTGTTGCACGACCAGCCGGGCGGTGATTTCCGCCGCCTCGCGCGCGACGCGAATCTCCTGGCGCAGCATGAGGTTCTCCGCCGCCAAGGCGGCGCCTCTCAGGTCCGCCCCGCCCGCTCGCAGCTCAGTCGCCGCCACGGCAGGCGATCTCCAGGCAGCGTTCGGCCACCGCCAGCAGGGTGCGCTCGCCGGCTGCGCCGCTGGCGCCGACCAGCTTGACGCGCGGCCAGGGCGGCGTCACCGCCAGCGGCAGCATGCTCAGCAGATAGGGCAGGCCGGCGCTGTGGCCGTAGTGGCTGGCTTGCAGCGCGATCTGCTCGGGCTCGAGCACCACGACGCCGTCGCTATCGTCCACGCCCGCCAGCGCGTCGGCGAAGACGACGCGCTGGCGGCCTTCCATCACCGACAGCAGGTCGATGCCGCAGAGGCCGCCGTCGATGAGCGCGACGTCGGGTCGCCGCGCGGCGCTGTTCAACAGGTCGAACACTCGGCAGCCGAGGTCGTCGCCGGCGTGATAGCGATTGCCCAGGCAAATGATGGCGCTGCCGTTCACGGTCGCTCAGCAGTAGAACCGGGAACGCTCGCCGGCGCCGGCAGCCACGGCGTGCACCGTGCACACCAGGCAGGGATCGAAGGAACGGACGATGTGGCCGGCTTCCACCGGGTTGTCGATGTCCGCGAGCCGGGTGCCGATCAGCGCTTCCTCCCAGGGGCCGCGAACACCGGCGCTGTCGCGCGGCGAGCCGTTCCAGGCGGTGGGCGTGACGATCTGGTAGCGGACGATCTTGCCGCGATCGATCTCCACCCAGTGCCCGAGCGCCCCCCGCGCCGCTTCGATCAAGCCGTGGCCGCGGCCGCTTTCGAGGGGCGGCACGGCCCGGTAATAGGGTTGATCGGGGCGGGCCATCATTTCGTCGAGCCAGGTCGCCATCGCCGGCAGCAGCGTCGCCGGTCGGGTGATGCGCGCCAACTGGCGCAGCAGCAGATTCGCTCCGTCGCGGCGCAGCAGCGCGGTGAACAGCGGATCGCCGCCGATGATGCGCTCGGCCAGGGGACCGGTCTCAGCCGGTTGCTCCAGATAGCGCGGCGCCTTGCTCCACGAGTATTTCCTACCTTCGGCCCCAGTGGCCTGGGGATCGGTCACACCCTCGCTCGGATGGCGCCCTCCCGGGTAGTCCGCGTACCAGGAATAGGCGACGTGCTCGGCGAGATCGCTCTGGTCGAAGGGTTGCAGCTGCCCGCCCGCTGCGAGGAAGCCGCCCGCCACCAGCCGTCCGCCGGCGGCGCTGAGCGCGCTGTCTTCGGGCAGGTCGAGCGAACCGTAGCAAAGAAAGTTGCCGTGGCCGCGTCCCATCGACGAAAACGCCGTATCGGCGGCGAAGCGCAGCAGGAAGCCGGTGTCGCCATCGCGATGAGCGGCGCTGTCCTTGAGCCAGGCGTCGAGGTCGGCGCAACTGCCGAGTGCAAGCCAAGTTTCCAAGGAACAGCCGAGCACGCTGCGTTCGTACCAGCTGCGATAGCGCTTCAGGATGTGGCGGCAGCGATCGAGCTCGGCGACGCTGGGCACGTAGCTGACGCCACCGGGAACCATGAACGAGCTGTGCGGCCACTGGCCACCGAGGATGGCGACGATCTCGAGCAGGGTCTTGGTCTGGCGCACGGCGTCGACGCAGCGGCTGCCCTTGATCGGGGCGTAGCGCTCGACCGCGGCGCGGTGGAGCGGGTGGGCGCCGTAGATCGCTGCGGTCAGATCGGGCAGGAACATCAGCAGCGATTGCCGCACGTCGCTCTGGCAGTGTTCGACCATCAGGGCGAGGTTGCGCAAGCGGATGGCGTTGTCCGGCACGGTGACCCCGGCGATTTGGTCGAGCGCCTTGGCCGCCGCCAGCAGATGGGTGGTGCTGCAAATGCCGCAGACGCGCGGCGTGATCACCAGGCCATCGCGGGCGGCGCGACCGACCATCATGTTCTCAAAGCCGCGAAACATGGTGCCGGAGCTCCAGGCGTCGACCACCCTGTCGTTCGCCAATTCGACGCGGATCTCCAGATCGCCCTCGACCCGATTGAGCGGTATGTCGCGAATGATTTTTCTGGTCATGGGCTCGGTCAAATCTTGGTCTCGCGCTTGGTCAGGCGCTCCGGCGCGGCCGCCGCCGCCATTCCCTTGTAGACGAGGTAGTGGGCGCGGCTGATGCCTTTGGGCAGGTCGATGGGAACGTCCTCGATGTTGCGGGTCTCGAAGAAGGGATGGGGCTGCGGGAAGTCGGGATCGGTGCAGCCGAAGCAAGGCACGCCGGCGCGCGTCTTCGACGATTGGCCGTTCCACAGCAGCTTGTTGCACGGTCCGTCGGAGAGCGGGCCGTGGCAGCCCATGTGGAAGAACAGGCATCCCCGCTGCGCGAAGTCCCACTCCTCGACCCGGTACTCGTGGTATTCGTTGCGCGTGCAACCCTGATGCACGGTCATTCCGTACCAGTCGAGCGGCCGATTGAACTCGTCGAGTTCCAGTCTTGCACCCCCGACCACAGCCGACAGCGCGCCGGCGATGACCTGGGGGTGGCAGGGACAGCCCGCCAGATTGATCACGGGCGAACCCGAGAGGGAGAGAAAATCCTTGCCGAGCAAGCCGCCCTTTTCCTTCTTGAGGAATTGCAAGCCGGTGGCCTTGGTGTAGCCGTCGGCGCCGAAGCCGCCGAACGCCGCGCAGGTGCCCGCCGCCACGACGTGGCGGGCCCGCCCGGCCAAGGCCGCGACTAGGTCCTTCTTCGGTTGGCCGCGGCGCGTATCGAACATGCCGGTGCCGGCGGGTCCGCGAATGATCGCCCCCTCCACGACCAGAACATCCAGCGCCTGTTCGCCCTCGATCAAGCGCTCGATCAGCGCGTTTTGCGCCGCCGCCGATGCAGTCGACAGCGACGGATGCCAGAGCAGCTCGATGTCGAGGGTCTCGAACAACTCGATGACGTCCGGCGAATCGGCGCTGAGCAGCGACATGGTGTCGCCGCCGCAACCGCCGCATTGGATCCAGAACAATGAAACCATGGCTCGCTTGCTCCCAATCACTCGCACCGTCAGGAAGAGAGGCCGCGGCCAGCAACGCACAGCGCTGGAGCCCTCAGGTCAGCAATCTATACTGCCGTCATTCCCCTGCAAATTCCACGGTAATTATATGCGGGGCCGCGGGCAGCGGTAGTCAGGGGAACCTGACACGCCCGCGGTGCGCATCAAGGGGTGAGTCGCTTCCCGGCGCCGACCATTCGAATGACCGAGGTGCGGCTGGCGCGCTGACTTGCTCCTCGCTCCTAGATGCCTGCCACCGTGCCGTTCAAACTGCGGGTCAATTCGTCGATGCGGTTGATCTGCAAGCTGACCGTTTCCGAGGAGCCGGCGACCATCTCCACCTGCTGGGCGATTTCGTGGCCGGTGGTGCTCTGCTCGCGGGCGGCGGTCGCGATGTCCTCCATGGCGATGGCCACCTGGCCGGAGCGAGAGTCGATGCGTGCCAGCGCTTCTTCGACGCCGCGCGATCGGGTGGCGCTCTCTTTGGCCTTGCTCGATGCGCCCCCGACGTCGGCGGACACCTGCTCCATCTGCGCCTGAATCCTGGTGAGTATCTCGCTGATGTCGCGAGCCGAGGTGGTGGTCTTCTCGGCCAGATTCCTGACTTCGTCGGCGACGACGGCGAAACCCCTGCCCGCCTCGCCGGCGCGCGCCGACTCGATCGACGCGTTGAGCGCCAGCAGATCGGTCTGCTTGGCGATGCCCTGGATGGTGGCGACGATCTCCTGGATCTGGGTGCTCTGCCGGCCCAGTTCGTCGACCCGCGCGGCGGCGTGAAAGACCAGCTTGGCCGAGTCCTCCATGACCGCGATGGCGTCGCGAACGGCGACCTCGCCTTCCTTGACCGCGGCCACCGTCTCACGGGTCATGGTCAGCGCGCGGCCGGCGTGCTCCGCAACCTGGTCGATGCTGACGGTGAGCTGTTCCGTCGCCGCCGACATGCTCGAGGAGGCGGCGGCCTGCTCGGCGGTGGCGGAGCGAACCGCCTGGGTCAATCCGGACAGCTCTGCGGTCGTCTCGCGAACGCTCTTGGTGACCTGTTCCTTCTGCCCTTCCATGCGCTGCTTGGCCACGGCGTTGTCCTTGAACACCTGCACCGAACGAGCCATCTCGCCGACTTCGTCGGTCTTGGCGGTGAACGGGATGTCGCGCCGAATATCGCCCAACGACAGGCCGGTCATCGTCGCGTTGATTTGGGCGAGTGGAATCGCCACCCGAAAGCGGATGAACCAGAAGGTGAACAGGCCGAACACGGCGAGGATCGCTCCCGCGGCGAACATGACGCCGCCGACCTTGGCCGACAGTGCCCATATCGCCTCCTCGACCGCATCGGCGCCCGCCTTGCGATGGGTGGCCAGCGACTGCTTGATCGCGGAGAGGGCGCTGGCGGCGGCGGCGCTGTCGATCTTGTCGGTCGCACCGGCCAGAGCGCGCTCGTAGGCGGCGATGGTCTTTTCCAGCTGCGCCAGCTCGGAGCGCTCCTGTTCGCTGGGATTGGCGTTGAGGAAAGCCGGAAAGCCTTCGCGGATCTTGCTCAGATCGTCGGCGACCGCGGCCCTGGCCGTCGCACTGCCGGCCAGCGCCGCCGGCCAATGCTGCGCCAAACCGCTGTAGCCCATGTGGTGCTCGAAGTGCCCGAGCAGGTCGATGCGGCGGGCCAGACCGGAATCGAAGCCGCGCCAGACCCCGGCGATATCGGCGACCGATTTGAAGGTCAGCGTGGTCGCTGCGGCGCCGGCCAGCAGCAAGACCAGGGTGAACAGGGTGATGAAGTTGCCGACGCGAAACATGCGCACGTTGTCGACAAAGCCGAACATGCCGACAGCGATCCGGCCCAGGAGGTTGAGGCTGTTGTCGTAGCCGGCCGCGGCATCGTCATGCATAGGATTGCTCCTTCCACGACGCCAGCTCGGACAGGCCAATCGCGATGGCGCGGTCTATCGCTGCGTCGACGGCGGGCGACAGAGCGCCGCCCCAGTTATCGATGTTGACAAATTGCACACCGATCAGCGTGATCGCTTCCGGCGTCGCCGCCGTCAGCGCCGCCGCGGCGAGTACGTCGGTGAACGCCGTCTGGTGCAGGCTCAGGGGTCGGCGGCCGAAATACGCCGGTATCTCCTGGTCGCGCAGGACGACCAGCTGCCCCGGCTGGCGTCCGAAGTCGACCGCGTCAAAAACGATCAGGCGGGCGCAATCCTGGATCAGGGGCAACAGATAGAGTCCCTGGGTTCCGCCATCGACCAGCTCGACCGCGGCGGGTAAGCAGTCACGCGCCTTGATCCGGGCGACGACGGCCGGCCCGAAGCCCTCGTCGCCCCACAGCAGGTTGCCGATACCCAGCACGACGGTCTTCTTCATCGCCGGTACTGTCGCTCGCCGGAGAGCATCGAGCTGATCATGGTTTGCCGCGACAGGATGTCCTCGCGCACGACGATGTAGCTGTGCAGCAGCGAGAACAGAACGATGGCCCACATCGCCAGACGATGGATCACGTGCAAGTCCATGGTGTTGCCGAGCAGCGCGGTCACCCAGCCGAACACCAGGTACTGCCAACTGTCGTGGCCGGTCACCTCGGCGTACATGGCGAAGCCGGTGACGATGGTGATGAATCCGGGCAGGACGAACAGGCTCAGCATGGCGATGCCACCCAGGGGATTGAGGCCGACGTAGCGCAGCGGTCGCGCGAGTATCAGCAGGTTCCACTGGATCTGGCGCACGAAGCCGTCCAGCCACTCGGCGCGCCAGATGGCGGGAAGGAACAGGTGATGGGCGATGCCTTTTTCAACGAAGACCAGCCAGAAGCGCATGAGGGCCAGGATGGCCAGAAGATAGCCCGATGCCAGGTGGAAGAAGCGTATCCAGCCCATCACGTAGAGGGTGGAGGGATCGCCCATGGCCGACGGCGGCGGTACGCCAATGAAGTAGCCGGTCAGGCACAGGACCACCACCACCGCCGCATTCAGCCAGTGCCAGCTGCGCACTCCCGGTCCGTAGATGGCGACCGAGGGCGGCACCCCCTTGTCGGGCAGTTGGTGGTAGGGAAGGTACGCCTTCACTACAGCACCTTGGCGACCGACAACGCGCTGCCGTCCGGGCCGATGACGTGGGTGGCGCAGGCCAGACAGGGGTCGAAGCTGTGTATCACCCGGAGGATCTCCAGGGGCTTGGCCGGATCGACCATCGGCACCCCCAGCAGCGCCGCTTCGTAGGCGCCGATGTTGCCCTGGGCGTCGCGCGGACTGGCGTTCCAGGTGGTCGGCACCACGCATTGGTAATTCAGGATCTTCTCGTCCTTGATCCTGATCCAGTGTCCCAGGGCGCCGCGAGGCGCCTCGCAGTAGCCGACGCCCTTGGCCTCCCTGGGCCAGGACGAGGGTTCCCACTTTTCGGTATTGGCGGTCGCCTCGTTGCCGCTCTTGATTGTGGTCTGCAGCCGAACGATCTCTTCCTTGAGCCGCTCGGCCGCCCACAAGCCTTCCAGTCCCCGCGCCGCGGTGCGCCCGAGCGTGGAAAACAGGGCCGCCAGCGGCAGATCCAGCTTCTTCAGCGTGCCGTCCACCAGTTCCCTGACCCGTCCGTTGCCGCTGACGTAGGCGATGACCATCCGCGCCAGGGGCCCGGTCTCCATGGCGTGGCCCTTCCAGCGCGGCGCCTTGATGTAGCTGTACTTGCCCTCCTCGTCGAAGGCCTCGATCTTGTCAGCCGACTTGCGCGTCTTGTCGCCGAGCTTGAAGTCGAGCTCGGTCTGACCCTCCCAGGGATGCAAGCCCGCCTTGGCGTCGGCGTAGCTGTACCAGGAGTGCGGCACGAATTCTTGAACCTGCGCCGGGTCGCGCAGGTCGACCTCGTGCAGCTGCTTCAGATCGCCGTTGATGATGGCGCCGCGCGGAATCAGCAGGCTGCTGTTCGAATCGTCGTTGGCCTTGGCGGGAAATTCGCCGTAGGACAGCAGACTGCTGGCGGCCAGTCCGCCGCCGTACTTGAACCACTCCTTGTAGAACGAGGCGATCGCCAGCAGATCGGGGATATAGACCTGAGCGATGAAGGTGTGCGCGCGCTCGGCGATGTCGGCGACAAGGTTCAGGCGTTCGACATTGACCGGCGCCCCGGAGGATCCGGCGCCGTGGACGTTGATGGCGGAGGGAACGCCGCCCACCAGCCACATCGGGTGGGGATTCTTGCCGCCGAAGACCGCCTGGATCTTGACGATTTCGCGCTGAAAATTGAGGGCCTCGATGTAGTGCGCCACCGCCATCAGGTTGGCCTCGGGCGGCAACTTGTACGCGGCGTGTCCCCAGTAACCGTTGCGGAAAGGGCCCAGTTGTCCGGAGCCGACCAGCTTCCGGACCCGCTCCTGCACCTCCTTGAAGTAGCCGACCGAGGCGTAGGGCCAGGGGGAGAGCGACTGCTGCAGGTCTGCCGTGGCCTTGGGCGAGGCCGACAGCGCGGAGACGACATCTACCCAGTCCAGGGCGTGCAGATGGTAGAAATGCACGAGGTGGTCGTGGACGTAGAGCGCCAGCTGCATGATGTTGCGGATGGTGTTGGCGTTGGTCGGAATCTTGATCGCCAGCGCGTCTTCCACCGCGCGCACCGATGCCAGGGCGTGGACGCCGGTGCACACGCCGCAGATGCGCTGCACGAAAGACCAGGCGTCGCGGGGATCGCGCCCCTTGAGGATGGGCTCCAGGCCGCGCCACATGGTGCCGACCGACACCGCGTTGCGAATGACGTTGGCCGAATCGACATTGACCTCGATGCGCAGGTGGCCCTCGATGCGGGTCACCGGATCGATTGCGATCCGCCTGCCCGAATTGTCCAGGGTAAAGCCGTTGGGGGTCGTGATTTGGCTCATTGCGGCGGCTCCCCCTCGCGGCGCTCGACCTCGATCGCGGGCGCTTTGTGCAGCGCGCGCTTGACCAGGGTCACCCCGAGCTGGGTGGCGACGGCCACCC
This sequence comes from Sterolibacterium sp., assembly GCA_023258955.1. Classification (GTDB taxonomy): domain Bacteria; phylum Pseudomonadota; class Gammaproteobacteria; order Burkholderiales; family Rhodocyclaceae; genus CAIYYX01. Next base: position 17,547 of record JAHFRE010000024.1, read on the forward strand.
CCAGCGCGGTCGCGGCCACCGCCGCCACCTTGTCGGCGTTCGATTCGACGCCCCACTGGTGCATATTGGGCAGACGCTCGTAGAAGGGACCGCGGTCCCAAAAGCCTTCCTCCGAGCAGCCGATGCAACCGTGGCCGGAACGGATGGGAAAGCTGGTGTTCTCGTTCCAGCCCATGGAAGCGCAGGCGTTGTAGGTGGTCGGACCGCGGCAGCCCATCTTGTAGAGGCACCATCCCTGGCGGGCGCCGTCGTCATCCCAGTGCTCGACGAACTGCCCGGCGTCGAAGTGGGCACGGCGGTAGCACTTGTCGTGCACCCGTTGTGCGTAAAACATCTTGGGCCGCAACTGGCTGTCCAGCTCCGGCAGCCGCTCGTAGGTGAGGATGTAGCTGATGATGGAGGTCATCACCTCGGCGATCGGCGGGCAACCTGGAACGTTGATCACCGGCACGTGGTTCACCAGCTTGTGCACCGGCGTCGCCTGGGTCGGATTGGGCTTGGCCGCCTGCACGCAGCCGGATGAAGCGCAGGTGCCCCAGGCGATGATGGCCTTGGCATGCTTGGCGGCCTCGTCGAACTGGTGCTTGAAAGGGCGGCCGCCGACGATGCAGGCCATGCCGTCGTTGGCCAGCGGAATATTGCCTTCGACCGCCAGGATGTAAGCGCCGCGGTAGTCGCGGATGATGTCGCTGACGATGGCCTCGGCCTGGTCACCCGCCGCCGCCATGATGGTGTCGTCGTAGTCGAGCGAGATCATGCTCATCACGATGTCGGTAGCCAGCGGATGGCCCGAGCGCAGGAAGCTCTCCGAACAGCAGGTGCACTCGAGTCCGTGCAGCCAAAGCACGGGCACCCGCGGCTTGGTCTCCATGGCGTGGGCGAGCAGGCCGGGGCCCTCGGGTCCCAGACCGAGATAGGTCGCGGTGGTGGCGCAAAAGCCGAGGAAGTCGCGCCGCGAAATGCCACGATGCATCAGGACGTCGTAGAACGTTTGTGTTGTTTTTGTCATATCGCGTAGTTTGTCTTGGTCTTGTTCTCGACGCTTGCTACCCGCCGCGGACCTATAGACCAGCGGTCTGTAGGAGCGATGGATAATGCCCTTACAAGCATTAGGGCATTATCCCGACGTCAAAGTTTACGTCAACGGAAATATCCGCAGCGCTACCAAAAAACCAGTAGTCAGCCCACGACCGAGCGCGAGCGGCGCTCCTTGGCCGACGTCGGCGTGCTCGCTGCGCCTGATAGAATCGCGCCATGCGCAAGGCCCGTTACGCCCATCATCTGCCCGGCCCGCAACCGAAGGAACGGCACGACTGGCAGACCGTCGCAACCCTCCTGCCCTACCTCTGGAACTTCAAGTGGCGGGTTGTGTTCGCGCTCGCCTGCCTGATCTCGGCCAAGATCGCCAACGTCACCGTGCCGCTGGTGTTCAAGGGCATCGTCGATAGCCTGAGCCTGGGGCCGGCGCAATCCCTGCTGCTGGTGCCGCTGGGTCTCCTGGCCGCCTACGCGGCGCTGCGCTTTTCCACCTCGCTGTTTACCGAGCTGCGCGAGCTGGTGTTCGCGCGCGTCACCCAGCGGGCGGTGCGCAAGATCGCGCTGCAGGTGTTCGAACATCTGCATTCGCTGTCCCTGCGCTTCCACCTCGAGCGGCAGACCGGCGGTCTGACGCGCGACATCGAGCGCGGCACCCGTTCCATCGGTTCGCTGATCAGCTACACGCTCTATTCGATCCTGCCGACCCTGGTCGAAATCTCCATGGTGCTGGGCATACTCGCCGTCAAGTACGAACCGAGCTTCGTCATGATCACCGTCGCCGCCCTGGTGGTCTACATCAGCTTCACCGTCAGCGTCACCAACTGGCGCACCCATTTTCGCCGTGAGGCCAACGAGCTCGACTCGGCGGCCAACGTCGCCGCCATCGACAGCCTGCTCAACTACGAGACGGTCAAGTACTTCAACAACGAAGCCTGGGAGTCGAAGCGCTACGACGCGCAGATGCAGAAGTGGGAGACGGCCCAGGTGAAGAGCCAGACCTCGCTGGCGGCGCTCAACCTGGGCCAGTCGCTGATCATCTCCTGCGCCGTCGGCCTGATGATGTGGCGCGCCGCACGGGGCGTCGCGGCGGGTGCCATGACCGTCGGCGACATCGTGCTGGTCAACGCCTTTCTGATCCAGCTCTACATCCCGCTCAATTTTCTCGGCGTGCTCTACCGCGAGATCCGCCAGTCGCTGACCGACATCGAGCGCATGTTCGGCCTGCTGCGGACCAACCGCGAGGTGAAGGATGCGCCGGATGCGCGCGCGCTCGCCCCGCGCGACGGCAATTGCAGCATCGACTTTGTCGACGTCGGCTTCGGCTACGATCCCGAGCGGCAGATCCTGTTCAACGTCAGTTTCAGCGTCGGCGCCGGCAAGTCGGTCGCCGTGGTCGGCCACAGCGGCTCCGGCAAATCCACCCTGGCGCGCCTGCTCTACCGCTTCTACGACGTGAGCAAGGGCGGCATCCGTATCGACGGCGCCGACATCCGCAGCCTGACGCAGAGCTCGCTGCGCGCCGCGATCGGCATCGTGCCCCAGGACACCGTGCTGTTCAACGACACCATCTACTACAACATCCACTACGGCAATCCTACGGCGAGCCACGCCGAGGTGATCGCCGCCGCCGCCGCCGCGCAGCTGCACGACTTCATCGCGCGCTTGCCGCTGGGCTACGAGACCCGGGTCGGCGAACGCGGCCTCAAGCTCTCCGGCGGCGAGAAGCAGCGGGTGGCGATCGCCCGGGCGCTGCTCAAGAACCCGCCGATCCTGATCTTCGACGAGGCGACCTCGGCGCTCGACTCGAAGACCGAGAAGGCGATCCAGGCCCAGCTCGAGCAGGTCGCCGTCGGCCACACGACGCTGGTGATCGCCCATCGACTGTCCACGGTGATGAACGCCGACGAGATTCTGGTGCTCGACCAGGGGCGCATCGTCGAGCGCGGCGGCCACCGCGAACTGCTCGAAGCGGGCGGCGCCTACGCCCAGATGTGGGCGTTGCAGCAACAGGACGAGGCGGAGTCCGAGACCAAAGTGGCCATTTCGGCGTAAACTGCCCCGCACACCGGCTGCTTCCATTCAATAACAACCAAGGAGAACCTCGATGCGCGTCCACCGCCTGTTCGCTACCGCTCTCGCCTGTTCGCTGCTCGCCGCACCCGTCCTGGCCCAGGAACTCACCGGAACGTTGAAAAAGATCAAAGACAGCAACACCATCGCCCTCGGTCATCGCGAGTCTTCGATTCCCTTCTCCTACTACGACGACAAGCAGCAGGTGATCGGCTATTCGCAGGAGATGATGTTGAAGGTGGTCGACGCGGTGAAGGCCGAATTGAAGCTGCCCAATCTGCAGGTAAAGCTGACACCGGTGACCTCGCAAAATCGCATCCCGCTGGTGCAGAACGGCACCGTGGACATCGAATGCGGCTCGACCACCAACAACCTCGAGCGGCAGAAGCAGGTCGCCTTCTCCAACACCATCTTCGTCATCGGCACGCGGCTCTTGGTGAAGAAGGACAGCGGCATCAAGGACTTTCCCGACCTCGCCGGTAAGAACGTGGTGACCACCGCCGGCACCACCTCGGAGCGGCTGATCCGCAAGCTGAACGAGGACAAAAAGCTGGGCATGAACATCATCAGTGCCAAGGACCACGGCGAGTCCTTCCTGACGCTGGAGACCGGTCGCGCCGTCGCCTTCATGATGGACGACGCCCTGCTCGCCGGCGAGATGGCCAAGGCCAAGCGGCCGGCCGACTGGGTGGTGCTGGGCACGCCGCAGTCGCGCGAAGCCTACGGCTGCATGATGCGCCGCGACGACCCGGCGTTCAAGAAGCTGGCCGACGCCGCCCTGGCCAAGGCGATGACCTCGGGCGAGGCGGAGAAGATCTACAAGAAGTGGTTCATGGCGCCGATCCCGCCCAAGGGTCTCAATCTGATGTTCCCGATGAGCGAGGACGTCGCCGCGATCTTCAAGAACCCGAACGACAAGGCCTTCGAATAGAGCAGCGCGCGTGGGCTACCACTGGAACTGGGGCGTCTTCGCCAGCCCCGTTCCCTCGGGCGAAACCAGCTACCTGGGCTGGATGATCTCCGGCTTCGAGACGACGCTGGCCTTGTCTCTGTCCGCCTGGCTGATCGCGCTCGTCATCGGCTCGGGCATGGGCGTGCTGCGCACCGTGCCCAACCGCTGGCTCGCCGGTCTGGCCGCCGCCTACGTCGAGCTGTTCCGCAACATCCCGCTCCTAGTCCAGCTTTTCATCTGGTACTTCGTCCTGCCCGAGCTCCTGCCCGCCGGCCTGGGCGACGCCTACAAGGGGACCAATCCGCTGCTGCAGCAGTTCGTCGCCGCCATGGTCTGCCTGGGCCTGTTCACCGGCGCCCGCGTCTGCGAGCAGGTGCGTTCCGGCATCAACTCCCTGCCCCGCGGCCAAAAGTACGCTGGCCTGGCGCTGGGCCTGACCCTGCCACAGACCTATCGCTACGCCCTCCTGCCGATGGCCTTCCGCATCATCGTGCCGCCCTTGACCTCGGAGTTCCTCAACATTTTCAAGAATTCTGCGGTCGCTTCCACCATCGGCCTGCTCGAGCTCGCGGCGCAGGGCCGGCAGCTGGTCGACTACACGGCCCAGCCCTACGAATCCTTCATCGCCGTGACCCTGACCTTCATGGCCCTGAACGCGATCGTGATGAGCCTGATGCACCTGCTCGAAGCCCGCACCCGGGTTCCCGGCAGCATGGGTACTTGAGCGTGGGCGAGCTCGACTGGACCTCGATCCCCGGCGCCCTGCCCTTCCTCTGGGCTGGCATGGTGACGACGCTGGAGATCACCCTGCTCGCCGTTCTCGTCGGCATCGTCTGGGGCACGCTGCTGGCCATCATGCGCATGTCGGGCGTGAAGCTGCTGTCCTGGTTCGCCGCCGGCTACGTCAACCTGTTCCGCTCGATACCGTTGGTCATGGTGCTGCTGTGGTTCTTCCTGATCGTGCCGGCGTTGTTGGAGAGCCTGTTCAACACGCCGCGCAGCGCCGACACGCGGCTGTCCTCGGCGATGGTGGCCTTCGCCCTGTTCGAGGCGGCCTACTATTCCGAAATCATCCGCGCCGGCATCCAGAGCGTGGCCAAAGGGCAGCTGGGCGCCGCCTCGGCCCTGGGCCTGACCTACGCCCAGGCGATGACCATGGTGATCCTGCCGCAGGCCTTCCGGAACATGGTGCCGCTGCTCCTGACCCAGGGCATCATCCTGTTCCAGGACACCTCCCTGGTCTACGTCAGCTCGCTCGCCGACTTCTTCGGCGCTGCCTACAAGGTGGGCGACCGCGACGGCCGCCTGGTCGAGATGCTGCTGTTCGCCGGCGCTGTCTATTTCCTCATCTGTTTTTCCGCGTCCCTGCTGGTCAGGCGCTTCCAGAAGAAAGTGGCCACATGATCGCCATCAAGAACGTCAGCAAGCACTACGGCAGCTTCCAGGTCTTGAGCGAGTGCTCGACCCAGGTCGCCAAGGGCGAGGTGATCGTCGTCTGCGGGCCCTCGGGCTCCGGCAAGTCGACCCTGATCAAGTGCGTCAACGGCCTCGAGCCCTTCCAGAGCGGTGAGATCATCGTCAACGGCATTTCGGTCGGCGACCCCAAGACCAACCTGCCCAAGCTGCGCGCCCACGTCGGCATGGTGTTCCAAAACTTCGAACTGTTCCCGCACATGAGCGTCACCGACAACCTGGCCCTGGCCCAGGTCAAGGTGCTCGGGCGCTCGCGTGAGGAAGCGGTCCAACGCGGCCACCAGCTGCTCGAGCGGGTGGGCCTGCTGGCGCAGGCAGAGAAATTTCCCGGCCAGCTCTCCGGCGGCCAACAGCAGCGGGTGGCGATCGCCCGGGCGCTGTCCATGGATCCGATCTGCATGCTGTTCGACGAACCGACCTCGGCGCTCGACCCGGAGATGGTCAAGGAGGTGCTCGACGTGATGGTGGGCCTGGCGCAGGAGGGCATGACCATGATGGTGGTCACCCACGAGATGGGCTTCGCCCGCCGCGTCGCGCACCGCGTCATCTTCATGGATCAAGGCCGCATCGTCGAGGACGCGCCGAAGGAGGACTTTTTCGGCGCCCCGCGCTCGGAGCGGGCGCAGCTGTTCCTGTCGAAGATACTTCAACACTAGGGAAAATATGGCCCCCACGCTCACTCCGCTCGCTGCCCCCACCTGGGGCGCCGCCTATCTTCTGGCGGCCGTTGGGGAGGCTTGACCATGGCCACCCAACACGAAACCAACAATATGGCGCTGTTCTGCGATTTCGAGAACGTGGCATTGGGCGTGCGCGACGCCAAGGTGGCGAAGTTCGACATGGACAAGGTGCTGGAGCGCCTGCTGCTCAAGGGCAGCATCGTGGTCAAGAAGGCGTACTGCGACTGGGAGCGCTACAAGGAGTTCAAGGCGGGCATGCACGAGGCCGCCTTCGAGCTGATCGAGATCCCCCACGTGCGCCAATCGGGCAAGAACTCGGCCGACATCCGCATGGTGGTGGATGCCCTGGACCTCTGCTACACCAAGGCGCACGTCGACACCTTCGTCATCATCAGCGGCGACTCCGACTTCTCGCCGCTGGTCTCCAAGCTGCGCGAGAACAACAAGCTGGTGATCGGCGTCGGCGTCAGGAATTCGACCTCCGACCTGCTGATCGCCAATTGCGACGAGTTCATCTTCTACGACGATCTGGTGCGGCCGCGCGAGGAACGCAAGCGCGCGGCGAAGAAGCCGGCGGCGCCGGCGACAGCCGACAAGCCGCGCGGCAAGCCGAAGACGGCGACAGCCGAGGACGACAAGGAAGATCGCAAGCAGGAGGCGATCGACCTGATCCTGGAAACCGTCGAGGCGCTGGTGGCCGAACGCGGCGCCGGCGAGCAGATCTGGGGCTCCATGGTCAAGCAGGCGCTGAAGCGGAGGAAGCCGGGCTTCACCGAATCCGCCTACGGCTTCCGCTCCTTCAGCGAAGCGCTGACCGAAGCCCAGAAGCGCGAGTTGCTCAAGCTGCAGTACGACGACAAGTCCGGCGGCTATCTGCTGTCCATCGTCTGAACAGCGCGGCAGGGTAGGCTGCGGCGTCACGGCAACGATGCCAAAGAACTAGCGTCATCAGATAGCCGACCATGTCTGCCGAGTTGCCACCGCAGCAAGCCGTTTCGCTCAAGGTTGATCAGACCCTGCAGCAGGCAATCGCCCACCATCACGCAGGGCGGTTGCAGGAAGCCGAACAGGCTTACCGCGCCATTCTGCAAATCCGCCCCGATCACCCGGAGGCGAACCACAATCTCGGCGTTCTGACGTTTGCGCTGCAGCAGCCTGCTATTGGTTTGCTGCATTTCGAGGCGGCATTGGCGGCTGATCCAAGTGTCGAGCGATACTGGCTCAGCTACGCCGATGCGCGATACAACCATGGCAATGCTCAGGTAGCGCGCGGCGAATTCGCTGCGGCCAGGGCCAGCTACGAGCGCGCGCTAGAGATCAAGCCAGACTTCACCGAGGCTTACAGCAATCTTGGGGCAATCCTGCAGGAACTCGGACGACTCGACGACGCTGTGGCCAACTGTGAACGGGCACTGTTGATCAAACCCGATTACGCGGAAGCGCACAACAGCCTTGGCAATGCCCAGAGAGACCTCGAGCAACTGGATGCCGCCATGGTTAGCTACCGCCGAGCATTGGCGATCAAACCCGATTGCACCGAGGCGCACAACAACCTGGGCAATATCCATAGCGCCGTTCAGCGACTCGATGACGCTATGACCAGCTACCGCAGAGCGCTGGCGATCAAACCCGACTACACAGAGGCACACAATAATCTGGGCAACGCCCAGAGATGCCTCGGCCACCTCGATCACGCCGTGGCGAGTTACAAACGGGCACTGGAGATTGATCCTGATTACGCCAAGGCACACTACAACCTCGGCTTTGTCCTGTTGCTGAGCGGCAATTTCGCGGAAGGCTGGAAGCACTACGAGTCGCGGGTTGGAACGAAAGCCAGGACCCATTTGGTGTTTCCACCCAAGGTCGCGTTTCCGCAGTGGCGCGGTGAATCCCTCGTCGGCAAATCGATGCTTGTCTGGTGTGAGCAAGGCTTGGGCGATCAGATACAGTTCTGTCGCTTCCTGCCAATTCTGAGATCTCTCGGTGCGGAACACATTACCCTGGTTTGTTCCGCACCGCTCACGTCCCTGCTCCAGAGATTCGCTGCTGCCGACAAGGTCTTGGCCATCACCGAAGCAGGGGCGGTTCCGATTCACGATTACTGGACGTTTCCCCTGAGCATTCCCCGCCACTGTCTCACCACGCTGGAGGACATTCCTGCGGCCATACCCTACCTCTATGCGGATGATCGGTGCCAGCAAGAGATGGCAACGCAACTCGCCGATATCAGAGAATTCAAGGTTGGACTGTGCTGGCAAGGCGACAAAGGCTATGGTAGCGATGCCGAGCGCTCACCCGGCTTGGATCCATTCAAGAAGCTGCTCCGGCTTGGTGGCGTACGTTATTTCACTCTGCAACCTGGTCGCCGCGATCAATTTCTCTCGCTTGCTGGATCGACAGCGCAGGACCTGGGTCATGAGATCGACGAATTCACGCCGCCGTTTGAGGAAACAGCGGCCTTGATCATGAATCTCGATCTGGTCATCACCTGTGACACCTCGGTTGGACATCTCGCCGGTGCATTGGGTAAACCCGTTTGGGTCGTTCTTCCATTCGTCCCAGACTGGCGATGGCTGATGGATCGGGAAGATAGTCCTTGGTACCCCAACACCCGCTTGTTCCGCCAAACTGTCCGCGCTGATTGGGTTGAGTTGTTTGAGCGCGTAGCTCAGCGTCTGCGGTCCGTTATCGCTGGCGATTCTCCCGTCTGGGCGATTGCAGAGCGTTCGCTGCAGCTTCGCGATGAAGACTCCACAGATGGGTCGCGTCGCATTGCTTCAGGCGCCTCGCCGGGAACACCGGCAATAGAAATTGATAGTGGGCCCAGCCCTCAGCTGATCAATGGGCTTGCAAAGCTGCTCAGCGACAGCGATTACGTCGCAGCGGCGAGCCTTGCCCGACAGATAGCTGAGCGTTTCCCACGAGACGGGGTTGGTTGGAAGCTCTTGGGCGTCGCACTGAGCGAGTTGCGACAAAGCGCAGATGCGCTGGCCGCCATGCAGAGGTCGGTTGCCCTGATGCCGGACGATGCCGAGGCACACAACAATCTAGGCAATACCCAAAGCGCGCTCAAGCGACTCGATGATGCCATGGCCAGCTACCGCCGAGCACTGGTGATCAAGCCCGATTACGCAGAGGCACACAATAATCTGGGGGTTGCCCAAAAGGACCTCCGCAAACTTGATGCTGCGGTGGTCGCCTTCCGCAGAGCGCTGGAGATCAACTCTGCGTACGCCAATGCACAATACAACCTTGGCCTTGCCCTGTTGCTCATGGGAAATTTCGAAGAAGGCTGGAAACATAACGAGTCACGTGCCGATCCGAAATTGAAGTATGTCTTGTTGGTTTCACCCAAGGTCACGTTTCCGCAATGGCAGGGCCAATCGCTTGCTGGCAAGTCCATCCTCGTTTGGTACGAGCAGGGTCTCGGCGATCAGATTCAGTTCTGCCGTTACCTATCCATCTTGAAGACTCAAGGCGCGGCGCGCATGACCTTGGTCTGTTCTTCACCGCTCAAATCCTTGCTCCAAAGGCTCAACGATGCTGACGGTGTGGTCAACGCTGCAGAAACCGATGACATCCCAGCTCATGACTATTGGACCTTTCCCCTGAGCATCCCCCTTTACTGCGCAACGACGCTTGGGAACGTACCTGCCGCCATACCATACCTGTATGCCGATGCTGACCACTTGCAGGACAGCGCTACTCGACTGGCTGGAATTCGGGAATTCAAGGTGGGAGTGTGTTGGCAAGGTGGGAGTGCATACCCTAAGGATGGCGACCGATCACCCGGCCTGGATCCATTCAAGACGCTGTTCCGGCTTGGTGGGGTACGCTATTTCACTCTGCAACCCGGTAGCCGCGATCAATTTCTCGCGGTTGCCGGATCGACGGCGCACGACCTGGGTCACGAGATCGACGAATTCAACCCGCCGTTTGAAGAAACAGCGGCCTTGATCATGAATCTCGATCTGGTCATTACCTGCGACACCGCAGTTGGACATGTCGCCGGTGCGTTGGGTAAACCCGTTTGGGTCGTGCTTCCGTTCGTCCCGGACTGGCGATGGCTGATGGATCGGGAAGATAGCCCTTGGTATCCCAATACTCGTCTATTCAGGCAAAGTAGTCGAGGAGACTGGGGCGAGCTATTTGTACGCGTCGCCCGTCGTCTAGAATCGGTTGTCGCCGGCGAATCGACGGCGGTGTGGCCCATCGCCACGACGCATTGATCCGCCATGGCGAAATCTGGCCACTCAGACGACATCCTTGCGCCGATCTCCGTCGGGGAGCTAGTCGACAAGATCTCTATTCTGGAAATCAAGGCCTAGAGTCAGGCGGGCTGGCAAACGAAACGAAGGGTAACGAAACATGAAATTCAATATGGGTTGTGGCAACAACAAACTCGCCGGGCATATCAACGTCGATTCTTCGCCAGTGTGCTCACCGGATATCGTCTTTGACTTGGAGACCCTGCCGTGGCCGTGGGAAACCTCGGTTGCTGACACCGTCGTCTTCAATCATTCGTTGGAGCACATGGGTCAGAACCCGAAGATCTTCCTCGGCATCATGTCTGAACTCTATCGCATCTGCCAACACGGGGCAGAAATCTATATCAATGTCCCGCACCCTAGACATGACCACTTCATTGGCGATCCGACCCACGTCAGGCCAATTACTCCGATCGTGCTGTCGCTTTTCGACAAGGAGAACAACGATCGATGGAAAGAGGCTCGCCTTGCGAACACGCCATTTGCTCATTACCTGGGCGTCAACTTCAAGACCGTGACCGCGGAGGTCACTTTGGAGGAACCCTATCGAACAATGTTTGCCGAAAACAAGTTGACCACCGAACAGCTGTCAACATGGTTGGGCGAACGCAACAATGTTTCCACCGAGTATAGATTCAAGTTGCTGGCCATCAAGCAGTGATGATGAACCTGAGCGGTGGGTTATCCCCGCCCCTGGGAGTCAAGCAGGTGCTGAAGCGGAGGAAGACGCCCGGCCGAGGCCACCCCTGCCGGGCCGGGTGCGCCGCACGCTGATCGACAGTCACCTCCCCGGCGACGGGGTCATGATACGGCAGCTGCCTGGCAGCTTGGCGTGAAAAATCTCTGCTATATGCTATATGTCTATTGTGGGTGCCGATGATAACGGCGCTCGCAGCGCCGACGTTTGCTCCCACTTTGCGGCATAACTTTTTTTTGCCAGGAAAGGAACGATCATGAAAGTTCTTGAGAGACATGAAATCGAGCAGGTCAGCGGCGGCGCCTCCATTCAAGATTGGTATGACGCCCTAAGCGCATGCCAATCCGTTGCATTGGGTTTCTCCGTGGGTGCCGTATTAATTGGCCTTACCGCCCGCTATGCCCCCAGTCGATTACCTGACACCGTGAGGATCGTGGGGCCGTCGGTTTTGGGCGGGGCTATCCTCGTCTCTGTGATTTCGAACGGGAATTTCCCTCAGGGTTGTGCGTCCCAAATAGACTGGAATTCCGCCCCGGAAATTGACTTTGGAGGAGGCTATGGTGGAGGCGGAGGCGCCGGCCCAGCCGACCCTTTGAGAATGATGACAGAGTAGCGAGAGCCGCCCCGCCCCGAGCATCAGTGCGACGAGGGACTCTCAATCGGAACGGGCTGAGCAGAAACCGGAAATCCTGACTAGCCATCATGCCCCGCGCTGGCTCACATCGCGAGCCAGCGCGGGAGTGACGCTGCTTGGTAGCGATGGGTGTGATGTGTCATGGGTTGCCCAGACCCGCTCAGCCCGCCTTGAGCCAGATCACGCCCTTGGGCACAGCGGCCGGGATTCGCGCGTCGGGATCGGCGAGCGCCGCCGCCACCGCCGCGTGCAGGCCGGCCCTCAGCGACGCCGCTCCGGCGCTGGCGGCGGCCTCGTTCTCCAGCAGGGTGGCGAAGATGTTCTGTAGTGCCTGCTGGCCGCGCCGCTGCGTGTCGCCGTAGCCGCGCAGCAGGCGCGCGCACTGGGCGATCTCCAGCACCAACTCGCGATCGCGGAAGGCCGCGCCCAGCCGCTGCAGGGCGCCCAGCCAGCGCTCTATCGTCGCCTGCTCGGCGATGAAGCGCGAACTCGCGCGCCGAAACGGTTTGGCCAGGGTCAGCGCGCGCATCATGAGAAAACCGCGGATCGAACTCGTCTGTAGCTGCATGCTGAGCGCCAGCGGCCGCGCCTTGTGCCAGCGATGCAGCAGCGCCGCCAGGCGCGGCGGCAGGACGTCGGCGATCTCCTGCAGTCCGGGCTTCAGGTAGTCGAACACCCGCAGCACCTGGCCCGGGCGGCTGCCCGTCTCCTGGCGCAGGCGATCGAAGCGGGTGGCGCGCGTCTTCAGCTCGGCGACGCGGACCACGTCCTCGTAGCTCATCCACAACGCCAGCAGCCGCGCCGCTTCGCTGGCGAGCGCCGGATCGGCGCCGTCGCACTGCTGCTCGACGGCGAGGATGGCGCGCACCCGATCGAGATACAGGCTGGCGTAGGCTTGGTCCTGATAGTCGATCAAGCGGGCGACGCAACGGTCGAGCAATTGGTGCAGGTTCGCTGGAAATTCCAGGTGCACCCGCGCCACCGGCGATGGCAGCTCGCGCTCGGCGGCGAACTGGGCCACGGGTGCCGCGCTCGCTTTGGCCCGGGCCAGGCCCAGGGCAAAGCCGCGCAGGCTGGCCTCGGCACCCTTGCCGCCGCCGCGGATCGCTGCCTCGCAGGCGGACACCGGCAGCGGCAGCACGCCGGAACCGGCCATGGCGCCGAAGAGCACGGCGTTGATGATGGTGCCGGCATCGCGCGCCAAATGCTGCATGTCGAAGATGATGGCACGCCGCGACAGCTGCGGCGCTGCGTCGAGGATGCGCTGCGCGTCGTAGCGACCGTCGGTGGGCAGCATTTTTTCGGCGGTGGCGAAGATGCGGTGGCTGGAGGCGACCAGGGTGGTGCGCTCCGGCGTGACGAAGGCGTTCTGCAGCGCCCGCCCGGCTTCGACCAGCTCCGAGGCGGCCACCAGATCGACCGCGCCCGGGCTGGGGATCAGCGCCATCACCGGCGTCGCGCTGTGGCTGCCGGCCTGGGGCAGGATCTCCAGATAGTAGGTGGTGGCACCGGTGCGCTGCGAGACGCCGGGGATCGAGGTGCTCTGCGCCGGAAACCCTTGGGCGTGCGCGGCGGCGAGCAGCCAATCGGCGAGCACGCCGCCGCCTTCGCCGCCGAGCGCGGCGATGAGGATGGTGAAGGGGCGTTGGCCGTTCATGACAGCGCTCCGATGAACGTACGCCGTAGCCTGTCGGCCAGCCGGGTCCACAGGCCGGGGTTGGAAACCACCTCGGTACGGTAGAAGGACGGACACAGCGCCGCCGCGTGCGCCACTTCGCCGCACAGACCGCAGCCGACGCAGGTGTCGGCGACGGCGGTGACCGGTTCGTCGCGCAGCGGGTCGGGGTTGTCGGCGATCACCAGCGAGGGGCAGCCGGAGAGTCTGATGCAGGCGCGGTCGCCGGTGCACACGTCGGGGTCGACGCCGAAACGCTTCTTGACCACGGTGCCACCGGCAGCGAGCAGGGCGGCGTCGATCGGCCGCAGGCGGCGTTGCCGCTCGAGCATGCATTCGCCGTCGGCGATGATGACCTTGAGTCCGCGCTCCGGCGTCGTCATGGCGCGGTGCAGCACCTCGGCGACGCGCTCGACCTGATAGTTGTTGACCCGCTCCAGCCACGTGACGCCGAGCGCGCGCAGGGTCTTCTCGATGCTGATAGCGGTGCCGTCCTGGATCTGCAGGCCGGGGGTCGAGGGAATGTTTTGGGTGCCGGTGGCCGAGGTGTAGCCGTTCTCCATGATCAGCAGGACGCCGT
>JAHFRE010000366.1 GCA_023258955.1 Sterolibacterium sp.
TGTGGTTGGGCGTGCATGTGCTGGCGCTGCACTATCTGCTGGCCCAGGTGCTCACCACCGGCCTGGTGCTGTTCTGGAGCTTCGGCGCCAATCGCCTGTGGACCTTTCGCGCCGAGGAAGCCGCCTGAAGCGTTCCTAGAAGTGGTGGTGCACGGTCAGATCCTGGTAGTTGGGAACGCGGCGGCAATAGACGAAGATCCGTTCATCCCGGTCCGCCGCCGAGGGGTTCGAGTTGTCGACGCAGCCCATGTTGGTCTTGCACAGGACGATCCAACCTGCCCGCTTCAACACGCGCAGCAGGCCCGCCTCGGAAAATATCCAATAGTTGGTTGGATCGCGATTGGCCTCTTCGGTGTCCAGCAGATAGGCGACGGGAAGCTCGCGCAGGTCGAAGTTGCCCATGGTTCTGGCGATGCGCGTGCTCAGCAGCATGGTCTCGCAGCGCAGCGCCAGACCCATCAGGAAGGCGAAGGGATTCCTCAGGTGATAGAGCAGTCCCAGGGCGATGGCGAGATCGTAATCCTGCTCGAGTCGCAGGAATTCCAGATCGACGTCCTTCTGGATCAGCGTCACGCCGCTGTTCAACGCCGATGCCATGCGGGCGATGCCGGCGCAATCGTTGTAGTTGGTCTGGGCGTTGTCCAGGATGTCCACCGTACAGCCCAATCGCTCGAACAGAAAGGCCAGGTCTCCGTCCGCCGCGCCGATGTCCAGTACCCGGCTCGCCGCGGCTCGCGGCAGCAGATCGATGTCGTCGTGGCCGAACAGGCGCTGCAGGGAATGGATGTTGGACAGCGAATCGTAGGGATACCAGTTGATGTCGGTGTTGCGGCGCTTGACGCCGGAGATTTCCTCGCCGAAGGCCTTGGCGACGCGAGCGATGTCGTTGATGTTCAAGTGGGCATCCTTTTCTGGTGGCAATTGCTTCGGTTCAGAGCGGCGTCAT
Source organism: Sterolibacterium sp. (assembly GCA_023258955.1). Taxonomy (GTDB): domain Bacteria; phylum Pseudomonadota; class Gammaproteobacteria; order Burkholderiales; family Rhodocyclaceae; genus CAIYYX01. Next base: position 947 of record JAHFRE010000366.1, read on the forward strand.
ATTACGCCAGCTTAGTCGCGCAGATGGCGGCCGAGCGACAGCGCCGTGCCCAGCCAGCCCAGCGCCGTGGCAAAGCCGAGCAGTATCGCGACGTCGATCGCCGTCAGCGATTGCAGCGTGGCGCCGCCCTCGTATAGCCCCGCCAATTCTTCGAGCGGCGCGCGCATGGCCATGGCGACCGCGGCGACGATCAGCCAGGCGCCGGCGCCGCCGGCCAGGCCCTGCAAGGTGCCGAAGTAGTAGAAGGGGCGGCCGATGAAGGCGTCGGTGGCGCCGAGCAAGCGGCTCACTTCGATCTCTGAGAGCTGGGTCAGCACCTGCAGCCGGATGGTGGTGAAGGTGATGGCGACCAGGCCCAGGCCGAGCATCAAGGCGAGCAGCGCGACGCCGATCCGTCCCAGGTGCAGCAGGGCGTCCAGACGGCGCGCCCAGGCGGAATCGAGCTGCACCTGCTCGACCTTGGGCCAGTGGCTGAATTCCGCGCGCAGCTTTTCCAGCGCCGCCGCCGACAGATCGTCGCGCGGCACGGCGACGAAGGCGTCGGGGAAGGGATTGCCGGGCAGGGCGGAGATCACCTCGGCGAAGCCGGGGCGAGCCTGGAAGCGCGCCAACGTTTCGCCGCGCGAAACCAAACGAAATTCCTTCAGCGCCTCCTGGTGCTTGAGCCGCTGGGCGATGGCGTCGACCGCCTTGCGGTCGGCGTCCACGCTCATGAACAGCGACAGTTCCGGCGTCGCCGCACCGCTCTTGGCGATCTGCAGACCGTTCCGCAACAGCAGTTGGCCGCCCGCGGGCAAGGCCAGAGCGACGCTGATGGCGAGCAGGGAGAGCAGGGTGCTCAGGGGCGCGACGGTCAGCCGCCGCAGCGCCCACAGCAGGGCACGCCCGTGCTGGGCTAGCCAGGCGCTCACTGCAGCTTGCCGTGGTCGAGGACCAGGCGGCGCGGGACGAAGTTCGAGAAGGCCGTGTCGTCGCAGCTGGCGATCAGCACGGCGACACCCACCTGATGAAAGTCGCGAAATATCTTCGCCACGTCGCCGGCGGTCGCCTGGTCGAGATGGGCGGTGGGTTCGTCGGCCAGCAGGATCGCCGGCCTGCCCACCACGGCGCGGGCGATCGCCAGGCGCTGCTGCTCGCCGCCGGAGAGCGCCACCGGCAAGGCCTTTTCGCGCGCCGCCAGGCCGACCTTGTCGAGCGCCGCGCGCACCCGCTTGCCGGCCTCCTTCGGCGGGTAGCCGGCGATGGCCAGCGGCAGCATAACGTTGTCGAAGGCGTTGCGGTCGAAGAGTAGCTTCTGGTCCTGGAACACCAGGCCGAGATTGCGCCGCAGCACCGCTATCCCCGCCCGTTTGAGGGCGCCGACGTTCTGTCCGTTGACCAGCACGGCGCCCGACGAGGGCCGCTCGATGGCGGCGATCAGCTTGAGCAGGGTGCTCTTGCCGGCACCCGAATGGCCGCAGACCAGGACCAGTTCGCCGGCCTCGACGTTGAAGCTCAGATCGGTCAGTGCCGCAATGTTCGGCGGGTAGCGCCGGCAGACGTGTTCGAAACGGATCATGGCCGAGCGCCGGCGCTCACTGCTCGAACAGGGCGGCGACGAATTCGTGGGCGGAGAACGGCTGCAGGTCCGCGATGCCTTCGCCGACACCGATGAAGCGCAGGGGAATCGCCTGCTGGCGCGCGATCGCGGCGATGACGCCACCCTTGGCGGTGCCGTCGAGCTTGGTGATGAGCAGGCCGGTGACGCCGATCGCCTTGTCGAAAGCCTTGACCTGGGCGAGGGTGTTCTGGCCGATGTTGGCGTCGAGCACCAGCAGCACCTCGTGCGGACCCGAGGGATCGGCCTTCTTGATCACCCGCTTGACCTTGGCGATCTCTTCCATCAGGTGCAACTGGGTCGGCAGGCGGCCGGCGGTGTCGGCGAGCACCACGT
>JAHFRE010000367.1 GCA_023258955.1 Sterolibacterium sp.
CCGCTGTCCTTCGCCAATCCGCGCGCCGGACGCACCAACAACCTGATCTTCGCGCTGCTCGCCTACATGACCTACAGCAACCTGATCAGCATCAGCCAGGCCTGGGTGGCCCAGGGCCGCCTCGGATTCGAGATCGGCGCCTGGGCGGTGCATGGGGCGATGGCTTTGCTGATGCTGGCGATGTTCTGGCGCCGCCTGGTGGTCTTTTCCTGGACCCGGCCATGGCGCTGAAAGTCTACGAGCGCCATCTGGCGCGCGAGATCTATGGCGCCACGGCGCTGGTGCTGGCGGCTTTCCTGATGCTGTTCGCCTTCTTCGACCTGATCCACGAATTCGAAGAACTGGGCAAAGGCGGCTACCAGCTACAGCACGCCCTGGGCTTCGTCCTGCTCACCATGCCCGGGCGGGTGTACGAACTTTTTCCGATCGCCGTGCTGATCGGCACCCTCTACGCCCTGACCTTGCTGGCGCGCCACTCGGAGATCACCGTGCTGCGCTGCTCGGGCTTGTCCACCCTGGCGCTGCTCAAGACGCTGGCGCGCGTCGGCCTGCTGTTCATGGTGCTCACCTTCGTCTTCGGCGAGTTTGTGGCGCCACCGGCGGAGAAGGCGGCGCAAGAATTGCGCTTGAAGGCCATGAGCTCGCTGGTGGCGCAGGAGTTTCGCTCGGGTCTGTGGGTCAAGGACGAGCGCAGCTTCGTCAACGTGCGCGAGGTGCTGCCCGACACGCGGCTGCGCGGCGTGCGCATCTACGACTTCGACGCGCAACACCGCCTGCGCTTCATCTCCGAGGCCCAGGCCGGGGAGTACCTGCCGCCCGAGCGCTGGCGCCTGACCGGGGTGGTGCGCACCGAGTTCGGCGACGACGGCGCCACCGTCACCCGCCAGGCGGAGATGATCTGGCATTCGGCGCTCAACCCCGACATCCTCTCGGTGCTGTTGGTGGTCCCCGAACGCATGTCCTTCGTCAATCTCTTCCTCTACGTCCGCCATCTCGAAGAGAATCAGCAGGCGGCCCAGCGCTACGTCATCGCCCTGTGGAAGAAGCTGATCTATCCCTTCGCCGTGCTGGTGATGATGGCGCTGGCCCTGCCCTTCGCCTACGCGCAGGATCGCATGGGCGCGGTGAGCATCAAGGTCTTCGCCGGCATCATGCTCGGCATCACCTTCCACATGCTCAATGGTCTGTTTTCCAGCCTGGGCGTGATCAACAGCTGGACGCCCTTCTATTCGGCGATCACGCCCAGCGCGATGTTCCTGCTGCTGGCGGCGGGGATGATCTGGTGGGTGGAAAGGCGCTAACCACCCGGGTTCCGGCGAGACGATCGTGCAGGAATTGCCGGTCACGATCGACCAGCGCCCAGCAGAAGCCCAGACCGCAACCCAGCAGGGAAGTCCAGGCCAGGGCGTAGCGCAGCCAGGCCTGACCGAGCGAGACGCGACCACCCGTCCTGGCATCGACCAGCTTGAGTTTCCAGGTTTGCATGGCCAGGGTCTGGCCGCCGTGGCGGTGCAGCCAGGTGAAATAGACGCCCGGCACGATCAGGAAGTGCAGCCAGACGACCCCGGCGGGCGCCTGCCGCTGCCAGACCATGCCCAGCAGCGCGTGGGGAAGCAACCAGGCGACGGCCAGCACAGCGATGAGGAGCAGACACTCGTAGGTCAGGCTGGCGAGTCGACGGCCGATGCTCGCCGCCAGCGAACCGTGGTCCATCGGCAGACCTACTGGGGCGATACCGGTGCGGCGGGTGCGGCCGGTGCGGCGGGTGTGGCGACGGGCGGGCTGGCGACCTTCGCCGCTGGCGCCACGGGCGCTTTCCTCTTCCCAGCCGCCGACTTGGGCTGGCCCTTGGCGGCGCTCTGCTTCAGTTTTTCCTTCTCAACCTCGGGCAGGTCTTTGTACTCCTGCCACTTTTGCTTGATGGCCTGTTTCTGCTCGGGCGGTGCTTTCTGCAAGGTCTTGTAGCGTTCGCGCGCTTGCGTGCGCTCCTCGGGGGTCAGCTTGACCCAGGCCTGCATGCGTTTCTGCAAGCGCTGCTGTTCCTCCGCCGACATGGCCGGGTAGCGCTGGGCGATGCCCAGCCATTTCTTGCGGCGAAAGGATTCGAGCTTGTCCCATTCTGCGGACAGCGGTGCCAGTATCTCCCGCTCGCCCGGCTTCAGTTCCACCCAATTGGGTTGTTTGAGCGGGGTAACGACGGCCCCTGCGGGCGACGCGAGCGCCAGAAACAGCGCTATTCCTGCGGCGCCTGCGAGGGACGTTCTAGCCATGCGCGAAAGCCGTGGTCGAGGTAGGCGTTGATCGGCAGTTCGTCGGCCAGCAGGGCGCTGTCGATCTCCGCGTTTTCTGCCGCTTGCTGAAAATTGTTCCAATAGTAGGTGCCAACTACGCCGAGGACGAGTGCCGACAAGGTAGCCAGCATGCGCGCCTGTGGCAGCAGGACGTCGCTCGCGTAATGGCCGATCGCCGCCAGACTCAACCCGGCGACCGCCACCCGCTGCTTGTCCAAAGCCTGCCGGCGCGCCGAGACCAAGCGATCGCGCGTGCGCCGGGGCAGGTTCTGGGCGCCGCTGTCGAGGACCTGGGCCACCTTGAGCGCGAATTGAAACTCGTCGTGATTGTTCATAAAGTGACCCCTTTTGCCTTCAGCGCTGCGGCCAGTGTGTGCGTCGCCCGCGAACAATGCGTCTTGACGCTGCCCTCGGTGCAGCCCATCGCTGCCGCGGTCTCGGCGATGTCCATGTCTTCCCAGTAACGCATGAGGAAGGCCTGGCGTTGACGCGGCGGTAGTCTTTCGACCTCTTTCTCAATCATGGCAAGCACTTGTGCCTGTTCGAGGGCGGCGT
>JAHFRE010000368.1 GCA_023258955.1 Sterolibacterium sp.
CGTCCTCGAGCGCCTCGATCTCGGCGTGGTTGCGTCCGGCCGGCTGGGTGTGGCCTTCGCCGATCACCGAGCCGGCTTGCACCAGGACGCAGCCGACGCGCGGATTCGGCGTCGTGGTATACAAGGCGCGCTGCGCCTGGGCCAGCGCCCGCCCCATGAACTCCCGATCCGCGCTGCTCCAGTCCATGGCGTTGCCGCTGGCGACGATCTCAGGCCGCGCCTGCGGGCGGCGGCTTCACGTCGAACTCCGCGAGCGGCTCGGCCGCGGCTTCTTCACTTCGCGGATGGCCTCGGAGAACTCCTCGACGTCTTCGAAGTTGCGATAGACCGAGGAGAAGCGAATGTAGGCGATCTTGTCGAGCTTCTTCAATTCGCGCATCACCAGTTCGCCGATCCGGTCGCTAGCCACCTCGCGCTCGCCCATGGTCACCAGCTTTTCCTCGATGCGGTCGATGGCGGCGTCTATGCTCTCGGTGGTCACCGGCCGCTTGCGCAGAGCCAGCATCATGCTCCCCAGCACCTTTTCGCGGTCGTACTCGGTGCGGCTGCCGTTCTTCTTCACCACCAGCGGCAATTGCAGCTCGACCCGCTCGTAGGTGGTGAAGCGCTTGTCGCAGGACAGACAACGCCGCCGCCGCCGCACCGTGTCGCCGTCCTCGTTCTCGCGGGTGTCAACGACCTGGGTGCTCGGCTCGGCGCAGTAGGGACACTTCATCGTCGCGGCGGCTCAGCCGCCATAGACAGGAAACTTCTTGCACAGTTGGGCGACCTCGACCTGGGTCGCCGCGATCACCTTCGCATCGGCGGGTGCGTCGAGCAGATCGGCGATCAGGTTGGCCACCGCTTCGGCCTCGATCTCGGTGAAGCCGCGGGTGGTCATCGCCGGGGTGCCGACGCGGATGCCGCTGGTGACGAATGGCTTCTGCGGATCGTCAGGGATGGCGTTCTTGTTGACCGTGATGTGGACCCGACCGAGCGCGGCTTCGGCGTCCTTGCCGGTGATGTTCTTGCCGCGCAGGTCGACCAGGAACATGTGCGACTCGGTCCGCCCGGAGACGATGCGCAGGCCGCGCGCGCTGAGCACCTTGGCCATCACCAGGGCGTTGTCGATCACCTGCTCCTGGTACACACGGAACTGCGGCGACGCCGCTTCCTTGAAGGCGACCGCCTTGGCGGCGATCACGTGCATCAGCGGCCCACCTTGCAGGCTGGGAAAGATCGCCGAGTTGAGGACCTTTTCGTGCGCCGACTTGGCCAGGATCAAGCCGCCGCGCGGTCCGCGCAGCGTCTTGTGGGTGGTGCTGGTGACGAAGTCGGCGAGCGGCACAGGGTTCGGGTAGAAGCCGGCGGCGACCAGGCCCGCGTAGTGCGCCATGTCCACCATCAGGTAGGCGCCGACGCTGTCGGCGATTTCGCGAAAGCGCTTGAAGTCTATCTTGAGCGAATAGGCCGAGGCGCCGGCGACGATCATCTTCGGCTTGTGCGCTTTCGCCAACCGCGCTAGCTCCTCGTAGTCGATCTCCTCCGTCTCTGGGTGCAGGCCGTAGGCAACGGCCTTGAACAGCTTGCCCGAGATGTTCACGCTGGCGCCGTGGGTCAAGTGGCCGCCGTGGGCCAGCGACATGCCGAGGATCACGTCGCCGGGGGCGAGCACCGAGAAGTACACCGCCTGGTTGGCCTGCGAGCCGGAGTGGGGCTGGACGTTGGCGTACTCGGCGCCGAACAGCTTCTTGACCCGGTCGATGGCCAGTTGTTCGGCCAGATCGACGTACTCACAGCCGCCGTAGTAGCGCTTGCCCGGATAGCCTTCGGCGTACTTGTTGGTCAGCTGCGAACCCTGCGCTTCGAGCACCGCGTAGGAGACGTAGTTCTCGGAGGCGATCAATTCGATGTGGTCTTCCTGGCGGCGATTCTCTGCTTCCACCGCCTGCCACAACTCGGGATCGACCTTGGCCAGGGTATTTTTTTTGGAAAACATGGCGAGCGAACGGGAAATTGGCGAAGAAGGATTTTATCACCATGCCGGCCGCAACAATGTTCTGTAGAATCGGTCGCATAGTGCCGCCACCGGCGGCCGCGCCTGGCTCCGCCAGAGGCCACTGCCCGAGGAGACGTCCCATGGAGTTCTTGCTGCGCATCTCGCGCTTCATCGACGGCATCAGCGAACGCGTCGGCCACCTGACCACCTGGCTGGTGCTGTTCATGGCGGTGATCAGCGCCGCCAACGCCACGGTGCGCTATTCGGTCAATTGGAGCTCCAATTCGTTGCTGGAGATCCAGTGGTATCTGTTCTCGGCGGTGTTCCTGCTCTGCTCGGGCTACACCCTGTTGCGCAACGAGCACGTGCGCATCGACGTCATCTCCGGCCATCTCTCGGCCAAGACCCGCGCCTGGATCGACATCGTCGGCTTCACCTGCTTCTTCTTCCCCATGGTGGCTCTGTTTCTCTACACCGGCTGGCCCTTCTTCATGGTTGCCTACAACGGCGGCGAGATGTCGGCCAACGCCGGCGGCCTGATCCGCTGGCCGGCCAAGCTGCTGCTGCCGGTGGGCTTCTTTCTGCTGGGCCTGCAGGGCATCTCCGAGCTGATCAAGCGCGTCGCCTTCCTGCGCGACCTGATTCCCGACCCCACCGACAAGCATGGCAAGAGCGCCGAGGAAGAACTGGCCGAGGAAATCGCCAGAACGGCGCGCGGAGTGACGCCATGAGCGAATTCCTGATTGCCAACATGGCGCCCATCATGTTCGGGGCGCTGATCGTGTTCCTGCTCGCCGGCTTCCCGGTGGCCTTCTCGCTGGCCGCCAACGGCATCGTCTTCGGCCTCATCGGCATCGACCTGGGCC